>NZ_NOXS01000032.1:302900-605801 GCF_002251735.1 Elstera cyanobacteriorum | reverse complement strand
CGAATCACGTCACCAACCCCGACGCGAGGGGTTTTTCGAGGTGTCCGATTGATAAGAACCGCTATCTTGGATTCGACTTCATCTATTCGATTCGCAAAAGGTGACTTTAACCAAATAGTATAGTAATACCCGCGCTCGTCGGCCGACGTATCAACAAAAATGCTTCGGTGTTCAACGCCTTCCCGAAGGAGCGAGCAAGATGTAATGATCTGATTTAATTCAATAGATCTATAATATTCGCATTTTTCATCGATGTAACCCGGATCAAGAAATATTTTTTCTCCGCCGGTTTCGCAATTCCCTTCCCCATAACCTTTATCATCGAGAAAATTACTTCCCATCCGATTTTTTGCCTTTTGACAGGGCGGTACATAGTCACGTCCAAAACCAACTTTCTTAATAAAAAAATATATCAAAGCGTCTTCAGATTTATCGTAACCCTGCCGATCACTATATTTCGGATCGGGATATGCGTCCCACCCAAATTGAGTACCTGCCTTAGGTTCATAACTGAGGTCAGAGAACCAGAAACGGAGCCTAATTGCATAGAAAATGGGCGTTTGAGACGCTCGTGATTGTTCAATATAGCGATCCTCAAAATACCCCATGGGGACACGAAAAACATCGCCATCGCTGCCGATGCGAAACGGTAACGGCACGTCTAGATCGCGAACGGGATCAAGCATGACGGGCCTATTCAACTCAGCATTCACTATTAATAGTCCCACACCCGAAACAAGCGCGGCAAAGCTATAGAGGAGACAACCTTTCAGGCTCACGACGNCATGGGGACACGAAAAACATCGCCATCGCTGCCGATGCGAAACGGTAACGGCACGTCTAGATCGCGAACGGGATCAAGCATGACGGGCCTATTCAACTCAGCATTCACTATTAATAGTCCCACACCCGAAACAAGCGCGGCAAAGCTATAGAGGAGACAACCTTTCAGGCTCACGACGCCTGCCCCCCGATCTCAATCCCGGGCACGACGCTCTTGAGGTCGGCAATCATCGCATCCGTATGCCCAAACGGTGCCAGCAGATCGATCAGGCGCAGGATCCCTCTTGGGCGGTAGCGTCCTCTTCCTCCCCACCATCGCGCAGCGGACGCGGTTCACGACCGCCCCTTCCGCCGTCCCCGGTTGGCCTTCGCCGCTTGGGCGCTGCCCGCTTTCGGCTTTGCGTCCCCCGCCGGAAGCCCCAAATCCAGCGCCTCCAGGCGGCGGAGTTCGTCGCGCAGGCGGGCGGCTTCTTCGAATTCCAGATTGGCGGCGGCGTCGCGCATTTTTTTGTCCAGCTCGGCCATATGGGTCTTCAAATCCTTACCCATCTGGTAATCCGGCCCAGCATCGACGGTCAGATGGTCGGCGCGCTCGAAGACCGAGGACAGCACGTCGCCGATGGATTTGCGCACCGTTTCCGGCGTAATGCCGTTGGCGGCGTTATAAGCCTGCTGCTTTTCGCGGCGGCGGTTGGTTTCGTCGATGGCGGCCTGCATGCTGGCGGTGATGCGGTCGGCGTAGAGCAGGGCGCGGCCTTCGACATTGCGGGCGGCGCGGCCGATGGTCTGGATGAGGGAGGTGCGGGAGCGCAGATAGCCTTCCTTATCGGCATCCAGAATGGCGACGGTGGAACATTCGGGAATATCCAGCCCCTCGCGCAGGAGGTTGATGCCGATCAGCACATCGAAGACGCCCAAGCGCAGATCGCGGATAATCTCGATGCGCTCCAGCGTATCCACGTCGGAATGGACGTAGCGGACCTTCAGCCCGGCTTCGGTCATATATTCCGTCAGCGCCTCGGCCATTTTTTTGGTGAGGGTGGTGACCAGCACGCGACTATTCTTCGCCGCCTCCGCCTTGCACTCGGCAATCAGGTCATCGACCTGATGTTCGGTCGGGCGAATGATGCACACGGGGTCGGTCAGCCCGGTCGGGCGCACGACCTGTTCGGAATAAACCCCCTCCGTCTGCCCCAATTCCCACGGGCCGGGGGTGGCGGAGACGAAGATGGTCGAGGGGCGCAGCACCTCCCACTCTTCGAACTTCAGCGGGCGGTTATCGAGGCAGGAGGGCAGGCGGAAGCCATAGTCCGACAGGGTGGATTTGCGCGCAAAGTCGCCCTTATACATCGCGCCCAACTGCGGCACGGTGACGTGGCTTTCGTCGATGACCAGCAGGGCATCGGGCGGCAGATATTCAAACAGCGTCGGCGGCGGTTCGCCGGGATTGCGGCCCGACAGGTAGCGCGAATAGTTTTCGATGCCCGCACAAAAGCCGGAGGCTTCGAGCATCTCCAGATCGAACTGCGTGCGCTGTTCCAGCCGCTGCGCCTCCAGCAGCTTATTGGCGGCGACCAACTCCTCCAGCCGCAGTTTCAGATCCTGCTTAATCTGCTTGATGGCTTGATTGAGGGTCGGGCGCGGCGTGACGTAATGGCTATTGGCGTAAATGCGCACATCATTGAGGGCGGTGATCTTTTCGCCGGTCAGCGGGTCGATCTCGTGCAGCCCTTCGATCTCGTCACCGAACAGCGAGATGCGCCACGCGCGATCCTCGTAATGGGCGGGGAAGAGTTCGATCGTGTCGCCGCGCACGCGGAAGGTGCCGCGCCCAAAGCCCGCGTCGTTGCGCTTATACTGAAGCTCCGTCAGGCGGCGAATAAGCTGCGTGCGCTCGAAACTCTTCCCGACCGCGAGATCGACCGTCATGCTCGAATAGGTCTCGACCGAGCCGATACCATAGATGCAGGAGACGGAGGCGACGATGATCACATCGCGCTGTTCCAGCAGCGACCGGGTGGCGGCGTGGCGCATCCGGTCGATCTGCTCGTTGATCGTCGCTTCCTTTTCGATATAGGTATCGCTGCGCGGAACATAGGCTTCCGGCTGATAATAATCATAGTAAGAGACGAAATATTCGACGGCGTTATTGGGGAAAAAGCTCTTCATTTCCCCATAAAGCTGCGCCGCCAGGGTTTTATTGGGCGCTAAGATCAGCGTGGGCCGCTGCACCTCTTGGATTACATGGGCAATCGTGAAGGTCTTGCCCGACCCGGTCACGCCCAGCAGCACTTGGTTACGCTCCTCGGCCCGCACACCGGCCACCAGTTCTTTGATGGCGGTCGGCTGGTCGCCCGCCGGCCGATACTCCGAGATGAGCTCCAGGCGGGCGCCGTCCGTCGGCCAATCGTAATCGGCCCGGTGGACGCGGACCCCGCCGAGCGGATGATCGAGCACCGGAATTCCCATAGCAGCTATCCCCTTTTTAGGCGCGAATGACACTAGCGCGCCGCAGCGAAGGCGGCTAGAGGGTAGGAACAAACCGGGGCTGTCCCGGTCTGCCGGTTCAGGATGCGCCCATGACCGATGTTTCGCTGTCGCCCCGTCTTACGCTTGGCCGCGTCGATATGCCCTTGCGCCCAACCCAGGGGCTGCGCCGCCTTTATGTCCACGATCTGGAGATGATGGCGGATATCGGTGTCTATCCCGAAGAAAAGGGCGTGCTGCAACCCATCGCCGTCTCGGTCGATCTGCTGGTGATGGAAACCGAACCGGGGGCGGACGATCTGGCCGCCGTTGTCTGCTATGCCACTTTGGCCGATGAGATCCGCAGTCTGGTGACCGGCACCCGGGTTAACCTTGTCGAAACCCTTGCCGATCGCATCGCCCGTTTGTGCCTCGCCGATGGCCGGGTGCGCACCGCCCGCGTGCGGGTGGAAAAGCGCGCCGTGATGCCCGATGCCCGCGCCGTGGGTGTGGAGATCGAACGTAGCGCGCCCTGACCGCGCAGGGCTGCAAGCGGTTCGCAAATGACCCGCCCAACCGCGAATTCCGCGCCCCCGTCAAGGGCCATTGTGCACAGCTCGGGGCGAATCCCTGTCAAGGAATAAATTGCCGACTCTTCAGGTCTGCCAGCCGACCCAGACACCGGAATGCGTTGTTTCGGAATCAGTAAATTCTAGAAAAATCAATGACTTGTAGAATTTGCCTATTTCTTGAGCAACCCTCCGAGTCGCCTAGAGTCCTGCCGCTCCCGCCCGTCTATCCGACCCTTCTCCACAGACTTATCCACAGGAATCGTGGATTGTCGCAACCCTTGCCGCCAGCCCCTTGATTCGCAAGCGACTCGGTCTTCTTATCCCTTCATGAGCACTCCGACCCCGCCCGAAAATCATACCATCGTCGTCCCGACGGCCCGCCCGCCCGTATCCTTCGACCGGGGGGCTGGGGTGATCGCGCGCGTGGTCGAAACCCTGCCGCTCAGCCCCGGCGTTTACCGGATGCTAAGTTTTGACGGCGATGTGCTCTATGTCGGGAAAGCGCGGCAGTTAAAGCGGCGGGTGGCCAATTACACCAACGCCAATGGGCTGCCGGTTCGTATTCGCCGCATGGTGGCCGAAACCGCCAGCATGGAGATCATCACCACCCATACCGAGGTGGAAGCGCTGCTGCTGGAAGCCAATCTGATCAAAAAGCTGCTGCCGCGCTATAATGTGCTGCTGCGCGACGATAAGAGCTTTCTCAATATCTTCATCACCGGCGACCATGCCTATCCGCAGCTCACCAAGCATCGCGGCGCCCGGAACCGCAAGGGTGACTATTTCGGCCCCTTTGCCTCGGCGGGGGCGGTGGAGCGGACCGTGCAGGCCTTGCAGCGCATCTTTTTGCTGCGCACCTGCTCCGATACGATTTTTTCTGGGCGGACGCGGCCCTGCCTACAATATCAAATCAAGCGCTGCTGCGCCCCCTGCGTCGGCAAGGTGAGCGAAACGGAGTATGGCGATCTGATCGACAGCGCCAAATCGGTGCTATTGGGCCGCAGCCGCGATATTCACGAGAAGCTGACCCAGCAGATGCAGGCGGCGGCGGAGATTTTGGATTATGAGGCGGCGGCGAAGTTCCGCGACCGCATCCGCGCCCTGGCAACGATCTTACAGCGCCAAGACATCAACACGCTGGATTTCGCCGATGCCGATGTCTTCGCCCTGGCCCAAATCGGCGGGCAAAGCTGCTTGCAGGTCTTCTTTTTCCGCAACGGCAGCAATTATGGTAATCACGCCTATTACCCCGCCCACGACGATCAGGCAACGCCGGGGGAAATTCTCGCGTCCTTTATCGCGCAGTTTTACGACGAACGCCTGCCGCCGCCGCTGCTGCTGCTCAGCGATCCTGTGGAGGAAGAAGGCTGGTTGGCCGAAGCGCTCTCGGTGAAGGCCGAGCGGAAAGTGTCGATCCAGGTGCCGAAGCGCGGTAGCAAGGCCGATGTGGTCAAGCACGCCGTGACCAATGCCAAGGACGCGCTGGAGCGGCGCCTCGCGGAAAAAGCCACCCAGCGCAGCTTGCTAGATCAAGTGGCGCGGATCTTTGCGCTGCCCGCGCCGCCGCAGCGGATCGAAGTGTATGACAATAGCCATATCCAAGGCACCAACGCCATCGGGGCGATGATCGTCGCCGGGCCGGATGGATTCCAGAAGAACGCCTACCGCACGTGGACGATCAAGGGGGAAGACCTGACCCCCGGCGACGATTTTGGCATGATGAAGGAAGTGCTAACCCGCCGCTTTTCCCGCGCGCTGAAGGAAGACCCGGACCGGCAGGGCGGCTCCTGGCCCGATCTCGTCGTCATCGACGGCGGCGCCGGGCAATTGGGGGCGGCGGTCGCAGTGATGGAAGCGGTTGGCGTTGCCGATCTGCCGCTGGTCTGTATCGCCAAAGGCCAGGACCGCGAGTCGGGGCGGGAAGATTTCTATCTGCCCGGCAAGACCCCGTTCAAACTGCCGCCGCAAGACCCGGCGCTCTATTATATCCAGCGGCTGCGCGATGAGGCGCACCGTTTCGCCATCGGCACCCACCGCGCCAAGCGCCAGAAGGCACAGATCAAGTCAGAGCTTGATGAGGTGCCGGGGATAGGTCCGAACCGGCGCAAGGCGCTGCTGCACCATTTCGGCTCGGTCCGTGCGATCACCCGCGCCGGGCTGTCTGACCTTGAACAGGTGCCGGGGATTAGCAAAACCGTCGCCAAAAAAATCTATGACCATTTCCACGGCGGCAGTTAGAATGCCGCGCCTGCGGGCCTTGCGAGAACAAAGGGTGGTTTCCCCGGATGTATAGCCTGCCGAACCTGCTAACGCTCTCGCGTATTGCCGCTATTCCGATTGTGGTCATCCTGCTCTATATCCCCGGCCCCTGGGGGGCGTGGAGCGCAGCCTTTGTCTATGCGCTCGCCTGCATTACCGATTGGCTGGACGGTCATATCGCCCGGCAACGCAAATTACAGTCCGACTTTGGGCGGTTTCTCGATCCGATTGCCGATAAGCTGCTGGTCGCGGCGATCTTGCTGGTTCTGGTGGGCCAACAGCGGATTGCTGGGCCGATGATTGTGGCGGCGCTCATCATTCTTGGGCGGGAAATTCTGGTGTCGGGCCTGCGGGAGTTTCTGGCGGGCCTGCGCATCTCGGTTCCCGTCTCCCGCCTCGCCAAATGGAAGACCGGCATTCAGATGGTGGCCCTCGGCGTCGTCATGGTCGGCGAGTATGGGCCGCGCGGTTTTTATATCGAAGAAATCGGCGACCTGGGCCTTGCGGCGGCGGCCATCCTGACCCTTATCACCGGGTATGATTATCTGCGCGCTGGCCTGCGCCATATGGACCAGCCCAAGACCGAGGAGTAACCGATGCGCGTGCGCTATTTCGCCTGGCTGCGCTCCCGCCTCAATCGGGCGGAAGAGGCGGTGGCCCCGCCGCCGGGGGTGACCACGCTCAATGGCTTGATCGATTATCTCGCGACCCTCTCGCCCGGTCACGCGGCGGTGTTCGAGGACCGTTCGGTCATCCGTGCCGCGATCAATCAGGTCTTCGCCGATCTCGATGCCAGCTTCGCGCCGGGGGACGAGGTCGCCTTCTTCCCGCCCGTTACTGGGGGCTAAGCCGATGCGCGTTACCCGCGTGCAGGCAGCGGCCTTTGATCCGGGGGCAGAGCTTGCGGCTTTCACCGCGTCCGCCCCCGACGCAGGGGCGGTGGTGAGCTTCACCGGCCTCGTGCGCGGCCAGGATCACGCTGGCCAGCCGCTTACGGCCATGACGCTCGACCATTACCCTGGCATGACCGACGCCCAAGTGGCCGCGATTGCCGAGGAAGCCGCGAAGCGCTGGCCGCTTCAAGGGCTGCTGGTCATCCATCGCTTTGGGCGGCTCTTGGCGGGGGAACCGATTGTTTTCGTTGCTACCGCATCCGCCCATCGCCGCGCCGCCTTCGAGGCCGCCGATTTCCTGATGGATTGGCTGAAGACCAAAGCACCCTTCTGGAAGCTGGAAGAAGGCCCCGGCGGCGAAACCTGGGTGGACGCCAAGGCCGAGGATGATGCGGCGGCGGCGCGGTGGGAGTGATTGCTAAGGCTTCCGATTGATCCTACTCTTGGTAGGAAGTTCGACGGAGCATCCTGTGCCCTGTATTGACCGAGGTTTAGAGCCGTTTCGCATCCATATTTATACCAATGACCATCGCCCTTCGCATGTGCATGTCATTGGTCCTGGCATGGAGGCGGTTTTTAATCTGAACTGTCCGTCTGGCCCCATCGAACTGCGGGAAAGCCTGGGATTTAAAGCTAAAGTGCTGACGGGCGTTCGCGAGTATATCGTGCGGAGCCTCGGAAAATTCTGCGCCGCCTGGAGTGACATTCATGGAGCTTACTGACAGCGATATCGAGGTGGCGGAAGCCCGCAGCAAAGCCCAACACGCGCGCTGGCCGCGCGCGGTGAAGGTCAGGTTCAACCGTCACACCCGCCGGGTGGTTATTTCGCTGTCCAACGGGGTGGAAGTCAGTTTTTCACCCAAGCAGGCCCAAGGGTTTGAGACAGCCACCGATGCGGACCTTGGCGAAGCCGAAATATCGCCGTCCGGGCTGGCCGTATTTTTCCCCCGTCTTAATGCTGATATTTATATTCCCGGCCTGTTGCAAGGCTCCCTGGGGTCGGAGCTTTGGGGCGCCGCCGCACGCCGCAGCGCCTAACGCCGCTTCATCACCAGCCGCGCCGAAATCCCCGCCGCCAGCGCCAGCCAGACGGTAGCCCGCCACAGCCAGGGGCGCGGATACCACAGGCGGAAGTAGCGCCAGAACCCCGCCAGCTTATGGTTCTCCACCACCCAGGCGGCGGCGGCGCTAGTGGATTTGATGTGGGTGCAGGCGGGGGCGGGCAGGAACCAGCAGCGACCGCCAAGGGCGCGCAGGCGGGCGCAGAGATCGAGGTCTTCCAGATGCAGGAAGTAGCCGGTATCGAGGCCGCCCGTCGCATCCCAGGTGGCGCGCGGCATCAGCATGAAGGCGCCGGAGAGGGCCGGGACGGCGGTTAGCCCCTCAGGCAGCGGGTTCCCATGCCAGTTTAGGCGCAGGCGCGGGAAAAACCGTCCAAGGCCCAGCCCTTCGATGAAGAAATTCAACGGCGTGCCCGCCGCCCGGCGGCAGCCGCGCTGTTCTCGCCCATCGGCTTCCAGCAGGCGGACGGTGCCGATCCACGGTTTTGTTTCGGTCGCCAAAGCAGTCACTAGCGCGGGAACCGCGCCGGGGGCCAGCAGGCAATCGGGGTTCAGCATCAGCAAGAACGGCGCCCCACTCGCCGCGACACCGCGATGGCACCCGGCGGCGAAGCCGATATTGCCGTGCCCCGTGATCAGGCGCAGACGCGGATCGTCCCAGGCGCGCAGCCGGTCGAGTGTGGCGTCATCATTGCCATTATCGACCAGCAGAATTTCGGCCAGGGCCGGTTCGGCGCGGAGGGCGTCGAGGCATTGAAACAGCGCGGGGCCGGTGCGATAGGACACCAGCACCGCGCTGACCGTCGCCCGGTCAGTTGCGGCCATATTTATCGTCGAGGCGGACGATATCATCTTCCCCCAGATAGGCGCCCGACTGCACTTCGATCAGGTGCAGCGGCACTTTGCCGGGGTTTTCCAGCCGGTGGGTTTCACCCATCGGAATATAGATCGACTGATTTTCGAAGATCAGATGTTCGTCGGTGCCGCGCGTCACCTTGGCGGTCCCGGCGACCACCACCCAATGTTCGGCGCGGTGATGGTGCATTTGCAGCGACAATTTCTCGCCCGGCTTCACCACAATGCGCTTCACCTGATAGCGCTCGGCGGCGACCAGCCCTTCGTAACTGCCCCAAGGGCGGTAGACGATGGCGTGGCTTTCGGCCTCGCTGCGCCCGGCGGCTTTCAGCTTTTCGGCGATTTTCTTGACGTCTTGGGCCTTGTCCTTGCTGGCGACCAGCACGGCATCGCGGGTCGAAACCACGACGAGGTTTTCTACCCCAACGGCGGCGATCAGCGGCGCATCCGGTTCAGCACGCAGGTAGGAGGTTTTGACCCCTTCGGTCCAGACATCGCCCGCCGACACCGTCCCGCTGGCGTCGGGGGTGCCGATTTCCCATAGGGCAGTCCAGGCGCCCACGTCGCTCCAACCCGGATCGACCGGTACGACCGCGCCTTGGGTGGATTTCTCCATCACCGCATAGTCGATGCTCTCGCTCGGGCAGGCGGTGAAGGCAGCTTTATCGAGGCGCAGGAAATCTAGGTCGCGTCCGGCGGCGCGGAAGGCGGTTTCCGAGGCTGCCAGAATGTCGGGGCGATGCTGCCCGAGTTCGGCCAAGAACATATCGGCGCGGAACAGGAACAGGCTGGCGTTCCAGGAATAGCCGCCGTCGGCGATATAGGCTTCGGCGGTCGCCCGATCCGGCTTCTCCACAAAGCGGTCGATGGCGAATACCCCGTCACTGAGGGCGGCACCGCGCTGGATGTAGCCATAACCGGTCTCGGGCCGCGTCGGCTGGATGCCGAAAGTCACGAGTCGCCCGGCTTTGGCTGCCGCTTCGCCACAGGCCAACGCCGCGCGCAGGGCTTCCGGCTTGGTCATCGCATGGTCGGAGGCAGCGAGCAGCAGCAGCCCCTGCGGGTCGCGCTCGGCGACGGCCAGGGCCGCTATGGCGGCGGCGGGGGCCGTGTTGCGCCCGACCGGCTCCAGAATAATGCCGCTCGGCGTAATGCCCGCCTTTCGCACCTGTTCGGCGACGATAAAGCGGTGCTGATCGGAACAAATGATCAGCGGCGCGGCGAACTCCGGCGCCGGGAAGCGGCGGGCGGTTTCTACCAGCATGGATTCGGCCCCGACCAGCGGCAGAAGCTGCTTGGGGTAGAGGCTGCGCGACAGGGGCCAAAGGCGCGTTCCCGCGCCTCCGGAAAGGATGACCGGCGTAATCATAGGAATGGTTTACTCGACCGTGACGCTTTTCGCCAGATTGCGCGGTTGATCAACGTCGGTACCCTTTCGGACGGCGACGTAATAGGCCAGCAATTGCACCGGCAAAGCATAGAGCAGCGGGCTTACCAGCGGATCGATACTGGGCAGTTCCACCACATGGGCGGCGATGGGGCGTAGATGCTCCGCGCCCGTTTTGGTGGTGAAAACGATCACCCGCCCGCGCCGCGCCGCCACTTCCTGAAGGTTGGAAACGGTTTTCTCGAACCAACTATCTTCCGGTGCCAGCGCGATGACCGGCACCGCTTCGTCGATCAAAGCGATGGGGCCGTGCTTCATTTCCCCAGCGGCATAGCCTTCGGCATGGATGTAGCTGATTTCCTTAAGCTTCAGCGCGCCTTCCATTGCCAGCGGATAAGACAGGCCGCGCCCGAGGTAGAGCACGTCACGCGCTTCGGCGACTTCTTCGACAATCGCGGTCAGGGCACTCGGCAGTTTCACCAGCCCCTCGGCAAGGCGGGCAGGAATTTCCATCAGCGCCTGGGTGATCTGCGCTTCCCGTTCGGCGCTCAGAACGCCGCGCGCCCGGCCGAGGGCAGTAGCGAAGCAGGCGAGGACGGAAAGCTGCGCCGTGAAGGCTTTGGTCGTCGCCACGCCGATTTCCGGCCCGGCCAGGGTACGCAACACCAAATCGGCCTCGCGTGCCATTGCCGAGGTCGGCACATTGACTACGGCGGCTGTATGGGCGCCCTTGGCTTTGGCGTAGCGCAGGGCGGCCAGCGTATCGACCGTTTCCCCCGACTGCGACACGAAGATCGCAAGGCTGCCCGGCAGCACCGGCCCGTTGCGGTAGCGGAATTCCGAGGCGATATCGAGTTCGACCGGCACTTGCCCGAGGCTTTCGATCCAATATTTCGCCACCATCGCGGCGTAATAGGAGGTGCCGCAGGCGACCAGGGTAACGCGGTCGAGGCTGCCGAGATCGAAGGGGAGATCGGGTAGCACGACGCCGCGCGTTCCAGCATCCACCAGCCCATTGAGGGTTTCGCCGACCGTGGCGGGCTGTTCATGGATTTCCTTTTCCATGAAATGCTTATAGTTGCCCTTGCCGACGATGGCGCCCGACAGTTCGGTGATCTGGATGCGCCGTTCGACCGTCTCGCCTTTTTCATTGAGGATTTCGGCACTGTCGCGGGTGAGGATGGCGATATCGCCCTCTTCGAGATAGGCGATGCGGCGGGTCAACGGGCCGAGGGCCAGCGCGTCCGACCCCAAATACATTTCGCCGTCACCATAACCGACAGCAAGCGGCGAGCCGCGCCGCGCACCCATCAGCAGACCTTCTTCCCCGGTCACCAGCACGGCGATGGCGAAAGCGCCTTCCAGCCGCTGCATGCCTTGGACCATCGCCGCCTTCGGGCTCAGGCCCTGGTTCAGCAGATCGGTCAGCAGATAGACGATCACTTCCGTGTCGGTATCGGTTTCGAAGCGGAAACCCTTGGCCTCCAATTCAGCTCGCAGCGGGCGGAAGTTTTCGATGATGCCATTGTGGACCAGGGCGACCCGGTCACTCATATGCGGATGGGCGTTCGTCGTATTGGCGACGCCGTGGGTAGCCCAGCGGGTATGGCCGATGCCTAGAAGACCGGGCAGGGGGTGCTTGAAGACTTCCTGCTCCAGGTTGCGCAGCTTACCTTCCGCCCGGCGGCGGTCGAGCTTGCCGTCCACAAGCGTCGCAATACCGGCAGAATCATAGCCGCGATATTCCAGGCGGCGCAGCCCATCAATCAGGCGCGGGGCCGCGTCTTCGGTGCCGAGAATGCCGATGATGCCACACATGGTCCTAGTCCTTCTTCTTGGCTTTGGCCGCGCGGCGGGTTTCGCGGAACCGCTCGGCTGCCCCTTCTTTTTGCACCAGCTCCCCCCGGACGACCGCAAGCGCATCGGCAGGAACGTCTCGCGTGATCGTGCTGCCTGCGCCGATCAAGGCCCCGTCACCAATGACGACTGGCGCGACAAGCGCGCTGTTCGAGCCGATGAAGGCGCCCGCGCCAACTATAGTGCGATGTTTATTAATGCCGTCATAATTGCAGGTAATCGTTCCGGCGCCGATATTCGCGCCCGCCCCAATGTCCGCGTCGCCCAGATAGGTGAGATGATTGGCTTTGGCGCCTGCGCCTAAAACGGCATTCTTCACTTCAACGAAATTACCGACATGGGCGCCGTCGCCGATCTGTGCGCCGGGGCGCAAGCGGGCGAAGGGGCCAATAATAGCGCCGGAGGCAACCGTAGCCCCTTCGATATGGCTGAAGGCGTGAATAGTCACCCGATCCGCAACGGTGACGCTGGGACCGAAAACCACATTTGGGCCGATGGTCACATCCTGGCCGATCTTGGTATCGGCGGCGAAATAGACGCTGGCCGGATCTAGCAGCGTCGCCCCCCCGGCCATCGCCGCCGCGCGGTAGCGCGCCTGGGCGATGCCCTCGACAAAGGCAAGGTCGGCGCGGGAATTGACGCCGTGAATTTCGTCGGCGGCAATGTCGAGCGGCAGCACCAAGGCGCCATCGCTAACCGCATGCTCGACAATATCGGTCAGATAGAATTCGCCCTGGGCGTTATTCGGCGTTAAGCGCGCCAGCAGTCCGGGTAGGCGGGCGGCATCGACGGCGTAAATCCCGCCGTTGCACAGGGGGATAGCCTTTTGATCCGGCGCTAGGTCTTTCTCTTCGACAATGCGGGTAATGCTGCCGTCGGCGGCTTGGATGATCCGTCCAAAGCCCGTGGGATTGACCGGGCGGAAGGCGCCAACGAGGAGGGCCGCCCCTTTTGTCTGCCGGGTTTCGATCAAACGGCGGACGGTTTCCGGGCGTAGCAGCGGGGCATCGCCCATCAGGATCAAGACTGTGCCGCTATCCGGCAGTTCGGGCAGCGCCATTTGCACGGCATGGCCGGTGCCGCGCCGGTCATGCTGAATAACGAAGGGATGCGGGGCGACGGCGGCCTCTAGCACGGGCATATCGGGGCCGATAACGGCGACGATGCGCAGGTCGTCGCCCTGGGTTGCTGTTTCCAACGTCGTGATCAGGTGGCGGATCATCGGCCGATGGGCGACCGGGTGCATGACTTTTGGCAGCGCCGATTTCATCCGCGTCCCCAAACCCGCAGCCAGGATGATAGCCGTGATCTGAGACATTCAGCACTCCCGCTGGTTGTGTTCTGTCCTGGGGACCGTGCCATATCGGCGCCCTGCCTGCAAAGCGACGTTTTGTTTCCCCCCGTTGCGACGTGTTGCAACTTGTTGCGGTGTGCTTCACACCGTTACCGATAGGGGCCGGTTTCTGCTTGGCGCGCGCTGAAATTTGGTGGCATGGTGCAGCGCGATTTTCGAAAAGAGGAGACGGTTTGGTGCGCATCAGGCTCGCCGGGACGATGGGACGCGGGAACGGGCGGGATGCCCTCAGCCGCCCTTGGGTCATCGCCCCGATGCTCGGCCTCGCCGCCAGCCTCCTCGGCACCAGCGCGCTTGCCCAGCGCGTTGGCCCGTCGGTCCTATTCGATCAGCTCCCCCAACGCCCTGCCGTTGCCCCGGTAGACCCAAAGGGCGAGTTTCTGCTGGAAGCCGACGAGGTTATCTACGACCGCGACAATGACATTGTTACAGCCCGGGGTTCGGTTGAAATCAGCCAGGGCGACCGGGTGGTGAAGGCGGATGTGCTGAGCTACAACCGCAAGCGCAAACTGGTCACGGCATCGGGCAATGTCGTGATGCTGGAGCCGACGGGCGATACATTCTTTTCCGACTATCTGCAAATCTCCGACGATCTCTCCAATGCGATCATGGAGAATTTCAAGGCGCTGCTGATCGATAATTCCCGCATCGTCGCCAAAGGGATGGAGCGGTTGGCGGGCAACCGCAAAGTCATGACGCGCGCCGTTTTCTCGCCTTGCAACCTGTGTAAAGACGATCCCAGCAAGCCGCCGCTGTGGCAGCTTAAGGGCCGTCAGGTTGTCCATGACGAGCAAAAGCGCGATCTGCACTACCGCGACGCCACACTGGAAGTGGCGGGCGTGCCGGTGTTTTACGCGCCTTATTTCTCGCATCCCGACCCAAGCGTGCGGAACCGCTCGGGCTTTTTAACGCCGACGGTAGGCTATTCCAACAAGCTCGGCGCTGTGTTCGGAATGCCCTATTACGGCATTATCAACGATAGCAGCGACGTGACGGTCGAGCCGCGGATTTACTCGAAGGAAGCCCTGCTGGGTGCAGCGGAATATCGCCAGCGCTTCGAGCACGGTAAAATCCGCGTGGCGGGGTCTTTCCTGAACGATACCGTGTTCGACGATAAGCCGACGCCGCCGGGCCTTGATTGGCGCGGCAACTTCGCCTCTGAAGGCCGGTTCGACTTGGGCGAGCATTGGCGCGCGGGGTGGGATATCGCCCGTGCAACCGACCGGACATACCTGCGCCGCTATAAGATCGGCCCGGATTTTACCAGCAAGGGCCGGTATCAGGTTTCGAACGCGCTGACCTCGACGGCTTTTGCGGAAGGTTTTTACGGGCGCTCCTACTTCGGCCTCAGCAGCTATGCGTTTCAAACGCTGCGCGCGGAGGATAACCGCGACACGATTGCCAAGATCCATCCGGCGGCGGTGGCCTCGCTGGTCTCCGATGCGGATAGTCTCGGCGGGCGCTGGAAGCTCGATGCGGATATCCTGTCGTATTCCCGCAAGCTTGGCACCGATAGCACGCGCCTCGCCACCACGACCGGCTATCATCTGCCGTTGATTACCGATGGCGGCCATGTCTTCGCCTTTTCGGCGACGGTTCAGGCCGATGTTTATTCGGTGAATAATTTGCCCCAGGCCAATGGGCGCAGCTTCTCGGGGGAAGAAAGCCGCCTGCATCCGCAGTTGGCTGCCACCTGGGCCTATCCGCTGATCAGCCGCCAATCGGGGGCGACCTTCTTGATCGAACCCAAGGTCGGCGTCGTTGCCGGGCCGACCGGCGGCAATAAGAGCAAGATCCCGAACGAAGACAGCCGCGTCGTCGAGTTGGATGACGTGAACCTGTTCATGCCCCGCCGCTTCCCAGGCCGCGATCGCATCGATAGCGGCAGCCGTGTCGATTACGGCCTGCGCGCGGAAGTGAAGACCGATGGCGGCGCCTCGGCCTCGGCGATGATCGGTCAATCTTATCGTCTGTCGGAAGGCACTAACCCCTATCCAAAAGGGTCGGGGCTGGAGGAACGGCAATCGGATGTAGTCGGTGCGGTAAAAGTGTCGCCCGGTTCCTGGATCGATTTCAATTATCGCTTCCGGCTGGATAAGGATAGCGGCACCCCGCAGCGCGAAGAAATGGGCGCGACGATCTATCGCGGCTTCAACAGCCTGTCGCTTTCCTACGTCAATTACGATCGGTTGTTCCCGGGGATCGGGATCGATTCGCCGCGCACGGCGGTTGCGTCGGGCCAAGTGCAGATTTCGGAATTCTACCGCGCCTATGCGATGGTGTCTTACGATTTGAAGAAGGATAAGCTGAGTTCGGCCGGGCTTGGCATTCTGTACGAGGATGAATGTTTCGCCATCCTCGGCTCCTACGTGCGGGATAAGCTGTCGGACCAGGATCTGCGCAACGATCAGACCTTCTTCGTGCGCGTCGCCTTCAAATATCTGGGCGAGTTCGGTCAATAATGAGCTTCCAGCGGATCGGAGTTCTGGGGTTAGGCTATGTCGGCCTGCCGCTGGCGGTGGCGCTGGCGGCGCGCCACTCGGTGGTCGGTTTCGATATTGATGCCCGCCGGGTGGCGGCGCTGGCCGCTGGGCAGGATTGGACCGGCGAAGTGCCCGATGCGGCGTTGGCCGCTGTGCAGGATCGGCTGACCGTTACGGGCGCCGAGGCGGATTTGCACGGCTGCGATTGCCTGATCGCCACGGTTCCGACCCCCATCGACGGGGAAAAACGCCCGGATCTAAGCGCCTTGGAAGCCGCATCGCGCACCATTGGGCGCGTGCTGGCCTCCGGTGCCGTGGTAGTGTTCGAAAGCACGGTTTATCCCGGCGTGACCGAAGGTCAGTGCGCGGCGTGGATTGGCGAAGAATCCGGCCTAGTGGCTGGGCGCGATTACGCGCTGGGCTATTCTCCCGAGCGGGTCAACCCGGGGGATCGGACCCACGGTTTGGGCGCGATTACCAAAGTCGTGGCGGCGCAGGATACCGCGACGGCGCAACGGCTTGCTCAGCTCTATGGCAGTGTGAATGGTGGCAATATCCACATTGCTCCCTCGATCCGAGTGGCGGAGGCTGCTAAAGCCATCGAGAACGCCCAGCGCGACATCAATATCGCCTTCATCAACGAAGTGGCGATGATCCTGCGCACGGCGGATATTCCCGTCTATGACGTTCTGGACGCGGCGCGGACCAAGTGGAACTTCCTGCCGTTCGTGCCGGGGTTGGTCGGCGGCCATTGCATCGGCGTCGATCCCTACTATCTCGCCACGTGGGCGGAAGACTTGGGCCATGCACCGGTGACTATTCTCGCCGGGCGCCAGACCAATGAGGCGATGGCCGGATTTTTCGCCGATCAGATTGCGGCACAGCTTGCCCCTGGCGCCTCCATCCTCGTGTTGGGGGCCGCGTTCAAGGAAAATATCGGCGATCTGCGCAATAGCAAGGCGTTGGAATTGACCGCTGATCTTACGGCCCGGGGCTTTGCCGTCGATTGTGCCGATCCCTGTGCCGATCCGACCGCGCTTGAACATCTGCTCGGCAAGCCACCCGTCACGCTTCTGCCGCCGCCGCGCGCCTATGATGCCGTCGTGCTGGCGGTCGCCCATCGCGCGTTTATCGGCTGGGGGCCTGCCGACTGGGCGGCGGCGGTCGAACCGGGCGGTTTGATTGCCGATATCAAAGGGGTTTGGCGCGGTAAGGCGCTGCCGCCCGACCGGCGTTACTGGACACTCTGAGAGGGACGCGATGACGATTCTCGTGACGGGCGCCGCCGGGTTCATCGGCTTCCATGTCTGCCAAGCGCTGCTGGCGCAAGGGCGGGCCGTTCTCGGGGTCGATAACCTCAATGATTACTACGATCCAGCGCTGAAGGACGCACGGCTCCAGCACCTCATCCATCAGCCGGGGTTTCGGTTCGAGCGGCTGGAGATCGCCGATACGGCGGCGGTCGCTGCGCTGGTTTCGCCCAGCAGCGGGATTACCGAGATTATCCATCTCGCGGCCCAGGCGGGGGTGCGCTATTCGCTGCAAAACCCGCACGCCTATATCGCCGCCAATATCCAGGGGCAGATTAACTTGCTGGAGGCGGCGCGGCATTTGCCGGGGCTGAAGCATTTCGTCTATGCCTCGTCGTCCTCCGTCTATGGGCACGCGGAAAAATCGCCTTTCTCGGTCCAGGACCGTACGGATACGCCGCTATCGCTTTATGCGGCGACCAAAAAGGCGGATGAGCTGTTTCACTATACCTATGCCCATCTCTACCGGGTTCCGGCGACGGGGCTGCGCTTCTTCACCGTTTACGGCCCATGGGGGCGGCCCGACATGGCAGCCTTCCTGTTCACCAAAGCCATTTTGGCCGGGGAACCGATCCGCCTATTCAATCGCGGCGATATGCGGCGCGATTTTACCTTCATCGACGATATTGTCGCGGGGGTGTTGGCGGCGCTGGATCGCCCGCCGCAGGATGCGGGGGTAAAACCACCGCACCAGATTTATAACCTCGGTAATAATCACCCGGAAAAGCTGACGGATTTCGTCGCCCTGCTGGAAGAAGCCTTGGGGCGCAAAGCGATCCTCGACCTGCAGCCGATGCAGCCGGGCGATGTCTATGAAACCGCCGCCGATATTACCGAAAGCCGCCGCGATTTGGGCTTCGAGCCAGTAACGCCGCTCGCTGTCGGGCTGCCGAAGTTCGTGCGTTGGTATCGCGAGTTTTACGGCGTCTAAAAAATTCGGGGGCCGAAGCCCCCGATCCTGCCTTACGCTTTCGCCGACTGTCGCAGCTTGCCGACGATCCCGGTAGGGAAGAAATAAACGCTAAGCACGAAGAGCACGCCGAGGATCAACAACCAGCGGTCCGGGTGCAGGATATGGCCGATCAGCGGAATACCTTCCACCTGCGTGGCCGCGACACCCAGCAGCTTTTGCAGATAGTTTTCGGCCAGAATGAACAGGGTACCGCCGATGACGGCGCCATAGAGCGTGCCCATGCCGCCGATCACCACCATCAGCAGGATATTCAGCATGATGTTGAACGATAGGGTGGTATCCGGTCCGGTATAGCGCAGCCACAGGGCATAGAGCGCCCCTGCAAGTACAGCCAACCCGGCGGAGAGGCAGGTGGCAATCGTGCGGTATTTGACCACGCGATAGCCCAGCGCCTCGGCGCGATATTCATTCTCGCGGATCGCCTGCAACACGCGCCCGAACGGCGAGTTGACCATCCGCAGGGTCGCGAGAAATAGCGCCAGCACCGCCACGAAGACGAGGTAATAGGCGACGATGCGGCCCGTGACCGGTGTGCCGAATAAAGGCTCGGCCAGCACTTTATAGGTCGGGCGCAGCACTTCCGGTACGCGGAAGCTGCGGCCATCCTCGCCACCGGTATAGTCCGACAGTTGCGAGACCAGTACGGCGAAAACGGTGGCGACCGCCAGCGTGATCATGGCGAAGAAAATTGCCTTCACCCGCAGCGATAGCAGCCCGATCAGCGCGGCCAGCGTGACCCCGAAGACGAGGGCGAGGGCAGCCCCGAGCCCCGCTGCGCCCCAGGTCGGTCCCATGAAGTGCATCGCCAAGCCAACGCCATAGCCGCCGATACCGAAGAACATCGTATGGGCGAAGGAGACGATGCCGGTATAGCCCAGCAAAATATCGTAGCTCGCCACCAGCAGAATGAAGATCAGGATCTTCGCGGCGGTATTGATCGCACTCGCGCCGCTGACCAGGAAGGGGGCGGTGGCGAGGCCGAACAGGATTAGCAGCAGAACGGCAGACAGAAAGCGGTTCCGCGGCAGATCGTCGGAGAGAAGCGCGCGCAGCATGGCCTTACCTCTTGGCGACGGGATACAGGCCCTGCGGGCGCCACAGCAGCACCAGCACCATCAGCAGAACCGTTGAAACCAGGGCGAATTTCGGCACCAGAAAGGCGGAGTAATTGGCGAGCAGCGCCACCAGCACGGCGCCGAGGAAGCAGCCGCCGACCGACCCCAGCCCGCCAATGATGACGACGATGAAGACCAGCACCATCACGTCATTGGCAATCCCGGCGGTCAGGGTTTCCCGATAGAGCGCCCACAGCGTCCCGCCGAGGCCCGCGAGACCCGACCCGACGACGAAGACGCCGATGAACAGGCGGCGGATGCGGTAGCCGAGGGCTTCCACCATCTCGCTATTCTCGACACCAGCGCGGATCAATAGGCCGATACGGGTACGATTCAGCACCATCTGCATGCCGACAAAGACGACCAGCCCGACGATGACGACGAGCAGCCGGTATTTTTCGAGCGCAATATCGCCCATCACGATGGCGCCGCGCAGGCCGGTGGGCAGCGGCATGGCCTTCTGATCGCCGCCGAAAACCGCGTGCAACGCCTGTTCGGCCACGATCAAGCCGCCCATCGTAATCAGAATCTGCTTCAAGTGCTGACCATAGACCGGGCGGATGATCACCCGTTCGAACAGCATGCCCAGCGCCCCGGTGCCAAGCGTGGCGACTACGGCGGCGAGCGCCAGGGCCGATAGGTTCATCGCCAGCGAATCCGTGCTCATCCAGCCCGACAGCGGGGCGAGCACGGTCATGGCAAGATAGGCGCCGATGGCGATAAAGGCGCCGTGACCGAAGTTGATGACATCCATCAACCCAAAAACCAGCGTCATGCCGGAGGCGATGACGAAGATCATCATGCCCATCGCAAGCGCGGAGAGGGTGAGCGTTAGCCAGGTCGTCGGGCTGCCGATCAGCAGCAGGGCGCCGATCGCCAGCACCACCGGCAGCAGCAGCGGCAGAAAATCGACTTTGGCGCGGGGAATGTCGGCGGGCGCGGCCTTGGCCGTCTGGTCCGTCATGGCGGGCGTCCTCCCTTTATTGATGGGCGTCGAGCGACAGGCCGAGCAGCCGCTCCTGCAAGCCGGTATCGGCTACCAGATCCGCCATCGTCCCGGCATGGACGACGCGGCCATCGTCCACCACGGCCACCGTATCGCCTAAGGCGGCGGCGAAGCGGAAGTTCTGTTCGACCAAGAGAATGCTGGTGTTCTGACGCTTCAGATCCTGAAACGCGCCGATCATCCCTTCGATGATCGCCGGGGCGAGGCCCTTGGTCGGCTCGTCAATCAGCAGCAGGCGGCGCGGCTCGATGATGGCGCGGGCGATGGCGACCATCTGCTTTTGTCCACCCGATAGCACCCCGGCGGGCGAATGCCAAAAGCGTTTGAGGGCGGGGAAGACACCGAAAATCCAATCCAGCCGCGCCGTATCCATTGGACCGGCGCGGGCGGCGAGTTTCAGGTTTTCCTCGACGGTCAAATCGTGGAACACCGCCATAGTTTCCGGCACATAGGCGATGCCCGCCTGGGCGATGCTCGGCGTATCCTTACCGCCGATGGGCGTGCCATCAAAGGTAACGGTGCCCTGCGACGGCTTCCACAAGCCCATGATGGTGCGCAGCGTCGTCGTCTTGCCCGCGCCATTGCGGCCCAGCAGCATGGTAATCCCGCCGTCCGGGACGGTCAGATCGACGCCTTGCAGAATATGATATTGGCCGATGTGGGTATGAACCCCTTCCATCCGCAGCAGGGGATTAGCCATGAGCGGTCTCCTTTTCCGGGGCCCGGCCCAGATAGGCTTCTTGGACGATGGGGGAGGCGATGACCGTGGCCGGATCGCCGTCCGCCAGCAACTGCCCGTGGTGCAGCACGATGATCCGGTCGGCGAGGCTGCGCACGACGTCCATCTTATGCTCGACTAGCAAAATCGTCTTATCGCCAGCGCGCTTTAGCTTCTGGATCAACTCCAGAATGACCGGCACCTCATCGACCGACATGCCAGCGGTCGGTTCGTCGAACATAAAGACATGCGGCTCCAGCGCCATCATGATCGCAACCTCCAGCTTGCGCTTATCGCCATGCGATAGGGAGGCCGCGACGGTATCGCGCTGATGCTGCAGGTTCACCTCCTCCAGCACCCATTCCGCCCGCTCGATCCAGGCGCGATGCTTGGTCCAGCGCTGCCAAAGATTAGCGGCGGCCGGGTCGCGCGCTTGGATGGCGAGGCGCACATTCTCGTGGGCGGTCAATTGCGGGAAGAGGTTGGTGATCTGAAAGGCGCGACCGATGCCCCGGCGGGCGCGGTCGGCGGGGCCGAGACGGGTAACATCCTCGCCATCCAACAGCACTTGCCCGGCGCTGGCGGTCAATTGCCCAGACAGAAGGTTGAAATAGGTCGTCTTTCCGGCGCCATTGGGGCCGACGATGGCGGTCAGCGTTCCGGCATGAAAGCTAGTACTAACGGCATTTACCGCCGTATGGCCGCCGAAACGGATGGTGAGATCGCGGGATTCGAGAACCGGATGGGACATAGAGGCGGGCTTCCTGCTGATCAGACCGTGCGGGAGGAAGCAGGGCGGCCTAAGCCGCCCCGCCCCCTCCCCCAAGCTGTAGAAGCGTAAGGCTTTATCGCTTATTACGGAAGGGCAGGGGCATGGTCGCCGCCGGAATAGTGGCAACCAGCTCCAGCAGATCATTGTCTTTGGCATCTTTCTTAATGCGCCAATGGAACATGTCCTGCTGGGCTTGATGATCGACCGCGCGGAAGATCATGTCGCCCTTCGGCGTTTCGAAAGCCATGCCTTCCATTGCGGCAATCAGCTTTTCGGCATCGGTGCCACCCGCCTTGGTCACGCCCGCCACAACGGCGGCGGCGGCGGAGAAGCCCCCGGCGACGAAGAAATCGGGCGGCGCATTATGGCGCTTCTGATATTCGGCACGCAGCCAATCATTCATCTTATTCTTCGGGAAGCTATAGTAATAATAGGTGCCGCCTTCGGCCCCGGCAAACTGCTTCCAGGCGTTCATGACCGGCAGAATATTACCGCCCGGCGCCAGCATGATGTCGAAGCGTTCCGGCTTCATATCGACAAATTTCGCCATCGGGTGCGGACCCGCCCAGATGAAGTTGATGATACGCTTGCCCGGTTTATCCTTCAGCGCGCCGAACAGCCGTTCGGCAAATGGCGTAAAGTCGGCGGTATTCCCGGCAGCATATTCTTCGGCGACAATCTTGGCCTTCGGCCGCATCGAGGCGAGGGCTTCGGCAAAGGCTTTCACGCCGTCACGGCCGAAAGCGGTATCGAGGCCCATCATGCCGATCGATACCTCCACATCCGCCGGAATGGCGGCCGCAGCGGCCAGCGCATCCTGATAAGACGAGCGGCCCGTGCGGAAGATATAGCGGTTCCATTTTTCACCGGTGATCGAATCGGCGACGGCGGGTTCGACGATCAGGATTTTCTTGGCTTCTTCGGCGACCGGCAGCATGGCGAGGGCGACCGGCGAGCCGGTGGAGCCAACGGCGATTTCGGCGCCGTCATCGGCGTAGCATTCTTCCAGCAGCGCCTTGCCGCGATCCGGCTTTAACTGATCGTCCTTGACCAGCACCTGAATCTTGCGGCCCAGCAGCTCGTTTTTGCCCTGGGTCAGATATTCAAGGCCCATCATGAAGCCGACTTCGGTCTGCTTCGCATAGGCTTCCAGCGCGCCGGTTTTCCCAGCGATCAGACAGATTTTAAGATCGGCGGCCAGCGCCGGGCCGGTCATGGCGGCAAGCGCCGCCCCCGTCAGACACAGAGTCCGAACGTTGAGCATTATCTTCCTCCCCCAAATGAGCTATCTTTGAACCGATGGCTTTCTGACCCAGTGTGCAAACTGACACTTGAGTCATGTTTCATCTTTTCCTATCGTCTCATCGCACTCCCGTCAAGCCGGGACGTGTGGAAGGAGACGTTCAATGGCGAATGCACCGACAGAAGCGGCATCGCTGACCCCGGTTATCCTCGGCCCGAAAACGAGCCGGGGGGAGAAGACCCGTCAGCGCATCCTCGACGCCGCCGAGCGGGATATCGGCGGGCGGGGGTTTTCGGACGCCTCGATCAGTACCATCACCCAGGAGGCAAAGGTGGCCCAAGGCACCTTCTACCTCTATTTCCGGTCGAAGGAAGATATCCTGCGCGAACTGGTGCTGCGGATGGGGCGGCGCTTGCGCCGTCACCTAACCCTTGCCACGACGGGGCTGACGGACCGGCTGGAGATCGAAAAACGCGGCCTTGCGGCTTTTCTATCCTTCGTTCGGGAGAATCCCAATCTTTATCGCGTGGTTGCTGAATCACAATTTGTGGATGAAGAAACCTACCGCCGCTACTATCATGATTTCGCAAACAACTACCGGCAGGCTCTGGAAACAGCGGCGGACGCTGGTCAGATTTCGCCGGGGGATGCGGAAGTGCGGGCGTGGGCTTTGATGGGATTAAGCGATTTTCTGGGGCGGCGCTATGCCCTATGGGACCGGGAAACCCCGATTGAAGCGGTGGTGGACGGCGCTTTTGCCCTGATGGCGCAGGGTATGGCCCCGGGGGCGGCGCGATGACCGATCCTCTGGTCACGCTGCACCGGGGGGATGGGGGCGTGGCAACCCTCACCCTCAACCGCCCAAAACGGCACAACAGCCTCGTTCCGGCTATGCTCGAAACCCTGCTGGATGTTTTGGGCGATCTTACCAAACTGCCGCCGCGCGTTCTGGTCCTGACTGGGGCGGGGCGGAGTTTTTCGACCGGCGGCGACGTTGCGGCGTTCGCCGATGTGCCCCGGGGCCAGCGGGCGGACTATGCCGCCGGGCTGGTCGGCGATCTGCATCAAGCGATTCTTGCAATGATCGATCTGCCGTGCCCGGTGATCGCGCGGGTGCAGGGGCCGGTCACCGGCGGTTCCCTCGGCCTCGTTTTGGCCGCCGATTTGGTGGCGATGGCGCGCGGCGCCTTCATCGGCCCCTATTATGTCGAAGTTGGTTTCGCACCCGATGGCGGCTGGACGGCGCTGCTGCCTGACCGCATCGGTCCGGCCCGCGCCGGGGAAATCCAACTGCTAAACCGTATGGTGACGGCGGAGGAGGCCCAGCGCCTTGGCATCGCGCAAGCCGTCACCGACCCCGATGGGTTGGACGATCAGATTGCCGTTTGGGTGCAGACCTTGCTTGGCAAGCAGGCGCAAAGCCTGATGGCGACCAAACGCCTCCTTTGGCCGCCCGAGCGCCGGGCGGCGGTTGCGGCGGGGTTGGAGCGGGAGCGGCAGAGCTTTCTAACCCTCATCGATACGGCGGAAACCGACGCCGGAATGACCCATTTCTTAGGACGGGCAGCATGAAGCGCATTCCCGATCTTTGCGCCCAACGGGCGATGCTGACGCCGGATGCCCCGGCGTTCGCCGATCCAATCGGCGGGCGGGTCTGGTCGTTTGGGGAAATCGAACGCCGGGTTGGGCGCGGGGCGGCGCTGTTGCGCGGCTTGAAGATTACCGAGGGCGACCGGATTGCGGTGCTGTGCCACAATAGCGTCGCCTTCTTCGAACTCCTGTTCGCCTGTGCCCGCGCCAAGGTGATCCTAGTGCCGCTCAATTGGCGGCAAACCCCGGCGGAACTGACGCCGGTTCTGGACGATAGCGGCGCGAAACTGTTGATCCATGACGGGCCGACCGCCGATCTCGCCAGCAAACTCGCGGCGGCGACGCGCCTGCCCATCCGTTCCCTGACCGAGTGGGACGCTCAATGCAGCGAGCCCGGCGACAGTCTCGCGCCGACGGAGTGGGAAACGGATGCCCCCTGGTATCTGCTCTATACCTCTGGCACCACCGGCAAACCGAAAGCGGTGATCCAGACGGCGGGCATGGCGCTGGCCAATATGATCAACGTCCAGACCGCGACGGGGATCGGCCCAGAAACGAAATCGCTGAACTTCCTGCCGCTCTTCCATACGGCGGGGATCAATCTGCACACGCTGCCGGTTTTCTTCGTCGGCGGCCTGTCGCAGGTGCTGCCGAAATTCGATGTCGATCTGGTGCTGTCGCTCATTCAGCAGGGCGGCATCACGGTGTTTTTCGGCGTGCCCGCGATCTATCAGGCGATTAGTCTGCATCCCGCGTTCGAGAACACCGATTTTTCCGGCGTTAAACATTGGGGCTGCGGCGGTGCCCCCATCTCGGCGGCGCTGATTCAGACCTTTCTGGCGCGCGGTGTGAACATCTGCAACGGCATGGGCATGACCGAAACCGGGCCGACGGTGTTTTTCATGGACCGCGCCCATGCGCCGACCAAGATCGGTTCCGTCGGCAAACCGCAGCTTTTGTCGGAAGTGCGGTTGGTTGGGGCGGATGGGGGCGATGTGGCCGATGGCGAGGATGGCGAACTTTGGTTTCGCGGCCCCGGCATCACGCCGGGCTATTTCAATAATCCAATGGCGACCGAAGGGGCTTTCGCGCCCGGCGGCTGGCTAAGATCCGGCGACATCGCCCGCCGCGATCATGATGGCTATGTCACCATCGTGGACCGGATCAAGGATATGTATATCTCCGGTGGCGAAAACGTTTATCCGGCGGAAGTGGAGCATGTTCTACAGGCCCATCCGGCGGTGCTCGAAGCGGCGGTGGTTGGTGTTGCCGATGAAAAATGGGGCGAGGTCGGCCATGCCGCCGTCATTCTGCGCCCCGGTCACAGCGCCGAGCCGGGGCTGCTGCAACAGTATGCGCGGGGGCTGCTGGCGACCTATAAGGTTCCGAAGCATATCACCATCGTCACCGATTTTCCGCGCACGGCGGCCGGGAAGGTGCAAAAACACCATCTGCGCGCCGCCTTAACGGCGCCCCACCCCTCGGAGTCCCCGGAATGAGCCTTCCCCTCGGGCCACTGTTCACCCTTGAGCATGTGCCGACCCAAGCCGAGTTCGAGCTGTTTGCGCGCGTTAGCGGCGACGATAACCCAATCCATGTGGACCCGGATTTTTCCGCCCGCACCCGCTTTGGGCGGACGGTTTCCCACGGCATGTTGATTTACAGCTTCGTTTGGGCCGAACTGCGCCGCCGCTTTCCCAATGCCGTGGCCAAGCGGCAGACGCTGATGTTCCCGCATCCGACCTATGCTGGGGAGCCGATCCGCATCACGGCGACGGTGGACAGCGTGGCGGGTCGTCTCGCGACGATTGCCGTGCGGGTGGCCCGCGCCGCCGACGATACGCCTGTTACCGACGCGACGACCGTTCTTGATCTCGGAGCCGCCTGATGCTCGCCCTCGGCCAAACCGCCACCATCACCCGCCAATTTTCCCCCGAAGACCTGCGCGGCTTCGCCGCCCTGACGGGGTTCAACGCCAAAGAGTTCACCCATCTGCCGGAGCCCTTACAGGCGGCGCTCTTTTCCTACCTGCTCGGCGTCGAACTGCCGGGGCGGGGGACGAATTATCTGAAGCAGGAAATGGATTTCCTTAAGCCGGTTCCCGCCGATGAAACGGTGACGGCGCGGCTGGAAATCACCCAATTGCGCCCGGAAAAACACCTCTGCGATCTCGCGACCACCCTGACGAATGCCGCTGGGGAGGTGCTGGTGACGGGGCGGGCGCTGGTTTACGTCAAAGACGTGGAAAACGCCTTTTGACGCGCGCCTCGATCAGGACTTGGAGTGATATCGGTCACGGCCCGGCGCTGGTGCTGCTGCACGGGTGGGGCGCCAGTGGCGCATTCTTTGCGGCGCAAGAGGCGCTGGGTGGGCAGGGGGTGCGCGTGCTCATCCCCGACCTACCGGGGCATGGGCCAACGGCAGTGTCCGATCCCGGCCTGACCGTGCCGGACCTCACCGATGCGGTTGCAGCGTTTCTTGTCGACCGGCAGGTTGAAAAACCCGTGCTGGTCGGCTGGTCGATGGGCGCGCTGGTCGCGCTTGATCTGCTGCACCGCCACCGGATGCGTGCGGCGGGCCTCTCGATCCTCGATATGACGCCCAAAGTCCCGAATGCGCCCGATTGGGCCTATGGTATCGCTGGGGGCCAGACGGAGGCCGATATGACGGCTACCGCCAGCGCAATGGCGGCGGGCTGGGGCGATTTTGCCCCGCGCATCGCTTTTTCGCTGTTCGCCCGGGGCGCCCCGCCCGATCCGGTCTGGCTGGCGGAGGCGACGGCCCGTCTCGCTGCTCAAGACGCGCCAACCCTGGCGAACCTCTGGCGGTCGCTGGCGAGTACGGACGCCCGCCCGGCGCTGGCGGCGCTTGATATCCCAATTCAGGTGATCCTAGGGGCGCGCAGCCGGATTTATGGGCCGACCCTGGCCGATTTCTACCGGGCTGACGTGCCGCGGGCCGACCTGACGGTGCTGGAGGGGGCGGGGCATGCGCCGCAGATCGAGCAGCCCGCCGCCATCAATGCGGCGCTGCTGGCCTTCGTTCAGCGGGTTACAGCGGTAGCCTGATCGTCACCACCAGCCCATGCGGTTTATTGTCCGAAAGGATGATATCGCCGCCGTGGCTGCGCACGATATCGCGGGCGATGGTCATGCCGAGGCCGACGCCGCTTTCGTCGCCCACGAGGGCGCGCGGTGTGCGGGCGGCTTCCAGCCGGAAGAAGGGGCGGAAAACCGTTTCGCGCATTGCCGCCGGAATGCCGGGGCCATTGTCGGCAATTTCGATGATCTGCGCCTGTCCCTGACGGCTCAACGAAACCTCGATCCGCATGGCATGGCGGGCGGCGTTTTGCAGAATATTGTTCAGGCAGCGCCGCATCGCTTCCGGCTTGATCAACAGCGGTCCAACCTCGGGCGCGACGTGCAGCAGCAATTGCCGGTCATGATAGGGGCCACGCCGCAGGGCGCTGAAAATCCCGTCGATGATTGGGATCAGGTCGGTCTCGGTCGATAGCTCCCGCCCTTCGCCTTTCACAAAGGCCAGATAGGCGTTCAGCATCTTTTCCATCTCCAGGATATCCTGGCGCATGGGGGCCTGATCGGGATGGTCGCCCAGCAGCTCGACGGAGAGTTTCAGCCGCGTCAGGGGGGTGCGCAGATCGTGACTGACGCCCGCCAGCATTTCCGTCCGCTGCTGGATTTGCCGGGTAATGCGTTCGCGCATATGGGAAAATTCCAGCGCGGCGCGGCGCACTTCGGTGGCGCCTTCCAGCTTCACCTCGCCGATGGGCTGACCCTTGCCGAAGCGTTCGGCCGCTTCCGCCAACCGCCGGATCGGGCGGACCTGATTGCGCATGAAGATACTGGCGATGCCGAAGAGCAGAAGGGAGGTGCCGACCATCCACAGCACGAAGACATAGGTGGTGGAGGTAAAAATCCGCTTCTTATTCACCCAGGCGCGCAACACCCCGTCGGAACTCTGCGCTTCGATCACGATTAGCCGATCGTCATCGGCATCGCGCAGGCGGAAGGGGCGTCGCAACCGTTCAGCCAGGGCGGCTTCCAAGGTATCGTCGTAATCGTCGGAGGCGCCGACCGTGGTATTGGGCAGAATTTCATCGGCCGTGAAGGCAAAACTAACCCCGGTCGCCACCTCGGCATCCATCAGCAGGATCGGAATCCGCCGCGGGTCTTGCGGGTAGGCCTGTTCCAACTGATTGAGAACGAAGGCTATTTCCCCCGCGACCGACCCCGATAGGCGGCGGGAGAGGATATTCCAATGCTGCTCGAAGAAAATATAGGTCGTGACGATCTGCAAAATGACCATCGGGGTGACGATGATCATCAGCGAACGGGCATAAAGGTTCTTCGGCAGATATTTCTTGATCCGCAGCGCATCCAGCCAGGGCCAGCGGCGGCGGAGGGATTTAGTCGAGATGAAGAACATAGCCCTTACCCCGGATCGTTTGCAGATACCGTGGGAACTTGGGGTCGGTCTCGATCTTTTTCCGCAGGCGGGTGACGGCAACATCAATCGCGCGGTCGGTGATCGCGGCACCATCGGCGGCCAAATCTTCGCGGGCGATGGGCTGGCCGGCACTATCGGCCAGGGCGACCAGCAGATCGGCTTCCCCGGACGTCAGGTAAATCGCCTCGCCATCGCGCGTTAGCAGTCGGCGCTTACGGTCAAAGCGGAAGGGGCCGAAGGCGACAAGATCGCCATCCGCACTGTCCGTTTCCAGCACGGGGACAGGCGGCACGGCAGCGGTGCGGCGTAGGATGGTGCGCAGGCGCAGGACCAACTCGCGCGGATCGAAGGGTTTGACCAGATAATCGTCAGCGCCAACTTCGAGCCCGGCGATACGGTCCTCGGTTTCGCCTAGGGCGGTTAGAAACAGCACTGGCACATCCTGATCGGCCCGGACAGAGCGAACGAGATCGATGCCGCTCTCGCCGGGCATCATCACATCGACGATCAGAATATCGAAGGCCAGGGCATCCAGCTTATCGCGGGCTTCGGCAGCGCTTTGAACGGCAACCGTCTGGAAGCCGTTTTCGCCCAAGAAGCGTTGCAGCAGATCGGACAGGCGCTTGTCGTCATCGACGATCAGCACCAACGCCGGAAGGGACGCGGGGTCGGTCATCGGCAGCCCCATCGCGCCCTCAGCGTTGTGGGACGGGAAGCGGAATACCGAGCTTATCCAACCGTTCTTTCAGCGTCGCGAGCAGTTCGCGCTTACCATCCGCCGAGGGGATATGGCCGAGGTAAGAATCCATGAAATCCGGACGGGTGGTGTAGTGGCGCACCAAGGCCTTGGCCTTTTCGAGATTATCGCCCGGAATGAAGCAGCCTTCCTCGCAATAATCGATGACCTGGAAGGCTTTCTTGGCGGTCGGCAGAACTTGCTTTTCGATGGAGGCGAAAAACCGGGTAGACGTGATAAAGGCGGTTTGCATCGCCGAAATTTTCTGGGCGAAGGCGCCTTTTTCCGCCGTCCCCAACGGCGCGGCGACGATAGCGCGGTAGAGATTGGCCAAGATGCGCAGCTTGTGCGCGCCCGACCCTTCGCCCGTCAGCAGGCGGCGGTCGAAGTCTTCATCGGCAAAATAACGCTGCAAAAACCCTTCGATGACCTTCTTATTATTCGGGCCAAAGGTAACCGCGTAGATTTCCAGCAGGCGCGTCACCTTCTCCGCCAGACTGCCCTGGTTACGGATATAATCGGCAATGCCTTCTTCCGACAGCAGGCGGCCCATGCGCTTGTCGATAAACTCCAGCGCGCGGCGCCCCCCGAGGATGCGATCATTGAACCGCAGGCGGCCTAAGACGGCGTGGGTTGCGCGCAGTTCCGTCATCAATTCCGACGAGGCGATGGGATTACGCGACGCCAGTTGTTGCACGATGCTGGTCTCAATCGCCGCCATCGTTTCCGGCAGATCGAGTTGCTTCAGCAAGTTTTGCAGCTTCAGCGCAATAGCATGGGGCTCGCCCATCCGGCGGGTGGGGTAGGTGCCTTTATAGAGATCGATGAGATCGTCGATCCGATCTTCCAGCACCATCCGCCGCCCGAAGAACGAATCTTGGGCCATATCGCTGATGATGCTCTCGGACAGCAACCCATCGATAATCGGCAGATAGGGGGAGCTTGCAGCTTCCATCGCCAGCGCATGCAGCCGGTCGATCTTCTCCAGCCAGTTTTTGCACCCGGCAAGATTTTCCAGCAGCATGCGCTGCAGGCGCAGATTGGCGACATCCGGCGGGCCAGAGCGCAGGATCTGCGCGGTCTGACTAACAAACTCGCCCGGCTTTAAAACAATCGGCGGCTCGGCGGCTTCAAAGGCCCGGATTTTCGTGGAGAGCTGCTCCAACAGGCCCTGAACCTCGCGAACCCTGTCGTAGGTCTTCTGGCCGATGGCCTTCGCTTGAAGGGCGGAGGCGCGCTCGGTGATATCCCGCAACAGCGTTCCCGCCCCATCGATGCGCGAATGATTGCGCGCCGAAAAGATCAGTTCGGTCGGGGTAATCGCCATCTGATCCAAGAAGGGCCGGGCGAGCGTGCCGATCAAATTGCGCGCGGCGGGAAGGAACAAATCCTCCACCGTAGTGCAATGCACCATACGGTTTCCGGACTCGTCGGTTTTGATTTTTTGCTGCACCGGTGCCGTCATAGCGGGAAGCTAAACAATCTCTAGCGTTAAATGACGTTGCGCCGCAGCATCAGTGAGAACGAAAAGCGGAAATCCATTAAACGAAAAGATTCCATTGCCTCGCCCCCTTCTGCGGCCAGCCCATACTCCCTCGGACTATGGGCTGTCGCAGCGCGGAAGTCACGCGCAAATCGCCAGTCCCTATTATCGGAACGAGATTTATCCAACCGTTACGGCACCCGAACCGGGCGGGCGAGGGGGGAGGGGGCGGGCCTAGCCGCCGGGGCGCCGACCGGTGATCCCGCCGGGCGAAACCGCTTGCGGTCTTCTTCGGCAATCATACCGATCATGACCTTGCGGAAGCCTTCGACGGCAGCAGCCCCGGCGGATCGATAAGCCCGTGCGATCAACTGGCGTTGATTTTCCGACAAAACCCGCTCCAATTCCTGGCCTTTTTCGGTCAGGGTCAGCAACCGCTGGCGCCGGTCGCGCAGGCCGGGGCGTTGGGCGACATAGCCTTGATCGATCAATTGCCCCAGCACCCGGCTTAGCGATTGTTTGGTGATCTTCAGAATCCCCAATAGATCGCTAACCGTGATATCGGGGTATCGCCCAACGAAATAGATCACTCGGTGATGCGCCCGGCCAAAATTCCACTTCGCCAGCATCGCATCCGGTTCGGCCGTGAAATCACGGTATGCATAAAACATCAGCTCGATTGCCTGGCGCAGTTCTTCTTCGCGCAAGAAAAGCTGATTGAAGCCTGTTTTCAGGTCGCTCATGAAAGCCTGTTCCCTTGGCCCCGCCCATTGGTCATGCGTCTTATGGCGCATCTTGTCCCTATCATACCGACAAGCGGGGCGAATGGAATATGGCTTTCTTCACGGACTAGAAACGATACGACAGTCCCAGCATGCCAGAGGGTTGGTTCTTCTCGGCCACCACGGGGCTCTTGCCCGCGTCGCCGATCAAGCGCGACAAGCCGCCGGATAGCATTAAGCTCATGGAATCATTGATCTTGTATGTAGCGCTCAGAGTGGCGCCGACATCCTTGATCCCGGCTTCGGCGTTAAACTTCGCCCGGCCAGAGCGGCGGGATTGCCCGGCACTGATCCCGAAATAGTCACCCATATAGGCGCTATCGGCCCAGGTGCTGTGAACGTCCAGGCCAAGCGCGAGGCGGTCGGTGACCGGCAATTTGGCGCCGAGGCTCGCGGTCATCGTAAAACCGTCGCTGCCGCCGATATAGCGGCTGGCAGTCAGGCCCGCCGTAAAGAAGGAATATTCATATTCCGCGCTGAGGTTCAGCACTGCGGAGGCATCGATATCGCCAAGGCCGCGCAGAAGATTGGGTTTGCCGCTTTTCCGTTTACCGTCTTTCTCGTCGCGGCCGCCATCGTATCCGACTGCCGCGCTGAGTTTGAAGGCATCGGTCGAGACGATATACCCCCCTAAACCTCGGCTGCTCGACAGGAAGATCCGGTCTTTCCAACTGATTTCGACTAGGGGAAGCGCCCCGACGGCCAGCCGGTCGCTGCCTTCGTAACGCGGGGCCACTATCGCCCCGGCGCCGAGGCTGAAGCTCCACGCCGACGCGGCGGGCTGGGCAGCCGCGGGCTGCGGCGGCGTTTGCGCCAGGGTCGGAGCCGCAAAAAACAAAGCCGCACAAAGGCTTAGCCCGCACGCCCCGATGGGCGCGGTCCGGTCGATCATAGTACACCTTCTCCGATGGGTCGCAGAATCGGGGCGTCCTGCCCCGTTCAACGCCCTAGAGTATTGAGACGATTTTCGCGAAGATCAAGAGTTATCTCATGAAAAACATGAAATGTTGATCGTTAAACCATCAATCCGCCGCGCCGGTGGGCCGACTGGCCCGTATCGGGAACCAGCTTGGGGGCAACCTGAAAGATCACACTGCCCGCCACGCCGCGTGCGATCGTGCTGTCGAGAAAGATCGTGCGGATATCATTGCGCAGCCGCTGGGGGAGCGCCTCGGGCGTGCGGATCACCAGATCAAGCTGGTTGGACTTCGCCAAGCCATCCACCTGCAGCGCGCCGATATGGGTGAGGGTCAGGTCGAGCAGGAAGCGTTGGCCGCCGCCCTCGTTCTTCTGGTTTCGTTCGGCTTCTTCATCGGAAACCTGATGCAGATACAGGCGGATCGGTTCGATGGTGGCGCCGCCGGTCATTACGGGTAAGGTCATACCGCGCCACTCCGCACCGCCGGTGCCGCGCGCTTCTTCGCCCGCCGCTTCGAACTCCTGGATCGCCCCAGCGAGGGCCGAGCGGCCTTTGCTGGTTTTCTCCAGCGACGCCCGGGCCGAATCGCCGACCAGAGTGCGCAGATCGCCCTTCGCCGCGCCGCTCGCAAAAACCATCAGGCTTGCGGCGAGCTGCGGCCCGAGGCGTGGCAGCATCGCGAGAACCGCTTGTTCGGTTTGGCCGCCCGCCTGTTGGGCAGCGGCGATCATCGCGGGCAGGCTCGGGTAGGTTGGGAAGGTCTGCGTCGGCGCGACCGGGGCTTGAGCACTGGCCGAGGGCGTTGGAAGCGCTGCCCCGAGTTGCGGCACCAGTTGAAGCTGCGTGCCCGGCGGCAGCGGGGCGGCCTCGAGCGACAGAACGGCCGTGCCGACGGTGATGATCGGGCGGTTCTGGGCGCCGTTGCCGATCACGGTTCCGGTGACCGTTCCCGGCGGCGGTGGCGCGGGCGGCGCGCTTGACGCGACCGAAGGGGCCCCTTGCGGTTCGGCACTGGCGAGCGACAGCAGGGAGGCAAGCCCTTCCCGCAAAAACCCGAGCGGGCTTGGCGCGGGCGGAGCCGCAGTGGCGGCACGGGCGGTCGTTGTTGCGGGGGCCGGGGACTGCGGTGCTGGCGCCTCCGGCGTTTCGGCTGGGGGTGGCGTGATCGCAACCAGCTTGAGGCTCACCTGCTCGCCCGGTTGTGTAACGGAAAAGACCGATGGGGCCGACGCTCCTGGGACAGACGAGCCGGGTATCGGCCCGGTGGCCGGCTGAGCCGGAGAGGCGCCAGGCTGTATTGGCGGCGCCGCGCTCGGAAAACCACCGTTGGTCGGGGCAGGCGGCGCCATGCTCGTGGTGACCGGAGAGCCGCCCGGTGCGGGGGGCGGCGGCGCTGCCCCGGTAGCCGTCGGTAGCGGGGCCGCAGGCGTCCCCGTTGTCGTGGGCGAGGCGGGGGCCGGAACGGTCCCGATTGCTGGGTTTGCGGCAGGTGCGCCCCGTCCGGCAGCAGGCTGCGTGAGGCCGGTCATCGCAACCGTCGCCGGATCGACCGTTGCGGCGACACTGATCGCCCCTGGAGCATAGGCGGCAACGGCGGCTTGCGGCAGGATACCTGTGCTGACCGTGGGCGCCGTAGCAGCGGGCAGGGGCGCCGCGCCGGGAACCGGCACCGGGTCCGCCGGACGGATAATGATCGCGTTCAGGGTGCTACCCGCCGTTGCGGTCGGCAGCGTGCCGGGCAGGGTGGGAACCGTTGGAACCGTCAGCGGTTGGTTCGCCAGGGCCGCCTGCGGATTGGTCCCGCCGACGAGTTGCAGGCGCTGGTTGGCAACCTCCGGCCCGATCTGAAACAGAAGTTGGGTGCCGGATTGCAAGGCCAGGGCCGAGGTAATGGTGATCGACCCCTGCGCGGTTAGCACGCTGTAGGTATTATTCGCCGTGCGGCCTTGCACCACGCCCTGCAACAATGCGCCTTCGGGGATTTGCTTCACCCAGGTCGGCATATCGGGCACGCCGACCGACCCTTCGAAAAAGACTGGCGCCGGGCCGGTGGGCGGCGCTGTGATCAGCCCGGAAGGAAGCGCTTGCTGCGGAACCGTAACCATGCTGGCCTCCACGCCTTCTCGGCAAATTCTGCCGGAAAGACGGTATGATGCGTTTAATTAAAGAAGGTACCGCAATTTCTGCGCCAGACAGAGCCTATTCGGCGGCGGTGGATCTGGCCATGAGCCGGGCGGCGACGGCTTCGACATCTAAGGCAACGTCACTGGTGGGATGTTTGGAGAAGATCGGCGATTGGCTGCGGATCGCCTCCAGCACGCGCTTATCCTTGCGCACCGATCCCAAGAAGGTAGGGGTGCGCTTCAGGAACGTTTCGCAGGCTTTCCCGAGGGTCTGATAGGTCTTATCGCCCTCGCCGCTGGTGCGGGCCTGATTGATGACGATGCGCAAATCCGCCCCCGGATCGTCCGATAAGCTGACCTTGATGAAGGCATAAGCGTCGGTCAAGGACGTCGGTTCGGCGGTCGCCACCACGATGCGCGCGCCGCAGGGCAGGGCCATGATCCTTACCAGCCGATCCACGCCCGCACCGAGGTCGAGAATGACGTAATCATATTTCTTGGCGAGATCGGCGAGATCACCCGCCAAAATCTGCAAGCGGGTTGGCGGCAGGGCCGCAAGCCCCCCCGCGCCAGAGCGGCCTGCAATGACATCGAACCCGCCGGGCCCATAGGGAACGATCACCTGATGCAACTTCGCTTTTCCGGCGATGACCCAGGAAATATCCTTCTGCGGTACAATGCCCAACTGCACATCGACGTTGGCAAGGCCGAGGTCGCCGTCGAACAGCAATATTTTTCGCCCGGCGCGGGCGAGGGCGGTCGCGAGCGAGATCGAAAAGAACGTCTTGCCGACCCCGCCCTTCCCAGAGGCGACGGCGATCAGGTTCGGTGCTTTGCGCGGGACAGGGGGCGGGGCTTGGGTCACGGCGCGGGCGACAGGCCGAAGGAGGGGCGGGGCGAATCATCGAGGCGTGGGCTGGCCTCCCCCGGTAGCGGCAGGTCCGTCTCCTCGCCCGGCATCGCATCAGGGATTAAGAGTTTCGCCAGCGAGACGGCATTGACCGGCAGCAGCCCATCGGCGACGTGGGACGTAACGGAAACATCGCAAAAGCTCAACTCTGCCACATCGGCGGCCACTAGCACCGATCCCAGCCGCCGTGCGGCATCGAGTCGGGTGGCGAGCAGCCGCGTCGCGCCCAGCCGCCCGAAGGCTTTGGCGATGGTCGCCGCCTCTTCCGGGTCGTAACCGGCGGGCAGCACCAGCACCGCATCCATATTGCCCGCCGCGAGGAGACGTTCGAGTTCGTCCATTTCCTCCGCGTCATAGGGATTGACGGCGCCGGTATCGATCAGCGTCAGGGTTTCCGGTCCCGCGATGCGGCTGGCTTCCAGCGCGTCGGCCAGGGTTTCGGCGTCGAGCGCGGTCTGAAGGTCGAGCGATAGGATCCGCGTAAAGGCGGCAAGCTGGTCAACCCCGCCCGCCCGCATCGTATCGGTAGTAATCACATGTACCGGGCGGCTGGACAAAACGGCCCGCGCCGCCAGTTTGGCGACGGTAACGGTTTTCCCCGATCCGGGCGGGCCGACCAGCGCAATCGGCTTCGTCACGTTCCGCTCCGGCAGCGGCGAGAAGCTAAACGCGCTATCGAGCGCGGCGGCCAGCGTCATGATCGGCGCATCGACGGCCAGGGCGGAGGCGGCACGCACCAGTTTTTCCGCCAGGGGCGCTGCAGCGCGCACCAGCCGTTCCGACAAATCGGGCGGAATGCCATGCTTATCAAGGGCGAGAGCGATGGTTTCCAGCGCGTCGAGCGGCTGATCCATCGGCGGCAGGGTATCCGCCATCGGGTCGTCATCCACCGCAGCGGTGACCCGCAACCCGCGCCCGGACTCGCTGCGCTGGGACGATAGGATGATCGCGTTATCGCCCAGTTCGTCACGGACCCGCCGGATGGCCTCCGGCATCGATTCCGCATAGAACATCTTCATCCGCATGAGGGGCGCCTATGCCTGAGCCGGAAAGCGATGGACCATGATCCGGTTCCTAAATCTGCCCAAGGGTGCGGATTTTCGCTTTAGCATGGATTTCCGACTGGCTGAGCACGGTGGTTGCCGGGCGGAAGCGTTCGATGATCGAGCGCACATAGGGCCGGATACCAGGGCTTACCAGCAGCACCGGGCTTTCGCCCATCACGGCAAAACGGTCGAAGGTCTGGCGCACGGCAGAAATGAAGCGCTGCAATTGCGACGGCTGCATCGAAAGCTGCTTTTCTTCGCCCTGGCCGACCAGGCTTTCGGCGAACGCCTGTTCCCATTCCGGCGATAGGGTGACCAGCGGCAGCACACCACCGACCGAATGGGCTTCGGAGATTTGGCGGGCGAGGCGGGTGCGGACGTGCTCCGTCATCATGCTGACGTTGCGGGTAAAGGCTGCCGCTTCCGCCACGGCTTCCAAGATCGTCGCCAGGTCGCGGATCGACACGCGCTCCGCCAGCAGGTTTTGCAGAACCCGTTGCAGCCCATTGATGGTGATCTGCCCCGGGATCACATCGGCCACCAGCTTCTGACTGTCCTTGTCGATCTCGTTCAGCAGCTTCTGGGTTTCGGCGTAGGAGAGAAGGTCCGGCATATTGTCCTTCACCACTTCCGTCAGATGAGTGGTGATGACGGTGGGCGGATCAACCACGGTATAGCCGCGGAACAGCGCTTCTTCGCGGTTCGCTTCGGCGATCCACATGGCGGGCAGGCCAAAGGTCGGCTCGGTCGTCGATTCCCCGGCCAGCGAGATTGGCTCGCCGCGCGGGTCCATAACCAGCAGCATATTCGGGCGCAACTCGCCGCGCGCGGCTTCCATTTCTTTGATCCGCACAACATAGGTGTTGGCGGGCAACTGCAGATTATCCTGAATGCGTACGGCGGGCATAATATAGCCCATTTCCGAGGCAACCTGACGGCGCAGTGCCTTGATCTGATCGGTCAGGCGGGCGCCCTTCGGCGAATTGATGAGCGCCAAAAGCCCATAGCCGAGTTCCAGCCTGATCTGATCGATTTGCAGCGCGGTCGAAATTGGCTCGTCGGCAATTGGGGCGGGTGCCGCGCCGGGGGTACCGGGCGCAACGCCCGGCGGCAGGCCTGCGCCGCTACCATCGGCATCGGCGGCTTCCGGCGCCATATTCTTGCGCATGCTGAAATAGGCTGCCGCGCCCATCCCGGCGGCAATCAGGAGGAAGCCGATAGTCGGCATGCCCGGCAGGATCGACAGAACGGCGACCATGACGGCGGCCATGCCCATGGCGGCGGGGAAACCGCCAAGCTGGGCGACCAGCGCTTTATCGGTCGTGCCTTGCGCATTGCCCTTGGTCACCAGCAAACCGGCGGCGACCGAAATGACCAGTGCCGGAATTTGGCTGACGAGACCGTCACCAACGGTCAGCAAGGTATAGTTATTCGCTGCCTGCAAGAACGACAGATTATGTTGGAGCGTACCGATCAGCAGCCCGCCGATGATGTTGATCATCGTGATCAACAGACCGGCAACGGCATCGCCGCGCACGAATTTCGCCGCCCCGTCCATCGCCCCGTAGAAGGTCGATTCGTCTTCCAACTGCTTACGGCGGGCCTTGGCCTCGGCCTCGTTGATCAGACCGGACGATAGATCGGCGTCGATCGCCATCTGCTTGCCGGGCATGGCGTCGAGGGTAAAGCGCGCCGCGACTTCCGCGATACGGCCCGAGCCTTTGGTGATGACGACGAAGTTCACGATCATCAGGATGATAAAGACGATCACCCCGATGATGAAATTCCCCGACATCAACAGCTTACCGAAGGTCTCGATCACGTGACCGGCGGCGGCTGTGCCTTGATGACCGTTGCTAAGGATGAGGCGCGTCGTCGCCAAATTTAGGGCGAGGCGCAGCAGTGTCGTGATCAATAGAATAGTCGGGAACGAGCTAAGGTCAGTCGGGCGCTGAATAAACAGCGTGACCATCAGAATCAGTACGGCGGAGGCAAGCGAAAGCCCGAGCGCGAAATCGAGCAGCCATGGTGGCATTGGTAGAATCAGCACCGTCAGAATCGTGACGACGCCGAGCGCTAACCAAAGTTCGCCGCGGGTTAGCAGCCCCTGGCCGATTTTCAGCGCATCCTTGGCGCGCGCTTGAGCATTGGCGGGGACGATAGCCACGGTTTACCCTCCGAAAAACTAAAACGCGGCGCGGTCGCCGTCGCCCGGCGGCGGAACGGCGATACCTTCATCCGCATATTGGCGCAGCTTATTGCGCAGCGTGCGGATCGAAATGCCTAGAATGCTGGCTGCATGGGTGCGGTTGCCGATGCAATGGTGCAGCGTATCAAGAATAAGGTCGCGCTCCACGGCTTCGACCGTGCGCCCGACCAAGGCCGTCGTTGGGCGGTCGTCACCCTGGCCACGCGCGTCCAGACTGCGGCTGACGGCAGCGGACCGGGCGAGTTCGGCTCGGCTGACCTCGGGCGTCGCCACATCCGGCATGGCCGAGGCGCCAGCCCCAGCAGTGTTATTGAGGACGATGGCATCGTCCGAAATCATCGAGCCGATGGACATCAGCACGGCGCGGTGCAGCGTATTTTCAAGTTCGCGCACATTGCCGCGCCACGGGTGGCGCTTCAGCTTCTCAATCGCCGCTGCGGTCAACGGACGGTCAGCTAACCCATTGAGTTCGGCGTATTTCTTGGCGAAATGCTTGGCCAGCAGCGGAATATCGCCGGGCCGTTCCCGCAGCGAGGGCATGGCCAGATTGACGACGTTGAGGCGGTAGTAAAGATCTTCGCGGAACGTGCCTTTGCGCACTTCCGCCTCAAGATCGCGGTTGGATGTCGCGAGCAGACGAATATCGACCTTGATCGGCGTGGTGCCGCCCAGCCGGTCGATTTCCCGTTCCTGGATGGCCCGCAGCAGCTTGGCTTGCAGGCGCGGGTCCATCTCGCTGATTTCATCCAGCAGCAACGTGCCGCCGTTCGCCTCTTCGAACTTCCCGAGGCGCCGGGCGACGGCGCCGGTGAAGGCGCCTTTTTCGTAGCCGAAAAGTTCCGATTCGAGCAGCGTTTCGGGGATGGCGGCGCAATTGACCGAAATGAACTTCTGCGCAGCGCGACGGGAGCGCCGGTGCAGATAGCGCGCCATCACCTCTTTCCCCGTGCCGCTTTCCCCGGTGATCAGCACCGAGGCGTCGGACGGGGCGATCTGGTCGGCAAGGCGCAAGACCCGGGCCATGGCGGGGTCGCCATGCACCACGACATTCGCTTCCTCCAGAACCGCTTCAAGAACCGCCGCAATCAGTTCGGGGTTCGGCGGTAGGGGGAGATATTCCTTGGCCCCCGCCTTAATCGCGCGCACGGCGGCCCCCGCGTCGGTCCCCAGCCCGCAGGCCACGACCGGAACGATAATCCGCTCACTACGCAACGCATCAATCAGGCGGGCAACATCCAGCTTGACGTCGATCATTAAAAGATCAGCGCCCTGGCCGGATCGCAGAGCCGTCAAGGCACCATCAATGTCTGCGACATGGCTGACCTTGGCCCCGCGCCCGTGGGCAATCTTGCCCGCCGTGCTCAGGTGCCCGTCCAAATGCCCGACGATCAACAGTCGCATTGCTGTGCTCCCGAAGTTTCGCCCAAGAAAACCCAACCCTGCACCATCGTAAACCTGGACCCGGCGGCCCCGCTTAGTTGGTGCGGTCGGACTTAATGATTTCCGTCATGGTCACGCCCAGGCGTTCATCGACGATCACCACTTCGCCGCGCGCGACCAGGCGGTTGTTCACATAAATATCGATGGCTTCCCCGACCTTGCGGTCGAGTTCCACGACAGCGCCACGCCCGAGCTTCAGCAACTGGCTAACCTGCATGGTCGCCCGGCCGAGAACAGCGGAAATCTGGACCGGAATATCATAGACCGCACCCAGTTCCCGGGCGCCGCCGCGCCCGCCTTCGCTTGCCGATTCTTCGAGAGCTTCTTCAAGCTCCGAGAGATCCATCATCTTCTTTTCAGCCATTTCCCGTCTCCTTGGCTTTTTAAGACTTATGCTGCTGCACCCCGGGGGGATTACAGCGATGCGGTTTCATACCCTTGGACCACCGCGGATTCATCCGCAATGCCGGCCCCAGTACGTTCTTTCAAATCGGCGACCGAGCGGCGCACGATCTCCGTGACATCGTTCCAGGCCCGCTGGATCAGCCGTTCGGCCCCACCATCGCCCCAGTCCACGCGCACGTCGCTGGGCCCTAGGCTGCCATCGGCCAGCAGGCTGATATGGCCATTGAACCCGGCATTCAGCGCCATGCCCTCAAGCTTCGGGTGCAGAAGTTCGGCAATCTCCGGCTGCACGCGCACGGTGATGCGCGGCTGATCGATGGCCATGCTCAGACTATCCCGAACCACGGCTTCGATCTCACCCAAGCCATAAGTACGCGCCAATTCCGGCATCATCCGCGCGACCAGAGCATAAGCGAGCCGCGCCGCTTCATGGGCGACATTCGTCACAAGCTGCTGGCGGTCGGCCAGAAGACCGGGCACCTGTTGGGCGATGGCTTCGAGCGCCCGCGACCCGCGCGCTTCAACCGTCGCCATCGCGGCCTGCAGCCCAGCCGTCTCGCCATCGGCGTAAGAGGAGGCGCGGGCCGCAGCCAATTCTTCTTCGCTGAATGTCGGCGGCGGCGGGGGCGGCGGCTCTTCCGGTTCCGGCTCGGGTTCGGGTTCCGGCTCCATTTCTAGAACCGGTTCTTCTTCGATTTCGGGCTCTGGTTCCGGCTCAGGGGGCGGCGGGGGTGGGGGCACATAGTCGAACGAGCGGTCGAAGAGATATTTGCGCGGACCCTTCGGGGCAGCGGGTTCATCGTCCCCTGTATCGTCGTCCGTACCGAACGCCGTCTCGCTGTCCGCCTCTAGACCGAAATCCCCTTCATCAGGGGCAGCAAAGAGGGCGGCCTCGGTCTCGGCCGCGACCATCGGTGCCTCTGGGGCGGCGAACTCATCGTCTTCGGCGTTAAAGTCCGCCTCGCCAAACGAGACTGCCAGCGGATTATCAGTCCCCTTGGTCAGCGCGGGCGCATCCGGTTCCGGGGAGCGCAGGTCGGCAAAAGGATCGTCATCCGTCGAAAGCTCAAGCGCGGCTTCGGCGTCCGGGTGTTCCGCTTCTGCATCAAGGCTAAACTCGGCCTCAAGCCCCAAATCCTCGACCGGTGCAGCCGCAACAGGCGCCACCGCTGGGGGCGCGTCCGGCTCGACCGTCGGTTCAGCCGCATCCCACGCCGCGAGATCGAAATCATCGGCGGTATCATCGACTGCGGCAGGAGCCTCGGGGGCCGCCGCCAGTGCCGGATCGGATTTTGCAGAATGATCCTCCGCCGACAGGGCCGGTTCCTCGCCATCCAAGAACGAGAAATCGAGCGCGTCGAAATCCATATCCTCGCCGCCAGCAGGGGGGCTAGCGGCGGGATCGGACGAGGAGGGGGGCAGCGGCGGAACCATAGGCGCAACCTGTCTCGGGGAAACCGATTAGTAGATCAGCTCGTCACCGCCCTTATCCGCGATGACGATTTCACCACGGGCGGCCAGGTCTTTGGCCATCTGCACCATGTACATTTGGGCTTCATCGACGTCGCGCAGGCGCACCGGGCCCATCGAGGCCATGTCTTCGCGCAGCAGTTTGGCGGCACGTTCCGACATATTGCTGAAGAACATGTCGCGCAGACCTTCCGAGGCCCCTTTCAGGGCCATGCCGAGCTTGTCCTTTTCGGTGGCGCGCAGCAGCGTCTGAATCCCGCCGCTATCGAGGCGGCTGAGGTCTTCGAAGGTGAACATCAGCGCCTTAATGCGCTCCGCCGAATCCTTGTTCCGCTCTTCCAGCGCCGTCATAAAGCGCTGTTCGGTGTTGCGGTCGAGGTTATTGAAGATATCAGCCATCTGTTCGTGGGCATCGCGGCGGTTAGTCCGCGCGAGGTTGCTCATGAACTCGGTGCGCAGGGTCTTTTCAACGTCGTTCAGTACGTCCTTCTGCACGGCTTCCATGCGCAGCATACGCATGACGACTTCCAGCGCGAAGGCTTCCGGCAGCAGCGACAGCACGCGCGCCGCATGTTCGGCCTTGATCTTCGACAGAACGACCGCAACGGTCTGCGGATATTCGTTCTTCAGATAATTGGCCAGAACCTGCTCGTTCACATTGCCGAGCTTGTCCCACATGGTGCGACCGGCAGGACCACGGATTTCCTCCATGATCGTATCGACGCGATCCTTGTCGAGAACTTTGCTCAGCAGACGTTCGGTGCTCTCGAACGACCCGGTGAGGGAGCCGGTTTGGCTGAACTGTTCGGCGAATTCGACGAACAGACGTTCGACCACGTTGGACGATACCGTGCCGAGATTGGCCATGGTTTGGGAGATCTCTTTGATCTCCTCATCATCCATCAGTTCGAATAGCCGAGCCGCATGCTCCTCGCCGATGGCGAGCATCAGAATGGCCGCTTTTTCAGGTCCGGTCAGTGACCGGAAATCCTCACGAACACGCATGGCTCGGTTCGACCCTTACCGTTATTGACGTCCAAAATTCACGACAACGCAGCCCCACGGTCCGACTAAGCCCCAGATTCCTGGTATAGCCAGCCGCGCAGAATGGCGACCACGTCTTCGGGATGCTTTTCAATGATTTCCCCGATCTTACGCAGGCTAGAGGCTTTCACCCGGCCTTCGATGCGATTGAGGTCGATCATTTCTTCAATACTATCGCCGATCTCGACAGCCGGGATCATGTCACGCGGGCCGCCAAGCTGGGCCATTCCGTTCTGGCCGAGCAACTGGGCACCGGCACCGGCGGTCGCGGCGGAGGGCACAGCGTCGAACAGGCGGGCGAGCAGCGGGCGAACCACCATCAGCACCACCAGAATACCGACCAGACCCAGCACAGCGATCTTCAGATATTCCATCAGCTCATCGACCGTCGTGTTGCCAAACACCGTCTTAGCAGGCGGCACATCCGCATCCAGCGAGGCAAAGGGCATATTCACCACTTCGACCTGACCCTCGGAGAGGCCTGCTGCGGAGGCAACCAGCGCGCGGATCGCGGCGATTTCCTGAGCAGTTCGCGGTTCCATCACCGGCTTTTGGTTCTCATCGAACCCATTGGTCTTATGATCGACCAGCACAGCCACCGACTTCAGCGCAATGGCGCCAGGGTCGCGGGTGCGGTTCGTGATGCGCTTGCTGATTTCATAGTTCAGCGTTTCTTCAGTGCGGTTGCTGCGCGACTGCGAGGTCGTGGCGCCGCCTGCCGTGGCCGAGCCGGTGGGCAGATTATTGGCGATGGTGACCGAGGGGTTGCCGTCCGTTTCCGACTGTTCGGAACTGTCGTTAACGTTCTGGCTGGAGCGCAGCACCTGCTGTTCCGGGTTGAAGACCTCTTCGGTTTCATTCATCCGGCTGTAATCGACTTCCGCCGAAGCCTCGACGCGCGCCTTGCCGAACCCAATCGACCGTTCGACCAAATTCTCGATCTGGCGGGCAATACGCTGTTCATAGGCTAGGCGGAGTTCTTCGGATTGTTCCAGAACCGCGCCGGTGCTACCGGCATTCACCCCACCCCGCGCCAAAAGCTGGCCCCGTTCATCGGCGATGGCGATCCGTTCCGGCTTCAGGTTCGGCACCGAGGCGGCGATGATATTCTGGATCGCCACGACCTGCGGCTTCTCCAGGCGCTGCGAGCTCGTCATGCGTAGCAAAACCGAGGCGCTGGGTTCCTGGCGTTCGCGGGAAAAGAGTTCGCGGGTCGGCAGCACCAGATGCACGCGGGCATCTTTCACATTGTCGATACCGCGGATGGTCCGAGCCAATTCGCCTTCCAGCGCGCGCAGTTGATTGATGTTCTGCACAAAGCTGGAGGTGGCGAGGCCCTGGGCCTGATCGAAGATTTCATACCCAATCGAACCGCCGGACGGCAGGCCTTCCCCGGCCAGCGAGATGCGGGTCTTCGCAACCTGCTCCACCGGCACATAGATCTGCGCGCCATCGGCCCGGATCTGATAGGGCACGTTCATCTGATCGAGGCGCTGGGTGATCTTCGCCGCATCGGGCTTGCTCAGGTCGCCATAGAGCAGCGCCGTCTCGGTGCCGCCCATGCGGGCGACCACATAGATCAGGAAGGCGATCAGGGCCACAATGATCGCTCCGGCGATTGCCAGACGGACCGGACCGAGAGCCTTAATCTGCTGAATCAGGGCGTTCACGCGTCACCTATCTACAGCGGCCAGAAGCACAGACAAGGCTGCACCGGCTGGTTGCGGGGGTCGGAAAAAGGTCAACCCGACGGGTCTTCCTTCATCCCTCATCCCATCTTTACCGCATTTTCGTCGAGATGGGTAAAAATTGTTAGGCCGAATCGGAAATTTTTGCCTAAAGACGTGGACTTACCCGATTTGGTGATAGTGGCGGATCAAGAGCGCGCCCGATTCTCGCGCATTTGCGAAGATTTGTTGGGGAGAGTTTTTAAGCCGACTTTCCCCGAAAAAGCGACTTGTATCACAGCATGTTGCCGATCTTTTCCACAGGCGGTTCGGCCCGTCAACCCGGGATGCCGGGGCGATGAAGACTCGAGTCAATAAATTTCGATTCGATATATATTTGTATAAAAAAACCAAACGGCACCCAGAGGGTACCGTTTGGCAGATTAAGGTGCTGAGAAGATGCTTAGCGCTTCAGGTCGCGAATGGTCTCGATCATCGCGTCCGTCGTGGTCACCAGCTTGGAGGCGGCTTGATAGCCGCGCTGGGTTACGATCATATCGGTGAATTCATCGGCAAGATCGACGGTCGATTCTTCGAGCTGCGCCCCAAAGACCTTCCCCGCCCCATTGGTGTTGGAGAGGTTGACAGTGGCATCGCCGCTTTCGGCCGTTACCCGGTAGGCGGTGCCGCTAACGGCTTCCAGCCCATAATCGTTGACGAAGGTCACGACGGGGATGGAAGCGACGGCAACGCGCTTGCCTTGATCAAAAAGCTGATAGAGCACCCCGTCATCCCCAACCTCGACCCCAACATAGCCAAGCGGGGTATGGCCATCGGTGGTTGAACCGGAAAGATTGCTCGCTCCGCCAAAGCCGGTAAGCGTCGATTTCCCCGAGTCGTCCTGAAACTTAAAGCTTGGGCTCAGCGTCGCGACCGCCGCCCCGGTTGCCGTGTTGGTGAAGCTGACCGACCCGAAGGAAACCGCCGAGGTGGGGGAGGTCAACTGACCATCCGCACCGAACGTCAGCGTAACGGGGGTGCCCGTCGCCGTTGCGGTCAGGGCCGTACCATCCGGGCCGCTGCCACCAGTGATCTGGGCAGTCCAGGTTTGGGGAGCCGTCTTCGTATAGGTCACGGTGAGGGAATAGGGGGTTCCCGTCGCGTCATAGGCCGTGACCTTGCCTTCCAGCGTCGTGCCGGGGGTGGTGGTCGTTGTCCCGGGGATAACATTGCCGTCCGCGTCGGTGGTGTCCTCGGTTGTCGTTGTCACAGGGGAGGCGTCGGTCGCGGAAAGATTGCCGGTCAGGGTAACCGTGGTCGTCGCTTGGCCCGGCAGGGTACCGACGGCAGGAACCTTGATCGGCTGGAGGCCGTTAAAAGCCCCCGCGCCGGTTCCCGTTGTCGCCGTCGATCCAACCGGCAGGCCCAGCAGCGCATAACCTTTGGAGTTCACCAAGAAACCATTCTTATCGATGGTGAAATCCCCAGCGCGGGTAACCAGCCGTTCCGCCGTTGTCGCGATCTGCCCGGTGGTGCCATCAATCGCTGAGGCGACCGGGAAGAAACCATTCCCAGAAATCGCAAAATTCGTCGAGGTATAAGACGTCGACAGGATGCCCTGCTGATCTATCCGGCCAAATTTGGAGAAGGTCACGCCCTGACCAATACCTGAGTTGGCGGATTTACCGGCGGCAACCAAAGTGGAAAAGCGCGAATCGGAGTCCTTGAACCCGACCGTGCGGGCATTGGCGATATTGTCCGACAGCACACCCATCGCGCTGCTTTGGGCATTCATCGCGGTCACGCCGTTGATCAGGGAATTATTGAAACCCATCATCGCACCTTTACGCTTTGGTCACGGAAGGAGCCCCCTCCCGGCGCCAAAACGCCGGGAGGGGTGTTAGCCTTAACGCTTCAGGTTAATGATTTCCTGCAGCATTTCATCCGACGTGGTGATCGTCTTTGAGTTGGCGCTGTAGTTGCGCTGGGTCACGATCATATCGGTGAATTCTTCGGCGAGATCGACGGTGGAACCTTCCAGCGCATTCGACTGGATTTGCCCGGCGCCGCCGATGCCGGAGAAGTTGGTAGTCGGCGACCCCGAGGCATCGGTCTGGGCATAGAGATTACCCGAGCGGGCATCCAGCTTGTTCGGATCGGCGAAAGCGACGATGGCAACGCGCGCCACGGCCAACCGCTGACCATTATCGAACACGGCGCGGACAACGCCGTCCTTATCGACGGCGACCCCGGTCTTATAGCCGAAGCGCACGCCGTCCTGATTGATGAAGGAGGTCGCAAACGCATCCGACTGCTGGGTCACGCCGTTCTTGGTGCCGACGGTGCCGAAGTTGAAGGTGGGGTTGAGCTTGGTCGCGCCGGTCGAATTTGAGTTTGAAAGATTGACACCGGCGGTTGCAATGGCGCTATTAAAGGTTGCATTTGTGTTCGCTGTAAATCCAGAGATAGAGCCATCCGTGTTAAAACTAATTGACCCCATCCGAGAACTATTCTTAAGCAAACCGGTTAAGGTTTGACCGGCAACTGGAGCCGTATAAACTGCTTGATCGGCTGCTTCAAGACCGCCAGGCACTGTCTCGGAACCATTATAGACCCAGCTATTTTGGGACGTTCCAGTTATAGAGTCAATTGGGTTACCGTTTGAGTCGGTGCGACCAACAATTGTCATTTTGGTTACGTAAACATCCCAGCGATTGGCGCCAGTCTTAATGTAAGCCAGTTGAACATTATGACCGACACCAAGGCTATCATAGATTGTTACATCACTTGTATAGCCCGATTGGATACCGCTAGCATTCGTTAGATCCAGTTGAGCACTTGTGCTGGTGCTAGCAGTACCGGTCGTTGACGACATACGTACTTTGTACTGGCTTGTCAGCGTGGTTGTCAGATTTGCTGGGGCAGCAGCGGTGCCAGAAACGCTCCCGGTAACTTTGAAATTCATCTGGCCACCGGTGGAACCGGTAGCCGTGCTACCAGCAACCGTTGCACTAAAATCTAAGGTACCGGCAGCAGACATCTGACCTAATAAAATGCTTGTTGCTGGTGTTGTGCCTACATTCAGACGGATATCGTATGCGCCGCCATTAACTGTAAAGGTAACATTCGCCGTATATTGGGTCGGTGCGGGGTTGGCCGGGTCGCTTGAAGGATCATTAACACCGGGAGCTGCGACGTTGTAAGTGAAAGGCCCCCCCGCAGGTGGGAATGTGAGGCCAGCCCCAGCGGGAAGGGCCAGGGTATATTGATTCGTCGGTGCTGCACTGGTCGCAGGCAAATTCGCCCCGATCGATACGGTGCCTGTCGCCTTCGCGCTCCCCGTGATCGAGCCGACATTGATGGCCTTCAACTGATCGACCGGCAGCGTTGCCGTCGGCACATTGCCAGCAGCATCCGCCGGAACGCCCAGCAGATACTCACCGCTGGCCGAGGTCAGGAAACCTTCGGAATTCGTGCGGAACGAGCCCGCGCGGGTATAGAGGCGTTCAGTGCCGGTCGGGACTGAGCCATTGGCGCTCACCGCCGTTGAGACCGCGAAAAAGCCACGGCCTGCAATCGCGATATCGGTCGTCGAGGAGGAAGCGTTGATCAGACCCTGCTGATCGATCAGCGCGACCGTATTGGCCTTCACGCCGCCCGGGGCATAGGCGGCGGTCGAGCCGGACTTCGTGACCAGCGTCTCGAAGTCCGCAACGCTGCGCTTATAGCCGATGGTATTGGCGTTCGCGATATTGTCCGAAATCATCGCCATGCTCGAGGCTTGCGACTTCAGACCGGTGACACCTGCTTTCAGGGAGCCGTAGATGCTCATGTTACTCTCCTAGCCTCGAAGACTGATCTGTGCGTTGTTCTGAAAGGGGCCGTTGGGGCGTTAGCCGCGAACCGCCACGATTTTATCGAGATTGATGTAAGCGTCCTTACCGACCTGAAGCTGAACGCCGTTTTCCGTGCTGCCGATATCTTTCACACGGTTCACCGTCGTCAGCTTCGCATCGACCGGGTTGCTCTTATCGTCCGTTACCAGTTTGTCGTTGGCGTCATACGCCAGGATCTTAACCTCATAGCTACCGGCAGCCACGGGGGTATTCTTCTCGTCGCGGCCATCCCAGACCACCGACTTGCGGCCCGCACCAGAGTCGATTTTGAGAACGCGGACCAGCGAGCCATCCGCGTCGTAAATACGGGCTTCGGCGCGGTTATAGGCCTCGGCAAAGGTATAACCGAAGCGCGGCTTCGGCGTTTCCGACAGGGTGATCTTGCTGGTGGGCAGATCGACGGCGACGCTGGCGCCATTTTCGTCCAGGGCGCTCATAATCAGATTATAGGTGCCGACCGGCAGCAGCGAGCCATCGTCCTTGCGGCCATCCCAGGCTTGGGTATGGCTGCCGGACTTGCCGTCGAGGGTCATCGTCCGCACGACGTTACCGTTTTCGTCCTTGATGACAGCGCTGACCGTGGTCGCGTCCTTGGTCATCCAATAGTTGAAGCTTGCGGGCGCCTCGACGGTCAGGAACGAGCCTTCGGCTTCGACATTCTTGCCGATATAGTTCGACGCCTGCAGCATCTGCGCTGCTTGGTTCGACGTCAGCAGCTTGTCGAACTTGGCGTTCAAGTTGATCTGCTGTTCGACCTGGCTGAACTGGACGAGCTGATTGGTGAACTCGCTCGAGTCGGTGGGGTCCAGCGGATCCTGGTTCTTCAACTGCGTCGTCAGCAGTTTCAAGAAGTTGTCATAGGTCGAGGCCACCGAATTACGGGAGTCGATGGTCTGTTGCGACGCGCCATTGAGTTGGCTGATGTCGCCGAACATGTTGGAGGTTGTGCTGCTGGTCGTTGCCATGATCCGTCCTCTGTTCCCAACGTCCCGTCAAATCCGAATGTCGATCACGCCCAAGCCGGGCACGACGCTTTGCTGTGTTGCTACCTGTTCCGGCTCGACGTCGGCTTCGGCTTGCGCGGCAGAATTTGCCCCACGGCCATTTCGTCCGTCCCGTCCAAACCCGCCTTGATCTTGGTTTTGCTCGCGCAGACCGAAGTTCAAGGAGTTCTGGTCGGGGTTTAGGCCGCTATCACGCAAAGCCTGTTCCAACTGCCCACTATCGCGGCGGAGTTGTTCCAGGGCTTCAGGATTATCGACCAGAACGGTCGCACTAACGCGGCCATCGTCGCGCACGTCAACATCGATTGTCACCCGGCCCAGGTGTTCGGGCCGCAGGTCCATCACCACGCGCCCGCCGCCGTTTTCTGCAGTTTCAACCAACCGGGTTCCCACCTGCTGTACGACCGGGTTTTGGAAAACCGGCGCCGCCCGCGCGGCGGCTTTTGCCACTGCTGCCGTTTGCGGGACTGCGGCCGAGGTCGTCCCCGTCGCGGCGAGCATCGGTTGAGCGGAAGTGGGTTTTGCAGGCTGGTCAGTGTTGCCGGTCGTCGTCGTGGGCGCGAGGCCCTCGGCTGCAGCGCTCTTCAAGGCGGCCTTGAAGCTCTGCACCGGCCCGGACAGAGCGGTTTCGTCGCGGATAAGGGCAGCTTGGCTATCGGCCAGTTTTGCCGCGAGCCGTTCCCCTGTCTGCGCACGGTCCTGGCCGCGCTCGCGGGCCTTATCGCTGTGAGACGGGTCGCGGTTGCTGCCCTGGTCGCGCGCCGCCTCGCTGTCCGGGGCCTGAACCGCCTCGGCGGTCGGTAGTGCGGCGAGCGTATCGGCGTCTTGGCCGGTTGCCGAATCGGCCGCAGGTATCGCCTGGGCGGTCTTGGCTTTGGGCTGGCTATCGGCAACGATGGGAGCGGCGGTCGCCGTCTGGGCGGCGACCGTCTCCGGCGTCGGTTCGGTTGCCTTCGGTGCCGCGTCGGTCTTCGGGGTATCTTGGGGTGATGCGGTTTCGGCCGTTGCTTCCGGCGTGATAACCGTTAGGCTTTCGATCACCGCATCGGCCTGGGGCGAGCCCGCCTGGGGAGATGCCTGACCCTGCGGGGTCGGTCCCTTGCTCTGCGTCTGCGGTGTCCCGGTGGTGACCACAGGCTTTGCTTCTGGGGTTGGCAGCGGCGCGACAGCTTCAGGGCTTACGGCCTCGGCAGTGGGCAGCGTGGGCGCAGCTACCGAAGCGGTTTCGGTTGGCGCGGGCGTGCCGGACGCAACGGTCTGCGGGAGGGCAACCGGTTCCTGCTGGGCCAGATCAGCATCGACCGGCACTGCATTTGGCGCCGGTGCGGCGCCCGTCGGGGCCGGAGGAAGATCGGCAACCGGCCCGGCGTCGATGACCTGAGGGGGGAGCGCTTGCGGCAGCGGGGCCACAAGGGCTGTCGGCGTTGCGCTGGCATCCTGCGCCGCCGCCGGGTCTTCCGCCGCTGGACGTGACGCTTCATCAGCCGGGGCGGGTTGCGTTTCCGTCGTAGCGTCGCCCGACGGGGCGGCCGTGACGGGTGCATCGGCAATATTTGCCGATACCGCGTCATCGGTATGAGCCGCGTCGCCGGTCTTAACCGTCGCCTCGGTTTCCTTTGGCGCTGCGTCGGGGGCCTCGGCGGTCTTTTCCGATGCTGCCGGTTTGGCGGTGGCCTCAGCCTCGGGCTTGCTCGGCGTCTCTTTACGGGACGGGGCGCTTGGGGCAGTGACGCTCCGCGCCGGGGCCGGTTTCTGGGCCGGAGTAGCCTTATTGGTCTGGTCCAGTAGCGATTCGAACTGGCGCACCTGCTCCGGCGCTGATTTTCCCTTCAGCGCAGCCGCATCGGCCGCTGCAGGGATCCCCGTCAGCCCGGTGCGAAAGCGATCGACCAACATTGTCTTAACCGGCGTAGAAGCCATGGTTGACTACCTCCATCAGCGTCGCTCTCACTCTAGCACGTTGCGTGCCAATCTCAACAACGCCTCTGATCTCTATGATAAATAACAGAGAATGAAGGTTTGGGCGAGGGGAAAATGGGGGCGAGGGATCAGAAGGGTAGGATTCGCCCCCCGTTTTTCCCTATTAGCTGCTGGAGTCGGGCACTTCTTGCCCAGTCAGAGGAACCTCAAACGCCGCGCGGCGGCAACGGTTCTTGGAGTCAGGTCGTCGGATTTAAGCAGCCAAGCAGGATATGATCGGCCCAATGACCGTCCTCCAGCCGCCAATAGCGGGGCAAGCGGCCTTCCACCTGCCAACCTGCCTTCACAAAGGCCCGGACCGACCCCTCGTTACCGCCGTAGCAGCCCGCATAAAGACGGTTCAAATTTAGCGAGTCGAAACCGTAGCGGGTGAGGGCGGTAATCGCCTCCGTGGCAAGACCACGGCCCCAGACGGATTTATCACCGATCAACAGGCCGATATCGCCGCGCAGATGTTCCCGGCTGACGGGACCAAGCTTTATATTGCCGACGTGCCGCCCGTCGTCCTTCAAGAACATTCCCAGCAGCAGCGCATCCGGGTTCTGGTTCATCGATTTGATAAACCCGGCCAAACTATCTGGCGTATGCTGGGAAAAGCGGGCCTCGAGAAAGCGTAGGATGTCGGGGTCTTGCATCCAGGTCAGGTAGGGGCCGGTCGCGGCCTGGTCATCCAGACTGCGCAGCCAAAGCTGCGGGGTTTCAAGCGCGCCGGTCAGAATCATGCTTATCTCCGCAAACTATGGCCGCAGCCGAGAAGATATTGTCGTAACTTCACGATATTATTGTCCGAGAAGACCAGCATCGTCCCCAGCCCCAGGGCATCCACCCCGGCGGTGAGGGCGGCATCGAGATGATCAAGGGTTCCGGCCCCGCCTTCGAGGATGATCGGCACCGAAACCGCATCGGCGATCATCCGATAAAGATCGAGATCAAACCCCAGGCGCGTTCCTTCCCGGTGAACCGCCATCAGCCGAATTTCCCCGGCACCGCGCGCCACGGCCTCCTGCGCCCAGGCAATCGGTGTGCGATTGCTGACGATGGCGCCGGTGCGATGATCGTAGAGATAATAAGTCCCTGTCTCGTCCTGCGTCACATCCAGCCCGAGCACCACGGCTTGCGCCCCGAAGCGGCGTGCAACTTGGTCCAGCAGGGCAGGATTATCGAGCGCTGGCCCGGTAAAGGCGAGCTTATCGGCCCCGGTTTGCATCGCCTGCTGCGCCAGATCGAAACTGGTCAATCCGCCCCCCAGGGTAAGGGGCATGGTGCATTCTTCGGCTACCTTGGCAAAGGCGATGAAATCCGGTGCGCCTCCGTTCCGGCTGGCGTCGATATCGACCAGCAGAACCTCGTCCGCGTCCTGGGCGGCATGGGCGCGGGTGATACTGGGGGGATTACCGGCATCCCGATGATCGCCATAGCGCACGCCTTTGACGAGGCGGCCCTGGCGGAGCAGCAGGGTCGGGATCAAACGACGGGTCAGCATCCGGGCTAAACCTTCCAGCGCATGAAATTGGCGATCAGTTTTTCGCCCTCGACCTGGCTTTTCTCGGGGTGGAATTGGGTGGCGAACACTGTTTCTGTGCGAAGCGCCGCCGGAACCGGCCCGGCATAATCGGCCTCGCCCGCCAAAACCGCCGGATCAAGCCCGCTCATTTCGTAAGAATGCGCGAAATAGTAGAAGGTATCGCGGTCAAGGATACCCGGGGGCGGGGGGGCGCCGCCGTCCGGGCGGTAAACCTTGTTCCAACCCATATGGGGGACACGCCGCCCTGGTGCCTCTTCAAGCCGGGTCACCTTGCCTTTGACCCAGCCGAGGCCTTGGTGAACGCCATATTCATGCAGTTCCTCGGCCAGAAGCTGCATACCGACGCAGATGCACAGCATCGGGGTGCCGCGAACCCGCACGGCTTCGGATAAGGCTTCGACGTAACCGCCGTTGCGCAGCCGGTCCATCGCGGTGCCTGCCGCGCCGACGCCGGGGAGCAAAATGCGATCCGCACTCAGCAGATCATCCGGTCCCCGGCTGAGTTCCGCATCCCAACCCGCCCGCCAGACAGCTTGCTTAACCGACGCGATATTCCCAGCGCCGTAATCGACGATAACGAGATCACTCATCGGTTTCTCTCCAGCCTCGACCAGCGCTTAAGCGTCTTCGGGGAGTTTTCCCATATCGACGGACTTCTTCCAATGGGCGTAATCCCACGGTACATCCGTGTTGCAATTGCTCTGGCAGCTCTCGCAACTCGGCATCACATGGGGGGCAACAACATGGGGCTCGATCAGATCCATGAAGTGCTGTTCGTCGATGCCTAGGATATCGAGGAAGAGATCAAGCGCGGCGGGGCGCTTGCCGTCATATTCCGCCACCAGCTTTTCTGCCGTCGCCCGATCCATCCGATTGTTACGGATATCGATGGAGGTGACATGCGTGGTGCGGCCGAAGCCGCGCTTTAGCCATTTGATATAGTCGCGCACGCCCTGAACAAAGCATTCGATCTTTTCGTAGTCGTATTCCGGCGGCACGCCTTCGACCTGATCGCCCTGCCAGTCTAATTCCTGCTTGATGATATCGACCTGCTTGCGCACATCCCATGGGATGAAATGCCCAAGGAAGACTGAGCGAACCCCGAGCTTGCGCAGATCGCGGGTGGGCGGGAAGGTGAAGGGCTTCAGGTCGCGCAGACTGACCGGATACTCGGACACGCTATTATCCAGCATGCCCAACATATCTTCGGCATTGATGCCCAGATTGACGATGCGGTTGAAGCGGCGCTCGTCATGCTCTTCCACGTCATTATAGCCATAGAAGGAGCTATATTCCGAACTGGGCTCGCCCCAGAACACCAGCGGCACCTGCTGACGCAGGGCTTCCCACATCGGAAAGGCAAAAATGCCCGTATGGCAGTGCCAGCAGAAATCGCCGCGGCGCTTCAGCGCCTCGTACATCAGCTTGCGAACGACCTGCCAATTCGGCGTGAATTTAACAATGTCGGCGCCCAGCTTGCGCAGCGCCTTGTGACAATTTTCTTCGACCGTTGGGCGCATAAAGCCGTGATCGAAGCGAACGACGAGACACTTTAGCTTCTTCACCTTGATCAGGTACCAAAGCGTGAAGGCCGAGTCCTTGCCGCCAGAGAAGGGCACAATGCAATCGTAATCGTATTTGCCGCGGTACTGCTCCAGCAGCCCGTCGAGATCGCGCCCCCGTTGCTCCCAATCGATCTGATCGTGCTTCACTTCGATCTGCCGACAGACCGAGCAGACACCCTGCTCGTCAAAGCCCAGCGTTTCGGCGGTTTCGGGCATTGTGCAGCGGCTGCAATAACGCATGGGTCCAGCAACTCCCAGGGCCAAAAAAGAACGACCGGCACCTTATATACCGATTCATTGCTCATCTAGCGGGCGTGGGCGCGGGAAGGCAAGGGGTGCAATACGAAGCGTGGTCTAGGTCGTTTGATCCAATTTTCCCGCATCCTGGGCATCGGGACTATCGGCGTTCTTAGGGGAGGCTTCGCCATCGGCGGCAGCTTTCTTGAGCTGCTGGACGTAGCGCGCTACGGCCTGGGAGGGGAACTGCGCGATCAGGGTCTGGCTAGACGCGTCCAGAATAGTCACGAAGAAGCGCCGTAAATCGGGATCGAACCGACCTTTGACGGTAACTCCATAATCCGCCGGTTTCGGGGTGGGGGCGGGGGGTTGCTTTTTCTCTTTTCCGGCGGGTGACGAAGCCGAGCGCTGCTGCGCCCGCGCATTCGAATCGCTGCGTGTAGAGCCCGCACTGGCCGATGACGTTGACGAGTCCATCTACACACCCCTCCTGGGACATAAGGGTAGACATGCAGCGCATGCCACTGCTCCACCCGCCGCGCTTCTACGGCAAAAGCATCATATCAATAGTTTACAACACTTCCCACCCTAAGCGAAGGGGGTTGTCGTGGCGGGAGGAATCATCGAAATCTTTGGATTTCTGCGGATTTGAGGAGACGAATGTATGATGCGCGGGAAAAATTTACCTATTGAATCGACCGAAAACTCCGGTAAGGTCAGCCCAGCATCGCAAAAGGCGGTGTGATCCATCTCCAGTCTCCAGAAGGGGAATAACATGGCTACCAACGTTACTCTGAGCAGCTCCGTCCGCTCGAACCTGCTTGCTCTGCAGAAGACCCAGTCGGCGATCGACGTTACCAACAGCCGTCTGAACACGGGCAAGAAGGTGAACACGGTTATCGATGATGCCGTGGCTTTCTTCTCGGCGAAGGCTCTGGATGATCGCGCTTCGGATTTCAATGATCGTAAGGCGAACATCGATCAGGCCATCAGCGGCATTAACACCGCGCTGACCGCGACCACCGCCATCGATTCGCTGCTGAAGCAGCTGAAGGGTATCGCGACCTCGGCGAAGTCGGCGACCTCGATCGAGCGCGGCACGCTGCAAACCCAGTACAACACTGTTAAGGCGCAGATCGACCAGCTCGTTTCGGATGCGTCGTACCAGGGGCTGAACCTGGTCAGCAACTCGACGTCGATCCAGACCACTCAGTTCTCGGATCGTTCGTCCAGCCGTCTGGTCGTGACCGCTCAGCGTCTCTCGACTTACGGCGCTGGTCTGGCTTCGCAGGTTGCGTCGAACGTTAACTCGGTCGGCACGCTGTCGAACGCTGCTGGCTCGGCCGCTGGTATCACCGCGGGTGCGGTTGGCCAGTACTTCGTTAAGGCTGCAACCTCCGGCGGTGCGTTGCTCACCTACAATCTGGTCCGTTACGATGCGGCTTCGACTGTTGGCGGCGACACGGCATCGTTCAACGTCACGACCGTCTCGACGCGTACGTCGCAGACGTTCGCTCAGGCGACCGCCAGCATCATTCAAGATACCTACAACGTGGTGTCGGGTCTGAATGTTTTCGCCGCTTCGCAGATTTACATCCTTGTTGATGCAAACCTGACGGGCTCCTTCGCGATCTCCACCATCTCGGCTGGTACGCTTTGGTCGGCGGCGGCCTTCGACGTTAACCAGAGCATCAATGCGAACGACTCGTTCAACGAAGCGCTCGATTTCGTCATCCAGGGCCTGGATAACTCGATCAGCCAGAACAACTCGGTTGCTAAGGCTCTTGGTACCAACGTTGCTATTCTGAACACCCGCCTGGAGTTCACGAAGGAATACGTGAACGTTCAGAAGGATGGTTCGGGCAAGCTGACGCTGGCTGATACCAACGAAGAAGGCGCGAACCTCGTCTCGCTGCAGACCCGTCAGCAGCTCGGCGTTCAGGCTCTGGCGTTTGCTGGCCAGACCGAACAGTCTGTGCTCCGTCTGTTCGGCTAGTTCTAGCCAATCTAGTATGCGTTTTGGGAGGGACGGCTTGCCGTCCCTCTTTTTATAATAAAGGGTGGTTATGCCTTTACTAAAGTCCGAGGTTTTGCAGCTCCGCTGAAATGCAGAAGATTGGCAAGAGGCTGTTTATGGGCTTCCGGAAACCATTGATCCTGATTTAGAGCGGGCCTTCGGCCTCACTATCGCAGTCGGTTCATGCCTAACTTAGCGAGCGAGAAGATAGATGAATTTCTCTAAAGAACAGAAAAGCCTTTTTAAGAAAAATATGAAATTATTTAAAAAGAAAATTCCTAGCATATCTGAATACATTGAAAAAAAAATCCCCGCTAATGTTGAGATTTATGATGTGGATGGGGTATTAGATGTCATTATCAACGGCTCGCGCTTTTATGGTACCGATGCCCGTCTTTTTGCTCATCAACAGATCGAAAATTATCTTGTATCCCCTTCAATGGTTGAGGGGTTCCCTCCAGAAGCAGATGAGGCGCGGACGCCAACCCATTTAGAACTCCAAAAGCGTTTAAATGCGATGTTCCGGAGGCGGAACCTGTTTGCTGTTGCTGATCGTCAAAGGATTGACTCGTCAACTGTTTTTCTTTTTGGAATCGGTCTAGGTTTTCACATTTACCCGTTTATCGCGCATACTCGCTGTCGCGACATTGTAATTTCAGAAACTGAGCCTCTATTCTTAGTTCTATCAATGTATTTTACTGATTGGACTGAAATATTTAAAACTCTGCAAGATAGGGTTGCTATTGTAATTTCTACAGATCCGAATGGTGCATTTGGCATTCTAAGGAGTCATGTTCACTATAAGAATCCGGGTGTCCTTCAGACGATATTTCACATGCGCCATTATAAATCAGAAATTATGGACGCAGTCTATGAAAAATTTCAAGAAAAGGCGTATCTAATTTTTGATGGTTTGGGTTTTTACGACGATGAAAAGACAATGACTCGTAATACTGTTTTAAATTTATACATGGATCGTTGGAAATTTTGTGGCGATGTCCAGAAACCCCTCAAAGGAACCGCTGTCGTTGTGGGGGCTGGGCCTTCCTTGAATAAGGATATAGATTGGTTAATTCAGAATAAAGAAGATATCATCATTTTTTCCGGTGGCTCTGCATTGCAAAGCCTCCTATCAAATGGAATCATTCCTGATTTCCACGTGGAAATCGAAAATATTGCTCTTAATTATGAGTTGCTTGAGCCATTAACTAGGGGATATGACCTCTCCAAAACGGTCTTAATATGCAGCTCAACGATGGACGTGAGATCTGCTAGACTTTTTAATCGCCGGTTATGGTTCATTCGCGAAGGCGTTATGGCTTCTAGCTTATTCTGCAACGATCTTCCGATGTTATCATGGCAGAATCCGACAGTAGTAAATACTGCGGCGAGTGCATGCATGCATTTAGGTTTCCGACATGTTATATTTGTTGGTGCCGATTTTGGTACGGTCGATCCTAATATCCACCATTCCAAAGGGACGTCGTATGAAACACATGATGAGCTAAAGATTGTTGACTTCAAGTTTCCCGAAGTAGTTTCAGGGAATTTTGGCGGGAAAGTCCATACAAATGTACACTTGAAGAATGGCATCAACACGCTGAGTTTGCTAATGGCACAGTTTCGATCTGTTCGAGCATTTAATGCCTCCGAAGGCGCGCGTGTTGAAAAAGTTACTCCCACTCGTTTGTCTCGAATTGGCTCCATAGACAAGATAAGCGGGAAGGAGTTTCTGATAGAAAACCTATATTCTATTTCGAGGGATATTGATTGGATTGAGAGGGTAGGGGTGGATTTATTCGAAAAACTTAAAGAAGATTTTGGTATTTATATAAAAATATTGAAAAAAGAATTTTCGGCAGGCTCCAAGAAAAATAAGGACATCATACTGTTTCTCAGGTCTCTTCACGAAGCCTTGGATCGTGTCCCGGCGCCTTATTCCAAATTTAATCCGGGTATTTCGGGGTCAATTACTACAAAGACTATAGTTTTGATGTATTGGTGGCGCAGAATACCTGAGGATAGGTTGCCGGAGTTTGAGGGTATTGTGCGGCGCTTTTGGACTGTATTTTTGCGTGTCATAGAGAAGGACTTTATTCGATTTGTGGACCAGGTTCGGCAAGAATTGCCTCTTGTGCGACCAGAGCTGTTTGACGATAAAGGCAGTCTGATTGTTGAGGCTAAACCGAGCGTGCAGAATGCTGAACGATAAGTCGATCCTGGTTACCGGTGGCACAGGATCTTTTGGTAAGCGCCTTGTGCGGACCATTCTGGCACGCTACAAGCCCCGTCGCTTAATTGTTTTCAGCCGTGATGAGCTGAAGCAGTTCGAGATGCAACAGGTTTTTCCTGACTCGCGTTTCGACTGTATGCGCTATTTTCTGGGCGATGTGCGCGACAAAGATCGGCTTTATCGCGCCTTTGATGGGGTGGATGTTGTTATCCACGCTGCGGCGCTTAAGCAGGTTCCTGCCGCTGAGTATAATCCGATCGAAGCTATCCGGACCAATGTGTTGGGGGCCGCGAATGTGATTGATGCGGCGATCGACAAGGGGGTTCGCAATGTTGTGGCCCTGAGCACAGATAAGGCCGCCAATCCGATCAACCTCTATGGCGCCACCAAGCTGTGCTCGGATAAATTGTTCACGGCTGCGCGCTCCTATTCAAATGATCGTACCCGCTTTTGTGTTGTTCGGTACGGGAACGTGATTGGCAGCCGCGGCAGTGTCGTTCCGGTTTTTCAACGGCAAAAACTAACGGGTGAAGTAACAATCACCGACGAGCGCATGACGCGCTTCGTTATTACGTTGGATCAGGGCGTGCAGTTTGTTCTCGACTCCCTTGCTCGTATGCAGGGCGGGGAGATCTTTGTGCCCAAGATCCCGAGTGTACGGATTAATGATATTGCTGAAGCAATCGCTCCGGGTTGTACACGTAAGTATGTGGGAATTCGCCCGGGCGAAAAGTTGCACGAAGTGATGGTTGCCGAGGATGATGCGCGCAACACACTCGAGTTCCCCCATCACTTCGCCATCCTTCCGGATGCGGTCGCTATGGAGAACCCTTTATTCACCCAGAATGGTACTGCGCGCCGTTGTCCTGAGGATTTCCGCTATTCAAGTGATCGAAATGATGTTTGGGTCGATGCGGAGGGCTTCGACGCTCTGTGGGCAAGTGAACAGAATAGCGATGCACAAATCCTGTAACAGGAACGATAAAACATGCCGCTAAAGATGACGTTGAAGCCCGGCGAGCGGATCATCGTCAACGGCGCTGTTCTTGAGAACGGTGGTGGTGAAGCGCATCTGGTTTTTCTGAATGATGCCGCGTTCATGCGCGAGAAAGATATCTTGGCGGAAGTTGATGCGCTGACGCCGGCGTCACGCATCTATTTTGCCCTCCAATGCCTTTATATTTTCCCTGCGCGACGGGATCACTATGGCGACTTATTAACGGAACTAATGGCAGATTATCTTGCTGCAGCTCCGAGTGCAGTCGATATCATCGAGCGCGTTAAGCAGCAGGTATCCCAAGGTGAATTCTATCATGCCCTCAAGACTGTGCGTGCCTTGATTGCGCATGAAAAGGAGAGGTTGGACAATGTCAGTGCCCCCATCGAAAGCTTATCCGACGCACCCCCCCGTGGGGAATCCGGTTCAAACCCTGGCGTGGGGGTTGATCCAAGCGGCAAAGCGGCTGGATGATGCCGTTCGTCAACCGGATGACCGGGACGGTTTACTGGCGGCAGCACGCTTGAACTGGAAGCTATGGACGATCATTCAAGCTGATATTTTGGATGACGAGAGTGCACTTACCTTGGAGGTGCGCCAGAATCTTCTGAATCTATCAAATTTTATTGATAAGCATACTGTGGGAATTATTACAACTCCTGAAGCTAGCAAGCTTGCTACGCTGATTGAGATAAATAAAAATATTGCGGCTGGGCTGTTTGACTCTATGCGGAATGCCGCTGCTGCAGTTTCCGAGGAGAAGGCCCCGAGCGATACTGCATCCGTGTCGAGTGACGATACAATCAGTACAAGCGCTTAACCTGAACTTTCGGATACCCACAAGATGTCTGACGTTGTTTCCAGCCCTGCTTCAGCTACAAATGAACAAGCTGATGAACACCTAAGAGCAGCTATGACGGCCTTGCGTGCTGGGGATATCATGCGGGCGGCAGAAGAGGCGGAGAAGGCGCGTTCCAGCGATCAGTCTGCCAGGGTATTGATCGTTTTCGCGGCGATCTCTCATGCCCTTGGTCGGGATATTGATGCCTTGTCTATGCTGGAACAGGCGATGCAGTTCGCTCCCGAAGTTGGGAACTATCCCGATGCGGCTGCTGCTATTCTATTGAAATTAGGTAGAAAATCGGATGGGATTTTTAATCTAAAACTCGGAACTCATCTGCCTTCAGATGTATTTTTAGATGAAATTATTGGGAGCTATTTCGGTAAAATTAAGGATATATTTGATTCTTTTATCGAGAATCGTCCACTTACGACGGCCCGCCTGATGATGCAGCAGGGGATGTATGCTGCTGCCATGCGCCAGCTTGAGACCTTCGTTGGGGTTTCTGGCGGTGATGTGGATAGCTTCTCTCTGCTTGTGGAATGTTCAATTTATACCGGGCAACTTCAAGAAGCGGAAGTTGCCTTTAGCGCGCTGCTTGCTCTTAATGCTGATCATCCGAAGCGCCCAGACTATGCGCTAGGCATAGCCCTTTTAAAGGGCGATGCGCAAGCGGTGTCTGAGGCCTGTGCTCAGCTTAAGGAAGTTGATAATCTCGAAGACGCTCTCGCGCGTTATCGGATGTTAGAATGGTCACCGCTTGTTGACGACGCTGTTTTAGCGGAAGGCTTGAGCCAAGTTCATCGTTTAACTTTTGCCAATCCTGAAGTTTCTACCTTTTCTGCGACTGATTGGCCCGATACTGTTTCAGTAGGCTTCTTATGCTCTTACGTTGATTCGGCTTTAGAGGGCCTCTTACTATCTCTCAAAGAATATATACCTGTAAAAGTATATTTTACAGGTACTGGTAGTTCCCCGAGCTTGATGCGCGTTAAAGCTGCTTTGGAGGATTTTCGAGAAGTTGCAGCCGTTGATGATGCAACATTAGTTGAGATGATTCGATTTGATCAGGTGTCTGTTTTATTTGACACTGTTGGTGCTGCTGCTTTTGCGCGTCCGGGAATTTGGCGCACGCGCATGGCGCCTATTCAGATACTTTGGGCGGTTCCGAGCCGCTACGATGATCTAGCTTGTTATGATTATCGTCTTGCGCCTTCTGCCGATAGTACCAATATGCGGCTGATAGACCTTGGCGTTCCATTGCGTTATCCAGTGCCCCCGGCAGAACTGATGGGGCGTGTCGCCGAAGTCCGTGCTCTGAAAGTATCTCGAGATACAAGTGATCGCGATGTGCGTCGGCTTCTTGCACCACACGCTGGCCTGCTGATATCTGATGTTGCGTTAGATATTTATATGAAAATTTTGACTGCTGTACCTAGGGCAACTCTTGCTTTTGTTGCTCGGTCTGAATTGAACGACCCACTCGTGCAGAGAGTTTTGGCGGCCGCCGCTATCCACGACTGTGGTGATCGTGTCGAGTTGATCGACCCATCGGATTTCCTGCAATCACGGAGCGAGATTATGCTCGATGCAGATTTGATCCTCGACAGCTTCCCTTACGGCAATCTAGAAATGGTGACTGAAGCCCTGTGGATTGGCTCTCCTGTTTTGACGCTTAAGGGTAATAATCCTCGTTCAGAAGCGGCGGCTTATTTAGTTAAGGCTGCGGGCTTCGATGAATTAATCTCTGATGGCATAGAGGATTATTATCAGGATGCTATTGATTTTCTGGAAAACAAGGCTGATCTGAAGGTTGTTGTGGAAAAAATGCGCAACCTACATAAATCAATCTCCTCATCGCTCTATCAAGAGACTGCCGAGGTTTTGGCGAACAAAATAGAGTCGCTTTGGGGCGAGTGGCGTAGTATGAATAATTAGGTTCGCTATCCGCAGAAAGCTGGAGGCTTCAGATGACGTCGTTCAATCAAGTTACCTTTAGTGATATCTTTGTCCGGCAAAGCCAGAATACGGCTCGGCTAGGGTTTGAAATTCAGTTTCGTTCAATCAAGAAAAGATTGGATACTGAGCTGAATGAAAAGAAAATAGCTTATAATGATATAGATAAAACGTTGGAACCTTCCCTGGCGGGACTTAAGCGAGAACGTGCTGCTGCAGACAAGCAGCGCGTTGACTTGACGGCTTATCTTGAGCTTGGACGACGCAACATTAACAAGTTGTCTGATATTATCAATAAAATGGTTCCGGCTCTCAGTGACGCCGCGTCTGCAGTCGGGCCAACGGCTGCTGCTGATTTCAACGCGACACGTGATCAGTTGAATAGGGCTTTGCAGGGGCTTCAGGCCAATAGCTACATTGAGGGTGGTTTTTTAGATAAGGTAACGAAGTTTAAAGGTGAAAAAAATCCTTCCGGTATAGGGGATTACTCGAGCTACGCTACGTTATCTGATCGTGTTTCCGCAGTTGGCGTGTTTGTTTCAACGTCTAGTGATCCAACTGAGGTCAATGTCGGTCTTTCCCGAGGCCTCGGGGAGACTTTAGGGGTTCTGCGTTATCGTATGGCGCAAGATTTTGACCTTGCAAAGGCAAAACAAGAAGCGTCGATCAAGAAACTGAAGGAAATTGATAAGGCAATTGAAAAAAAAGATGCTGAGCTACGGTTGCCTCTTCTTAAAGAATTGCAGGCAATGGAGAAGAAGCGTGATTCGGTCCTGCAGTCTTTGTCGTTAAGCTTTGAGTTTGCTCAGGCTAACGTAGAGGTTCGAGCGGACCGCTTTAGCTGGAATAAGGTTCAAAAAGGTTCCATTATGAATCTTTTTGTTTAAGGGAAGAGTCTGAAGATAAATTAGTCATGGCGAAATAAACGAGCGTTTGGAGTTACCGAGTGTTGTTCAATCTAGAGGAGATTTCTCAACGATTGATCGGTTATAATCTTGGGGAAGCACTGCGTTATCTTGAAAAAACGGGGCTGAGGCAATCTCAGCCCCATTGTTATTTTTGCTTACGGTCAGAGGTTTATATTCGGGCGTTTGACTTCAAGAAAGCATTTGATGAAATTGCACGCTCGATCAATTTGAAATCAGATTGGGCACCGTCGCATAATATATGTGGCAATATTTTAGTTGAGCTGGGGGAGTTTGATAAGGCTCTGGAGAGTTTTAATCGTGCAGTTGATCTCGAGCCATTTATTGGAGAGTATAAATTTAACCGTGGTCAGCTATTATTGTTACTGGGGCGTTGGGATTTGGCGAGACCAGATTATGAATTTCGTTTAAATAGTTCTATTTTTCAACCGCCATCCGCTATTGCCGCCTTGCCACGGTGGAATGGAGACTGTGTTCCGGGTAAGTCTATTCTTATATATTGGGAACAGGGTCAGGGTGATACTATTCAATTTATTAGATTTGCCGATGATCTAATTCAAAAAGGGATGAGGGTTGGCCTGGAGGTGCAGGAATCGTTAGTAGGGCTTTTGTCTTGCTCTTTTCCAGAGCTCCAATTGGTCTTCATGGATGATGATTTTTCGAACTTTGAGTGTCGCGCCTCTATCCCTTCTTTGCCATGGCTTCTGGAAATAAATTCCGAAGCATATTTTTGGAAGAAAACTTATGTTAAAGCGCCTGGTAATACCGATCTAACCTTTGCAGGTACGGCCAACGGATCGGCTATTGGTTTGGTTTGGGCTGGTAATCCAAATCACGTCAATGATCGTCAACGTTCTATTCCGATGAATGATTTATTATCTTTAACGCAGGTTGGCGGATGTAGCTTCTATTCTCTTCAATATGGTACTTCTGAGAAGGCTAAACGATCTTTAGCTCGGGCGCAGGTGGTGGACCTCGCCCCGACTTTCACCGATTTCGCCGATACGGCGGCAGCCATTCAGGCGCTCGATCTGGTGATCACCGTCGATACCTCCGTCGCGCATCTTGCCGGAGCTCTCGGGAAACCCGTCTGGATTCTGCTGCCGTTTGTGCCCGATTGGCGCTGGATGCTGAACCGCAGCGATAGCCCCTGGTACCCCTCCGCCCGGCTGTTCCGCCAGCCAAGGCGAGGGGATTGGGCCAGTGTCCTCAAAGAGGTGAAGCAGGCGCTGGTTGAATTCCGCGATCAGCGGGCTGCGAATAGCGCAGCATAGACGACATCAACCTCTTCGCCCGCGTTGATATACTGCCGCACGCGGCGACCGTCCGGGATCATGTCGGATTTCTCCATAATCCGCTTCATGCCGATATTGGTATCGAGCGTCCCGGCGGTCACTTTGCGCATGCCCGCTTCGGTTAATAGCCAAGTGCAGACGGCGTTCCAGGCCTCAAGCCCATAGCCGCCGCCCCAGCATGACCGCTCCCCGACCATGATGCCAACGTCGGCCAGTTTGTTCGGAACATCGACATAGGCGTTGATATTGCCGATGTGCTGACCGCTATCCTTCCGCACGATGGCCCAGAGATAGTTCGGCGAGCCTGCGAAGGAGGCGACGTAGTCGCGGCAGCCTTCTAACGTGAAAGTGCGGTAGCGATTCTCGCTATATTTCACCACTTCTGGGTCGTTCAGCCAACCTACATAGGCGGGCGTCACATAGGCTTCGGAATAGGGATCGACGAAGAGACGCTCGGTCTCAAGGCGGCGGGACGGAACGCTCATCGGCAGGCTCCTAAGATGGGAGGGCAGCGAGAAAGGCGAGGGCGCGCGGCAACGCGGGGGCTGGGCGCAGATCATTGCCGTGCGTTTGCGCCAGTAGCGTCGGCAGCAGCCGGGTCAGCGCCGGGCGGGTCACGGCGGCTGGGGTGATACCGCTGGCAATCGTCGGTAGCCAGGCCGCTTCCGTCATGCGCGGCAGAATGGCCAAGGTGGGGCGGCCCAGCAGGGCGGCTTCATAAAGCAGCATAGTGGTCATGCCGCAGACGAGATCGCAGGCAAAAACCATTTCCAGCGGCGTTCCGGCGGCGCTAACGCTATCGAATTCCCCCAGCAGCAGGCCGAATTCTTCCCGGGTATTCTTCGGGTGCAGGCGTAGCAGCCGATAGGGCTGGGGGGACAGCGCGGCGGAAGCATCCAGGAATTCTTCCACAACGATGCCGGTGCGGTCGGTCCGCCCCCCGCGCCCCTCAAGCGTATAGTCCGGCGACTTTTGATATTGTTCCGGGTCAAGCCCCCCGGAAATTTCGGACAGGAAAACGATAAGCTTTTGCCCCTCGGGCACATTGGGCAGCAGGCGACGGCGCACAGCGGTAACGCCTTCGGCCTCCAACCTCTCGCGCAGGGCCAGGACCGTATCGAAATGCGGGTGCCCGACCCGGCCAATTTTCTCCGCCGGAAAGCCCAGGGCTTCATAATGGCGCGCGGTGCCGTCGTCGGTCACCATCAGCCAGTCGGGCGCATGGGCGAGGGGATTGGTGCCGGTACCGCGAAAGCGGGCGGCGGCATTGGCTGGAAAATCGATCATGCCGACCGAAGGGATGCCGCGCGCCTTAGCCTGGCGCACCAGCGCATGGGCAGCAGTTTCGAGGTTTTCGGACGTGCCGACCAGCAGCCGCGCGGTTTCGGGGGGTAAGGGGGGAACGGGGCCGTCGAGAACGCGGGCGGGCTCAATCCCGCGGGCATCGAGGTAGGGCAGCAGTGCCGGGGCGACCCACAGCGCCGCCCCCAGCGGCGCGACCAGCGGTAGCGCGTAGTTCGCCGCCCCCGGGTCTTCAACGAAAATGACGATCTTACCCATGAGTAACCTCAATCCGTGCACCGCCTTGGGCCAGCGAGGCTTCCAGGGCGGCGATGATCCGTTCGACCTGCAAGGCGCTATCGCCCGGCGACCACAGCGGCGCCTGCCCAGCCACGGCTTCGGCGAGATTGTCCAACATCGCCCACAGGGCCGTGCCGACCGTGGGCGGCAGTGCTTCTCCGCAGTCGCTGGCGATTTCATGCTCGCCGCGCATTGCCCGATTTTCCCGACGCGGGGCGAGGCTGACGGTCAACCCTTCCTGCCAGATCGATAGGCGGCCATCGATGCCCCACAGGTCGAGACCGTTTTCACGATAGGTGCGGAAATCGACCGGCTGGGCGATCACGGTTTCGCCGCCCGCGAGGTGCAGGGCAAAGCAGAGATCGAAGTCGCCCGGCAGCGGCAGATGCGGGCCGGGAATCGCTGGGCCAAGGGCGCGGACGGCCACGACCTCCCCCAACAGCATCCGCGCCATATCGATCATATGGAAGCCGTTATTGTGCAACCCATTGCCGTATATCACCGTGGCGGCCTGCACGCGCCCGAGTTTTTCGGCAAGGAGCCCACCCGTGAGGCGGCGCAGGGTTTCATCGGCCCGCCGCCAAACGTTGACCTGCAACGCCACCCCGCGCGCGGCGGCAATCGCCATCAAGGCTTCGCCTTCACCGAGCGAGGGGCCGAGGGGCTTTTCCACCAGGGCGGCTTTGACGCTGGGGAAGGCGGCAAGGGCGGCCGCCCGAAGGGATGGCGGGGTTGCGATAACTAGGCAGTCCGGGGCATAGCCTGCGGCGGCCGCGTCGCTGACCGTGGCATAGCACTGCGCGATCCCCCAACGCTCTTTCGCCCGCTCCCGCGCCTCCGGGGAGGGGTCGATCACACAATCCCAGTTGAAGCCGGGATGTTCAGACAATACCTGCGAATGGGCGGCATAGCGGTAGTGCCGCGCCATAATCGGGTCTTCAGCATAAGTATCGGCCATCTTGCCGAAACCGACCAGGGCCGTGCGCAGGCTCATCGCGCCGCTTTCTCGACGCAATGGCTGTTGATCTCCGCCAGTTCTGGTTTGCGCTTCAACAGGTCGATCAACACCGGCAGACCGAAGAGCGGGCCGTGGTGCGGCATCAGCTCGGCATAGACGGCGCGGATAAACTCAAGATCCTCGGCGTAATCGAGCTGGCAGCGCAGCCCCGGCCAGCGCAACGATGCGGGCGCCAGGATGTTGGTGCAGCGGTAAAGCTCGGGGTTTTCATAGAAATAGAGCGTTACATGCTCCCGCACGGCGGGATCGTCGATGCGCGCCGCGACGTCTTGCAGGGCGGCGAGGCGATAGACCTGCACGTCCGTCCCCGCCGGGTAGCTTTCGATACGGGCGTTGGTCAGGATGTCGCAGGAATTGGCGAGAAAACTTTCAACGCCAAGGTCGATGATTTCCGGGTCCAGCAGCGGGCAGTCGCCGGTGATTTCGACCACGATGTCGCTGTTCATAAAGGCCTGGGCCTTGACCACCCGGTCCAGTACATCCTCTTCGCTGCCGCGAAAGACGGCGACGCCATAGGCCTGCGACCAATCGGCGATGGCATCGTCGCGCGGATCGGTGGAGGTGGCGACGACGATATCGGTCAGGGTTCGGCAGGCGCGTAGCCGATCAACCAAGCGGGCCAGCGCAGGCTTGCCATGAATATCCATCAGCACCTTGCCCGGCAGACGGGACGATCCCATCCGGGCTTCAATGCTGGCGACAATGCGATCCGCCATGATTATTCGGCGGCCTGCTGGATCAGCTTATGGCGCTGGCTATGAACCTTGCGGATGCCAGCGATGATCGCGTCGATATCCGCATCCGTCAGCGTATGGGCGCAGGTTTCGAACGACAGGAGACGGGTGAAATGCATCTCTTCCGCCACGGGGCACAGGCCCTTGGCATAGGACCGATTGGTCAGCGTGAAGGGGAAGTGATCGCGGCCCAGCGCCATGCGCTGCTGGAAGGCAGGCAGCAGGTACAGCGGGCGGACGTAGCCCTGATAGATTGGCACGCCTTCAGCCGCAAGGGCCTTCACCAGCACCTCGCGCGAGATGCCTAGGGCCGCCGGGTCGATCTTCGGCGTCCAGACATAATAAACATGGCGGCAGCCATCGCGCTCCACTGGCGGGGTGAAGCCTTCGAGGTCTTTTGTGCCCTCGGTCAGCCGCTGGGCGATATGTACGCGCTGGCCGATCAGCTCTTCCTGGCGCTGCAATTGCACGATCCCGACGGCCGCGGAAAGCTCGGTCATGCGGTAGTTGAAGCCGATCATGTTCGATAGATCGTCATGCTCGGTTGGCCCGACGATATTTTCCGCGTGGTTGCGGATCATCTGCATGCGCAGGGCCAACCGGTCGTCGTTGGTAACACACATGCCGCCTTCGCCGGTGTGGATGTGCTTATGATAATTCAGGCTGAAGACGCCAATATGGCCGATGGTTCCCGCGAACACGCCGTTTTCGGTTGCAAACGGTCCTTGGGCATTATCTTCGATCAGGATAATGCCGTGCTTATCGGCCAGCGCGCGCATCGCGCGCAGCTTTGCCGGATGACCGAAGAGGTTGACGACAACAATCGCCTTGGTCTTCTCGGTGATATTGGCTTCGACCGAGGCGATATCGAGGCAGAAGGTTTCCGGCTCGATATCGGCAAAGACCGGGATGCCACCATAAATCAGCGGCCCGACGGCAGACGCCGACATGGTGTAGGGCGGTACGATCACCTCATCGCCCGGCGTAAGGCCGATGGCGCCCAGCGCGGCATAGAGGCCCGAGGTGGCGGAATTGACCGAAACGCAATGCTTTACCGTGAAGGCTTCCGCCCAAGCCGCTTCGAATTCGCGGATTTTCGGCCCGCCGAGAAATTCATCGCCCCAACTGCCGTAAAAGCCCGACAGGCAGTCGCTTTCGACCACGGCTTGCACGGCGGCCACTTCGCCCGGTCCCATCGTGCGGAAGGGTTTGAAGGGGGTGGAAATCACGGGGCTACCGCCCAACAGTGCAAGCTCGGTCATGGTCGATCCTCGACAGGAACGGAAATTTATCAAAAACCTAGCACGCGCGCTTCACCTGTCCAATCCAGGTGATACGTTTTACGACAGGGCGGGCCAACGTGCGGGGTTCAGCAAGGCGTCGTCGGTTAGTCCGCAGCCGTCGAGCTTTGCCATCAACGCGGGCGGTAACGGGCCTGCGTCGAGGGCGCGGAGGGCATCATTGAGTTCGGCCTGCGATTGTGCCCCGGCCAGGACGACGGAAATCGGCGCCCCGACCGATAGAACATAGCGCATCGCCAGCGTCGGCAGTTCCTCCCAGCCAATCCCGGCGAGGGTGCAAACCTGGCTAGCCGCATCGGCCAGCGGGGCCAAGGCGGGGGGAAGGTGGCGGGCGCGGATAGTCAACGCGCCTTTCAGCAAAGCCGAGCGGACGACAAGGCCGACCCCGGCCGATCCGGCTTGGGCGAAGATCGCCCGGCAGCGCTGGTCCAAGATCGAAAAGGCGATTTGCACGCTCTTGAACCCAGGCGTTGCGATGACGGCAGCAGCATCCCCCGGCCCATAGACTGACGCGCCGAGGGCCGTCACCCGCCCGGCGTCCACCTCTGCCCGCAAAGCATCGAGCAACGGACGGCGCTCCATATCGGCGGCGGTTGCATTGTGGATTTTGAGCAGGTCGATCCGGTCGCGCTTCAGTCGGGTTAGACTGGTCATAACGGAGGTACGGACGAAGGCCGGAAGCTCGAAATCGCTTATGTCCTTCGGCAACAGAATTTTTGTCGCGATCACCGCACCCGCATCGCCGCCCAGCGCAAGGCCGGTGCGCTGTTCGGCCACCCCGTAGGCGGGGGCCGTGTCAAAGAAATCCACACCACCTGACCGGGCAGCCCGGAGGGTCGCGATAGCTGCATCTTCCGGCGGCAACACTGCCTCCGGCCCAACCCCATAGGCGAGGCCAAGGGCGACCGTGCCGAAGCCTAGCCGCCCAACCATTGGGCCACCGCGATACAGCGGCAGCCGGCTAAAACCACTCATGCCGCCGCCCGACCGCTGGTTTCGAGGCGCAGGGCGTCGATCACCCGGTCGGCTTGGGCGTCGGTCATATTGCCCCAGATCGGAATGGTCAGAATCTGCGGCCACGCGGCTTCCGCTACCGGGCAATCACCGATCTTGGTGCCGAAGGTCTGCTGATAGAACGGCTGTGTATGGACGGGCTGGTAATGGACGTTGATGCCAAGCTCGTGCTTGCTGCGCAGAATCGGGAATAGCTCATCGCGCGTCAGGCGCGAGCCTTCCGGGTCGATCCGCACGACGAAGAGGTGATAGCCGTGCTTCGTGTGTGGCACTTCTGCGAGTGGGCGCACGGCGTTCATATCGGCGAAAGCCTCGCGGTAGCGCTTGGCGATGGCCCAGCGCCGTTCCTGCCACTGCGGCAGCTTCTTCAACTGCGACAGGCCGAGGGCCGACTGAATGTCGGTCAGGCGATAGTTATAGCCCAGCATCACCTGTTCATAGGCGAACCCGCCCGTGGCGGCGCGGGTCCGGTGATCGGAGGTGATGCCGTGATTGCGGAAGACGCGCATAAGCTGCGCCTTCTCGGGATCGTCGGTCGTAATCAGACCGCCCTCGCCGGTGGTGAAATGCTTCACCGGATGCAAAGAAAAGGTGGAAAAATCAGCCAGCGTGCCCACCGGCTTGCCGCGATACTCTCCGCAGACCGCGTGGCAAGCATCGGAAATCAGCTTCAGCCCGTGTTTCTCGCAGAGCGCCCAGAGCGCATCGTAATCGCAGGGCTGGCCGCAGTAATCGACGGCGACGATGGCCTTCGTCTTCGGCGTGATCTTGCGGGCGACATCCGCCGGGTCGATGGTCAGCGTATCTGGGGTGACATCGGCGAAAACCGGCGTTGCGCCCATGTAGACGGCGGCATTGGCCGAGGCGACGAAGGTCATCGTAGAAACGATCACCTCGTCCCCCGGGCCAACGCCCGCGCCCGCCATCGCGCAATGCAGCGCCGCGGTGCCATTCGAAACGGCGACGGCTTCCTTGGCGCCGGTAAACTCGGCGAAGGCTTTTTCGAACTCGCCAACCTTGGGGCCGGTCGTCAGCCAGTCGGATTTCAGCGCGGCGATGACGGCAGCGATATCGTCTTCGTCAATTTCCTGGCGGCCGTAGGGAATGAAGCTCATGATCCTATCCTCAAAAAACTAGGCCAGCAGGGTCCAATCGAGCGGCGTGCCATAGGCGATATCGCAGCGGGCGGTCATGCCCAGCACCCGGTCGTAGAATTTCGGCGCCAGCCCGAAGCCGGGGCGGATGGACCGAACATTCTGCGGTGTCAGCTTTTCCCCGGCCTTGATATCGGCAACGGCGTAAAGCGAGCGGCGAAACTGGGCATTGCCCTTCTCGCCGTCCTGCTGATCGTAGGTGATGCGCCCCTTGGCGGCCCAGGCTGTGCGGGTATCGTCCACCAGGCGCTTCAACTCGTCCGGTTCCAGCGAAAAAGCCGCATCCGGCCCGCCATCGGCGCGGGCGAGGGTCACGTGCTTTTCAATGACCGTCGCGCCGAGCACCGTCGCCGCGACCGGCACCGCCGTACCAAGGGTATGGTCCGACAACCCAGGCTGCACGCCAAAGGCCGCGCCGAGATGGGCGATGGTTGCCAAGTTGTAATCTTCGGCGGCGGCGGGATAGGCCGAGACGCAGTGCAACAGGCAAAGCTGGGTATTGCCCGCGCCCTTAGCGGCAGCAACCGCTTCCGAAATCTCGCCCAAATTGGCAAGCCCGGTAGAAATGATCATCGGCTTACCCAACCGCGCCACATAGCGGATTAGCGGCAGGTCGATCATCTCGAAGGAGGCGATCTTATAGGCTGGTGCGTCTAGGCTTTCTAACAGATCGACGGCGCTATAATCGAAGGGGGAGGAGAAGCAGGCGATACCCTCCGCCTTGGCGTGATCAAACAGTTCGCCGTGCCACTCCCAGGGGGTATGGGCTTCCCCATAGAGATCGTGCAGCGTCCGCCCGTCCCACAGCCCGCCTGTGATGGTAAAGCCGGGGCCGTTATGGTCGATGGTGATCGTATCGGCGGTATAGGTTTGCAGCTTCACTGCATCCGCGCCGCAGCGTTTGGCCATGGAAATCAATTCCTTGGCGCGGGCGATCTCGCCGTTATGGTTGCCGCTGATTTCCGCGATGATATAGGGCGGTTGGTCGGGGCCGATGGGGCGCCCGGCGATGGCGAATGCTTGGGTCATGCAAGGCTTTCTGTCAGTCGGGGGCTAAGACGGTACCAGCCCTCGGTGAACGGAAGGTAACCGGCGGCGCGGAACAGCCCGTGGGAGGCTTCGTTTTCCGGCAGCACATGGGCGAGGATCGTGTCGCGCGGGACAACGGCGGCGGCAAGGGTTAGCGCCGCCCGCCCAATGCCCCGGCGGTAATGGTCGGGTGCGGTCGCGATGGAAATTTCCCAACCGGGTTGCGGGGCTTCCCGCCAATCGAGGCGAATATACCCGACCGGGCGCGGCCCGGCGGGCGTGTCTTCCTGCACGAAAAGCGGCAGGCGATCCGGGGCTTCGAGTAGTTTACGGAACCAAGCGGCGTGTTCCGTCTCGGTCGGCGCGGCGGCGGAGCGGGCATAGCGCCGGGTTTCCGGGTGGCGCTGCCAATCGAGCAGCAGGGCTTCATCGTCCCGCTCCATCAGGCGCAGGGAAACACGCCCGTCGAGGATCGATTGCATCGGCAGCAGGGGCAGCAGAAGGCGGTCCAGCCCGCGCCCGTCGATCAGCGCCCGCCCGGCCTCTGCCATCGTACGGCGGGTATGGGCATCGGCCAGTAGATCGGCGAAACGGTTAGCGATGGCCGCAGCATTATCTTCCACCAACCAGGCCGCGCCGGAAGCGGCCAGACGTTCCGCGCCTGGGCGCTGATTGTCGGCGATAATCAGGGCGAGACTGGGCAGGCCGAGACAGCAGCGCTCCCAGGAGGACGTACCGCCCGCGCCGATGGCAAGATCGCAGCCCGCCATCAGTCCGGCCATATCCGTTGGTGCAATATGGAGTTCGGCCCCCGGCAAGGCGGCGACCTGCGCCCGCACGGTTTCGAGATGGGCGGCACTCGGTCCCATCACGACAACGAAGGTGACGGCGGGGGCGTGGGGGGCCAGGGCCTCCAGCACTGTGCCAGTATGGTTGAGCGGATCGGTACCGCCGAGCGATACCAACACCCGCTGGGCCGGAAGTTCCGGTAGCAGCTTAAGCCGTTCCCAGCGTTCCGCCCGGGCGCGGCGGAAGGCGGGGCGCAGGGGCACATAGCGCGCCCCAGCCAGCACGCAGGCGTGCGGGGCAACCTCGGCATATTCATCTGCTGTGCGCCCGAGGGTTGAGTCCAACAGCAGGTCGGCCTCGTGTCGCCGGGTCGGCGCGTCATCGATGACCAGCAGCTTGCGGCCGGCCTTGCGAAGTTTTTGTTCGAGATCGAGACCGAAATCATAGCCATCGATCACGAAGAGATCCGCAGGCGCTTCTAGCATCGCTTCCGGGCGCAAACGCGGCAGGTCGGCCAGATCGGGCACGGCGGCATAGCCTGCGTCCGAGATTGCGACGCTCACCCGCCACCCGGCCTGCTGCAGCCGATGGGCCAAGGCCGAACTGCGCACGGCGTGGCCGAGGCCGGTCGTACCCCCGGCCTCGCAGCGGAAAATCGCCTGCGGCCCCTGCATCAGCGCACCTTGAAGATCGGTTCAATGATCGGCGCCTTCAGGTGCTCGATCAGCGCGCCGCCCGCGATTTCCTGGGCGACGACGCCCAGCGCCCCATCCCAGGCCTGCCGCATGCGCGCCATATCGGTGGCGTCATGCGCCCAGCAGACATTATGCGAGGCATTCATTAGAATTCCGCGCGCCAACATCTCGGTCAGGAATAGCGTTTTGATGGCTTCCTTGCGCACGCTGGGGTGATCATTGATCACCAGCAGCATCCAGGGGGCGGCGCCGGTTAGGGCGAAGATGCCGTCCAGCCCGTGTTTAGTCACCAGGGCGCGCACGTCGCGGGTTAGTTCTTCACCCAGCGACCAAAGGCGCGGGATCACGGCTTCGCGCTTCAACTTATCGATGGTGGCGAGCGAGGCGGCCAGCGACAGGGCTTCGCCGCCGAAGGTGCCAGAGATGAAGATTTGCTCCATCTCCATCAGCACATCCCGCCGCCCGACGACGGCGGAGAGCGGCATCCCGTTGGCCATTGCCTTGCCGAAGCAGGCCATATCCGGCGTGACGCCAAAGAGGCTCTGCGCGCCGCCGAGGGCGAAGCGGAAGCCGGTGATGATTTCATCGAAGACCAGCAGCGCACCATGCTTATGGGCGAGATCTTTCACCGCTTGCAAGTAGCCCGGTTTGGGTTCGACGACGTTCATGGTCTCCATGATAACGCAGGCAACCTCGCCCGGATGGGCGGCGAAGGCCTTTTCGAAGGCCTCGATATCGTTGTAAGGCACCATGCTGGTCAGCGCTTGGACTGAGGAGGGCACGCCTTTTTTCCGCGCCGTGGCGCCGATGTACCAATCCTGCCAGCCGTGATAGCCGCAGGCGATCACCCGCTCGCGCCCAGTGAAGGCGCGCGCCATGCGGATGGCGGCCGAGGTGGCGTCGGTGCCGTTCTTGCCGAAGCGGACCATTTCGGCGGATGGGATGATGTCGCGCATCACCCGCGCCAGTTCCTGCTCCAGCGAGGTTGCAAGGCTAAAGCTGATCCCGCGCGTGAGTTGGTTGCGGATGGCGTAATCCACATCCGGGTCGCGGTAGCCGAGCACGATGGGCAGCAGTCCGCTGACCATGTCGACATATTCGTTGCCGTCCACATCCCACACCCGGCCACCCTGGCCGTGGGTCAGGAATAAGGGTGCTGCGCCATTGGGAAGCTGAAGGTAGGATTTGCTGAAGGTCTGATTGCCGACCGGAATGATCTCCAGCGCGCTTTTCAGCAGCGCGTCCGACCGCGTGTAGCCATAGGAGATGACGGGATCGAGGCTGATCGATTCGACATAGCCTTCATTACGCTGCTGGCGTTTGCCGACCTCGCGCAACTCCGGTTTGCGGGCGAGCAGATCGAGCACTTGGCCGTGGCTGGGGATACTGGCACTGCCGAGTTCGGCCACGACGCCGCGCAGGAAGGCGAGATCTTCGGGCGTGTCCAGCGTCCAGCGTTCGCCGGTTTCGCCGGGGATCGGGTTGACCAGCGCTTCCACCTTAAAGCGGGCGCGGTTGGCGCGGATAAAGGGGGTGACGTGTTCGCGTTCGGACGGGCGGGCGGCCTCACGGTCGGCGATCAGCAGCGCCTGCCGGGTGAAGACTTCGCAGTCCAGCCCATCGGGCCAGGTGGCGGGATCGACGTTGGAGGCATAGTCGGCGCCGCTCCGCTTCAGCAGACGCAGCACCATCCCGGCCACGGCGGGATCGAGCAGGGGGCAGTCGGCGGTCAGGCGCATAACAAGGTCAGCGCCATCGGCGGTGGCGGCGTCGGCGAAGCGGCGTAAAACGTCTTTTTCCGAGCCGCGATAGACGGTCACGCCCGCCGCCGCGCCCCAGGCGGCGATTGCATCGTCGGCCGCTTCGGTCGAGGTGGCAACGGCCACCCGGTCCACCCCCGGAATTGCCTGCGCCGCGCGCACCACCCAGGCCAAAACCGGGCGGTCGCCCAAGGTTTCCAGCACTTTACCGGGAAGGCGCGTCGATTGCTGACGGGCTTGAATGAGCGCGAGGGTCGTCACAGAAGAAACGGCCATGAAGAAGCATCCTCAAGAAAATCGGCCAAGCCCTTTAGCGGGCACGCAATTCTTACTTGATCCGCGCCCCGCGTCCAGCGTTCCATAGCGCGGGTCCGCCCTGTGGGTTTCGCACGCTGCCAAAAAACACCGGCAGCATACCGCGCGCATGTGAAGGAAAAGTTCATGGAACTCGGATTGGCTTGGCCGCTGTCGACGCAAACCGGCTGGGGGCAGGTTGGCTTCAATATGGCGCTGCAAATGCTGCGGTTGGGAAGCGTGCGCCCGCTGCTGCTGGAGCCGCCGGAAGATCTTGCCATCCACGGGCTGCATCTCTGGACGCTGCTGCCGTTGGAACTCGAGCGGCGCACCCGCACCGATGGGGTGAACGGCAAAGGGGCCGACTGGCCGTTTCCAGTCATGCATCCGCTCGGCAATCACTTTGGCGGGACGGGCAGTCGCCATCGCCATCGCGGCGCTAAGAATATCGGACGCATGGTGTTTGAGGATACCGAACTGACGGCGGCGGACCGCCGCGATATTCCTGCCTATGACTGTTTTCTCACGCCGTCCCGGTGGAATGCCGATCTACTGACCGCCGCCGGGGTGCCGGATGTGCGTATGGTCCACGAGGGGATCGACGATAGCATCTTCTTCCCCGCACCGCGCCAGGGCCTCTGCCCCGGTCGGTTTATCGTCTTTTCCGGGGGGAAGCTCGAGTTTCGCAAGGGCCAGGATATCGTTGTCGCGGCCTTTAAGATATTCCAGCGCCGCCACCCAGAAGCCTTGTTGGCCGTGAATTGGCAGAATTTCTGGCCGCAGCTCGCTGCCGATATTCATCTGGCGGGTAATGTCCAAACCGCGCCCGGTCTCGATCAGAATGGCCGTCTTGCACTGGGTGACTGGTTAATCCGCGAAGGGTTGCCCGAAGATAGTTTCGTCGATCTCGGTATGATCCCGCACCATATGATGGCCCAGGTGATGCGCGAGGCGCATGTCGCCGTTTTTCCCAACCGTGCGGAAGGGGCGACCAATTTAGTCGCATTGGAATGTATGGCGGTGAATGTCCCCGTCATCCTCTCCGCCAATACCGGCCATCTCGATCTGATGATGGGTTCCGAGCCGACGTGCCACGCTCTGACGCATCAATCCCGCGTGAAAACCGCCCCGGGTATGGCGGGTTTAGACGGCTGGGGCGAAAGCTCGGTCGAGGATGTTGTGCAAGCTTTAGAGAAGATTTACACCGATACGGGGTATGCCCGGTCTATTGCCCGTAATGGAACAGAACTTGCCCAAAGCCGGTCTTGGCAGAACCAGACAAAATTGGTTCTAGACAGTCTCGCCGATCTTTTAGATTAGCGCCGTTTCTGGGTAGCAACTTTCAGACGGTCGATTTCGGCCAATTGGTCTTTCGCAAGTTTGACTAATTGCGCCGAGAGCGCCGCCAGTTCAACGACATTCATATTCTCTAGGTCTTTTTTATTAAGTTCCATCAGCCGATAGCGGTCGAGCGGCGGCAGGCTGACGCCCGGCAGCGACCCCATCTTTTCCCGGACGACGTTCAAGGTAGCGAGCAAAGGGATCTCCTCTGTATCCGGTGCCTCGGTGGAGGGAGGGGTATCGATTGGTGCAGGCAGTTGCTCTGGCGTGGCTGGTTCGTCCTGGCTCCGCAGAGTCTGGAAGAGTTCCCGCGCCAACTGCCGTGCCCGTTCTTGCTTTGAAACATACCCGAGTTCTCGTGCTTTTGCCGAAAAATCCGCCGGGGGCTGCGGTAGAGAAGCTGATCCAGGGGGCTGTATTTCCGCGACCGGGGTCGCTTCAGGGCTATCGACCGCAAGTTCGGCTGGTTCGGTCGAGATGAGTGCCTGTGCCGGGGGGGCTGGTGGTGGAGATTGCGATTCCTCAAGCGCACTGGGAGGCGTGTCCGATGGGGAGGCTGGCAGCGCGGCAGGTTCCTCGGGAGGAGCTGAAGGCGGGGATGCTGATATCGTCTGCGGGGTGGGGGCTTCGGGGTCTGTGCTTGGTATGACAACCGCTTCCCCCTCTAAAACAGGCGGAGGCGTATTCGATACAGGCTTTGGGGCGTAGGACTTGGGAAGCTGTGGCGTAACCTTTGTCGCTTGAACGAGATCGTCGCCTGTTTCCGCCGCCTCTTCAAGCATGGGAACGGGAAGTAAAAGTCGTGGGGCCGGGGCCTGTCCCGTCGGTTGGGCTGGAGAGGAGGCTCCCCCCTTAGGTTTGGCTGGAAGGGCTGAGGTGGCGCCTGGTGTATTGAGCTTTTCCCAATAGACCCCATCTGCCGCTTCAATTTTTCGCTCAAACCCCAAACTCTTTAACAATCTCATCATTCGGGCCGAGGCGGGTTGTGTGGTGGAGCAAAGAACTGGCGAGTCCTTTAAAGGCCCCGTCAACATAGCGGTCAAGAATTTACGCCCAACGCCCTGGCCTTGAACGCTAGGGTCAACGAACATCATCATGATTTCGTGGCGGATATCATCCTTTTTCCGAAGAATGGCATAGCCAGAGACGGTGCCATTATGCTCGTAAATATAAGAATGAACATTTTTATGAGTCGTTGTATTGGCGAAAAAGGCATTGATCTGCATCTTCGATTCGGAAAAATTTCCGTCCCGAAGGCCGATTTCGTAACCTTTCACCATGAAGGGGATATCGACGGATTTAGCGCGGCGAAGCATATATTTTAGCAAGCACCTAATGTTTAGCCATAGATCTTAGCATAAATTTTTGCTGCATCGACCTGATAGAATTATCAGCATCTCATCTTCTCTTCTGAGAAAGGCTCGATTTCAGTTTACTAAAATAATTTCTATTTTTTGAGTGTATAAATAAAAAGGGCTAGTCTTTGTGAAAAGACTAGCCCGTGAAACCCAAAATCCCAGGTTAGCGCAAGAAGCTTTGTAAGTTCAGGTTCTGAACACTCGCAAAGGATTGATAGGAGGCTTCAAGAGTCGTTTGCAAGCTTGTTAGCGTTGCAATCGCTTCGGTACGATCTTGCTTGGCTAGGTCATCAAAGTTGTTATTGGCGATTGACTTTTGCAAGTTATTCTCGTCGAGAATGCCTGCCATTGTCTTTTGGTTGATCCCAAGGGAGGCGCGCATGCTGGTGATCTGCGTCCGGGCCTCGACCAAAATTTTATTGGCTGTAGTCACATCGTTGGCATTGAGAGGCGAGCCTTGCTGCTGCAAGAAGTTAAGCGTGTAGATTAGGCGGGCAAACCCGGCCTGATCAGCACTGACGCCATAATCGACGGTGGAGTTCTCTGAAACTTGAACCTTCTGGGGGTTCAAAATTTCGCGTGCAGCTTGGGCGTTCGTGTAATAGCCCGTCCCGCCTACCGTGGTGCTGTTAGTTTGATAATCGGCAGGGACACCGATTTTTTCGTAGTTATTACCGGCAATCGTCCGTGTCGCGACGTTACCCACGGCACTCGACGTATTGGTCTTCTGATCCACGACAAAAACCTGCCGCCCTGCCCCGACGCCGACATTGGTCGAGGCAACGGTCGCTGTTCCGAGGGGGCGCACCTGGAGAACAGGGTTCCCGCCTGCAGTCTTTGCCGGTTCGATCGACTGAACAATGAAGCGATTGCCCGTATTGCCGATATCGATAATCCCACCAGGGACGATCGAGGTTGGCAGCGCTCCGGCCAGTTCAATCGACTGGGTGTCGATATTGGCGTTACGCATATCGCCAATCATCGTAAAAGTCGTTGCCGTGACGGTTTCGGAGTAAGTCGAACCCGTCTGGGTCAACTCGGTCATCGATAGCGTGCCATCCGGCGTGAAATTCGCCTCGTTCAGCTTTTCCACGTAAAGGCGGGCTGTTCCGCCGAGGCCCGCGGGTGTCGCATTGGTCGCATACATGACGCGGGCGCGGGCGCCGGTGGTGGGGTCTTCCAGGATACGGCCAATTTCAATGGCAGCAGCGGTATCCTGCGTTACTTCGATCGTCGTTAGCGGCGGTAGAGCCTGCTTGAATTGCTTCAGGACGGTGGGGTTATCTGGATCCGGGGCGTAAAACGTCTGTGTTGCCGGATCGAAATTGGCGGCTGGAAACACGTTCGTCGTTGGGAGGGGGAGAGCGGATGCTGTCTGCCGGGGGGTCCCGGCGGCCGTCAGTGTTGACGGGACGGCGGGAACCGTTGCCGCGACGCCGGACGTATACGAGAGTGTCTTAACCGGGGCGGTTTGAGTGTTCGAGCCGGAGAAAAGATACCGCGACCCATCGCTCAGGTTCAGATAATCTGTCACCTGATTGAGCAGATCTTTCGCTAACCTCGGTACGTCGGGGGGCGTCGTCGAGTTTGACAATTGCGCCAAGTAGCCCTGAAGAGAGCTGATCGACTTATCAATGCTGCTGAGCGACGTATCCATCAGCTTCGACCGGTTGGTCGCAATCGTTATGTTCTGATTATACTGATCAATCTTCGTCATCATCGCTTTGGACGAGATGATCGACCCGCTGTCCGACGCAACGCCCGCGAAGGTTTGGGACTTGAACCCCGTCGCGATCTGTTCATTTACGAGGGACTGTTGCGTCTGGAGGCGCATCAGGTAGCTAAGTTGCGTCTGGAAAAGCGCTTGCGTTCCGATCCGGCTGGGCATGTTACTCTCTCCTCGTTAAGCGCTGCGCTTACGACTTGATACCCAGCAGGGTATCGAACATTTCGCTAATGGTAGTGACGACGCGGGCCGACGCCGAATAGGCGTTCTGATAGGTCACCAGATTGGCCATTTCCTCGTCGACATTCACGCCTTCGATTTCTGCCGATTGGCTTTGCAGGGAGCGAACGAACTCCACTTGGAAGCTCTGGTCGGCGGCGGCTTTGCTGGCCACGATGGCATTCTGGGACACCATCGACGTGGCGTAGCCGGCGTAGGTATAGTTACCCGAAGCAACGCCGCCGATGTTTTGGGCCACGCTCTGCATCTGGGTGAAGGTATCCGACAGGGTTTTTGCCAGATTCTTCGTGAAGGGGTCATTGGCCAGGGCGAGCAGGGCCGCTGTGCCGCCTTGGCTGGGGTCCAGGTTCGGGTGAATGGCGATGCTGGCAGCATTATTCTGCGCCACATAGCCGCCCGTCGTGCTGGTGTAATGGGTCAGGTCAACCCCTGTGAAGAAGCGGTACCCGCTATCGATCCCGGTGATATTCGCCGCCGCGCCGCCCAAGGCAACGCCGTTGACCTGGGTGATCGAGACAGGGGCTGTGCTGCTCACGTTAAAGCCGCCGCTGAGCGCAGTGATCTTAAAACGCACATTGGCACTGGCGGCATTCGTATCGACGGCCTCGACGCGCGCCGTGGCACCATTGCTGAAGGTCAGCGTGTCGCCGATGTTGAAATTCACGCCCAGTTGCAGGGTGCTGCCGCTCCGGGTGATATCGAGATAGGTCGGATTGGTTATCGTCCCACTTGTTTCACTCGGCGTCGTGTTCAGGCGACCGAAGGGGTAGGTGGCAGGGCCATACTGCGGCTGATCAACAACACCGGTGGTGCGGGCAGAGTTGCCGTACAGCGATTCGGCGAGCTGGTTTAACTGTCCGGCGATACCCGACAGGGTATTATCGACCGTATTGATCAGCCCAGCAATCTTACCGTCGCGGAACTCTGACTTAATATCGACATTCTGCCCGTTGATCGTGATAGCGGGCACCTTATCCGTCACGCCCATGACGTTCGGCGTCGTGTAGGACAGTTGTACGGCGTTACCGTCCACCAGAATGCGGCCCGATTTGGTGAAAACCACCATTTCGCCCGTATCGCGGCGGAAGGTCTGGATATCCATATTCTCGGCAATCTTCGACAGCGCGAGATCGCGCGTATCTTCAAGATCGCCGGTCGGCTGGCCCAGCGCATAGGCGCGGGTGATCTGACGGTTGAGTTCCTGCACCTGTTGCAGGTTGGTGTTCACCTCCGTTACCGCGTCGCCGACCTGCCGGGCGCCGCTGGTCCGCATATCGGTCACCTGCTGCGCCATATCGTTCATGGTCAGCGTCAGGGCCTTAGCGCTGGCGACGACGTTCAACTGCGCGGAGGAGGATTCCGGCGTCGTCGATAACGCATTCAGTGCGGTATTGAAGGCGGTAATGGCACTGCCCAGGCGGCCGCCGCTTTCCGTCTTCCCGTACATCGTTTGAATTTGCTTCAGGAAGTCGTTTTCGATGGTCGTGCGGCCTTGGGTCGAGGTTTCCTTGCGGATCTCCCGGCGCATCAACTCGTCGGTCTGGCGATAGACGGTCTGGGAAACGACCCCGGCCCCCATGCCGTTGTAGGTTACGTTAACCTGCGGCTGGACCTTTTTGGTATAGCCCGCCGTCTTCGCGTTCGAGACGTTATTGGAAATGACCGCCAACGAGTTTTGCGCAGCCCGCAGCCCGCTGATTGCACTATTGAGGGAGAGCGAGAGGCTCATGGTGTTCTACCTTTCCCGTACCGTCATATCCAAAGCCACTAGGCAACATCGACAAGCCGCAACCCGGCAAAAATCGCCGGGTTGGGCTACAGCGAATGATCTACCGCACCCATCGCCGTTCCCGGCGCATTCTTCGCGACCGACCCCGCCGCCGTATAGGCGCGGCTGTCTTCGGCAGCGACATTACGCGCCGTATGAACCAGCGCGCTAACCAGCCGCGACGTGGCCCGCAGCGCCGCCCGGATGACCCGTTCGTTCTGTTCGGACGCATCCTTCAGCATCAGCACCGCATCGATCATATCGTCGCGGTCTGCCGCGATCTCGGGATCATCGGTTTCGTAGAGAAAGTCGATAATCGGTTCGAGACTGCCGGTCGCCTGCCGGATAGCCGCCGAAAGCCGGTTCTTTTCCACCTGAAGCGGTTCGATCTCAGCAATGCGGCCTTCGTCGATCAGGGCCGTTTCCTCATCCAACACGGCGGTTAGCCGGTCGATGAGTTCGGTCACTTCCCGCAGGTCGAACGACAGTTGAGTCAGAGCATCCTGGCCCTGATCATCGTCGGCGAATTCGGTCATGTCCGTTCCCCTGATCATCGTCATCCTGTGGCGCCCCGTTTGCCTCCGACCGGAAGAAAGGCGCCTTCCGGCTCCATAATAGCTTTCCCGCCAACGGCAGAAAACCAATTATGACACGCGGTTAGCGCCTATCGGACCCGGCATGTTTCGCCGCGAGCGATTGAAGCTCGCCACTTTCTTAGCGAATAGCGTGCCAAAGGTGGAGGACGTTCTTTAATGCCCTGTTCTAAAAAGAAAAACCGGCTTCTGAGGCAGAAGCCGGTTTTGCAGACCTCGGCAGAAATTGCCCGACTGTCTTACGCGGTATAAAAGCTGCGGACCGCCCGGATCACCCGCTCCACTTGGCCATCCGTCAGTTCCGGGTACATCGGCAACGACAGGATTTGGTCGGCCAACTGTTCCGTCACCGGTAGCGACAGGGTAGCACAGCGTTCGGCCAGGGCCGGATGCTTATGGCAGGGGATGGGGTAATGAATGCCCGCATGGATGTTCTGCCCCGCCAGATGGGCTTTCAGGGCTTCCCGCTGCGGGGTGCGCAGGACGTAGAGGTGATAGACGTGCAGATTGCCGTCGATATCGCGCGGCAGGGTCAGGGGCAGATCGGCAAAGGCTTCGGAATAGGCGCGGGCGATCTGGCGACGGCGCGCGGTGGTTTCGTCGAGGTGCCGCAGTTTTACCCGCAGAATGGCGGCCTGAAGCTCGTCCAGGCGCGAGTTAAAGCCCGAAATCAGGCTAAGCTGCCGGTCGCGCCACCCATATTGGCGCAGTAGGCGCAGCTTATCCGCTACGGCTTCGTCGCTGGTGATGACGATACCGGCATCGCCGATCGCGCCGAGGTTCTTGGTCGGATACAGGCTGAAGCAGCCGATCTTGCCGATGGTGCCGACTTGATGGTTATGCCACTCCGCCGCATGGGCCTGGGCGCAGTCTTCGATGACTTCGAGCTTATGGCGCGCCGCCAGCTCCAGCAGCGGTCCCATATCCGCCGGATGACCGTAGAGATGGACCGGCAGAATTGCCTTGGTGCGCGGCGTGATCTTGCGCGCGACATCCACCGGGTCCAGCGTGTAGCGGTCGGCGGTAATATCGGCGAAAACCGGAGTGGCGCCGCTCATTTCAATCGCGGCGACGGTGGCGATGGCGGTATGGGCCGTCGTGATCACCTCATCGCCGTCGCCAATGCCAAGGGCGCGCAGGGCGAGGTGCAGCGCATCCGTGCCGTTGGCGACACCGATGGCGTATTTGGCGCCCGTGTAGGCCGCGAATTCGGCTTCGAACTGCTTGACGGCTTCACCGAGGATGTAGGTATGGCCATCGAGAACCGACTGGATCGCCGCGTCAATCTCGCCGTGCATCGCCCGGTACTGGGCGCTGGGGCGGGCGAAATACAGCGGTTCGCTATCGGGGGACGGGAGCGGTGTGACGGTGGCCGGAACCGGCTGGGCAGCGGGGGTGCGGGCGAGGGTCAGCGCATTCTGCAAGCTGAGGATATTGGCAGCGGACACGTTAGCACCTAACTGATCAATAGTAGCCCCGTGCGTCGGGGCCTCCGCGTCGCCGCCGGGGGGATTCCCCTGGGCGCCAGTTTCTTGCGACGACCCTGGGCGTTACCTCATTTCCGTCACAAGTGTATGATTCCCGCTCAAACCTAAACGCGCACCTTAAACTTCGGTAATGTGATGCCGCGCGGTCTGGACGGCAGCGGCCCGCCTGCGCTATGCCGCTGCGGTTTATGCCCGGCGGCGCGGGCCGTGCGGGCGGGAGCGGGGCTATGACCCAGAATACGCTGATCCTCTATCTGCCGCTCTACATCCTCTATGCCGCTATCGGCACGGCGGCGGCGGCGGCGGCAAAGATTGCGATGGCACATCTGCTGGCGCGGCGCTGGGCGGCCTCACTTCCCTCTGGGATAATCGCCGGCGCGCTGGTTGCCAGCAATTTCGCCCTGCTCGGGTTTCTGTTGTCGCGGATTGATATGAGCGTGGCGGCGCCGATGGCGATTGGCGTCAACCTGATCGTCGCAGCGCTGCTGGCACGGCTTCTGTTTCGGGAGCGGCTGGATGCTTGGAAAATCGCCGGGATGGCAGCGCTGATGATCGGCGTTGGCCTGCTGGCCTGGGGGTGACATGCGGCCGCTCGATCTGATCCTCTCGACCCTCTGTGCGCTGTTGACGACGCTCGGCATGATCGGGTTGAAAACTGCCCTACCGGAGGTTCTGACCCTACCTGCACTGCTCGGGCAGGCGCTGCCGCTGATCGGCGCGGCGGCGGTCTATTTCCTGGGTTTGGGGCTGTGGACGGTGGCGCTGGCACGCAACGAAATGTCCATCGCCTATCCCATCGGGATCGGTCTGTCGCTGTTCAGCGCCACCCTGGGCGGCCATTGGGCCTTTGGCGAGGCGCTGACGGTGGGGAAGCTGGCGGGTGGCGGCTTTATTCTGCTGGGGGCCTTCTTGATCTCGCGGTCGAAAGCGATAAAAACGCCCCATTCTTGACAGACCCGGCCCGGCTCCCCTCCTGTAAGGGCAAGAAGACCTGCAGGAACGGACGTGATGACCGATATTCAAACCCCACTTTCTCTGACCATCCGCCGTCCTGACGATTGGCATGTGCATCTGCGCGACGGCGATATGCTGGCGGCGGTCGTGCCGCATACGGCAAACTCCTTCGCGCGCGCGATTGTTATGCCGAACCTTGTGCCACCGCTGACCACCCGCGCCGCCGTTGCGGCCTATCGCGACCGCATCCGCGCCGCCGTGCCGAAGGGCGTTAGCTTCGAGCCGCTGATGACGGCCTATCTGACCGATGCCATTACCCCGGACGAAATCGCCGCCGGGTTTGCCGAGAAAATCTGGGTGGCGGCGAAACTCTATCCCGCCAAGGCGACGACCAACTCCGATTTCGGCGTGACCTCCATCAACGGCATCATGCCAGTGCTGGAGAGGATGGCCGACATTGGCATGCCGCTGCTGGTGCATGGCGAGGTGACGGATCAGCACGTCGATATTTTCGACCGCGAGTCGATGTTCATTGATACGGTGCTAGCGCTGCTCTGTGATCGGCTGCCGGACCTGAAGATTGTCTTCGAGCATGTGACGACGGCGGATGCGGTGGCCTTCGTGAAGTCCCACCCGCAGAATGTGGCGGCGACGATTACGGCGCATCATCTACACATCAACCGCAACGCCATGTTCCAAGGCGGCATCCGCCCGCATTTCTACTGCCTGCCGGTGGCGAAGCGCGAAATTCACCGGCTGGCGTTGCGCGATGCCGCGACCTCTGGCGATCCGCGCTTTTTCCTGGGAACCGACTCGGCGCCGCATCTGGCCCGCGATAAGGAAAGCGCCTGCGGGTGCGCCGGGCTTTTCACGGCACCCTCGGCCTTGGCGGCCTATCTGCAGGTCTTTGAGGAAGAAGGGGCGCTCGACCGGTTCGAAGGCTTCGCCAGCCTGCACGGACCGGCCTTTTACGGTCTGCCGATCAATGTGCAGAAAGTCACCCTCGCCCGCGTGAGCGACGGCCAAGCAGAACGGGTTGCGGCGGAGATCGTCGCCCGAGATCAGCATATCGTGCCGTTCTGGGCCGGGCAGGCGCTACCTTGGCGGATTGTGGAACCGGCCACACTTCCGGCGTAATCGGTCTCTAAGGGCTGAGACTAATACTAGGTTAAGGAGAGGAAAATGCCCCATCGACACCCCCCGCAGCGCGCCCTGCATGACGGCTCGGAAACCGCCGTCAGCTACCTTACGGCGGCGCTGACCCGGATCGACGATCCTGCGGGGGAAGGGGCGAAGACATTCCTGGCGGTCCACCGCACAACGGCGCTGGCGGCGGCAGACCATGCCGACCGGCTGCGCGCGGCGGGCATCGTACCGTCGCCGCTGAGTGGGCTGGTTGTGTCGGTCAAAGATCTGGTCGATGAGGTGGGGCAGGTCACGCGCTCCGGCTCAATCGTGCTGAACGAGGCCCCTCCGGCGGTGCGCGACTCGCCCGTGGTGGCCCGGTTGCGGGCCGCAGGGGCGGTGATCGTTGGCCGCACGAATATGACGGAGTTCGCCTTTAGCGGCCTGGGCCTCAACCCCCATTACGGCACGCCGCGCAATCCCTATGGCCGCGAAATCGGGGCGGGACGGATTCCCGGGGGCTCTAGCTCCGGGGCGGCGGTGTCGGTCGCGGATGGTATGGCCCATGTTGCCATCGGGTCCGATACCGGTGGATCGGTGCGCATTCCGGCGGCGCTCTGCGGCCTCGTCGGCTTTAAGCCGACCGCCCGCCGAGTGCCGCGCGACGGGGTTTTGCCGCTGTCGACGACACTCGACTCGATTGGTCCGCTGGCCAAAACCGTCGATCTGTGCGCCCAGGCCGATGCGGTGCTGAGCGGCGATCCAACGGCGCCGCTGCCGATGCCGCTCAATCCCCACGGGCTGCGCCTGCTGGCGCCGACCAACGCCGTGCTGGATGGGATGGATGCGACCGTTGCCGCGGCCTACGAGCGCACCTTGTCGGTCCTGGCCGCTGCAGGCGCGAAGATCGTTGAAGCCGCTCTGCCGGTGCTGAACGATGTGCAGGCGATTGGCGCGCGCGGTGGATTTTCGGCGCCGGAGGCGTATGCGTGGCACCGCGACCTGTTGGCCCGCGACGGCGACCGCTACGATCCGCGCGTGCGCGTGCGCATCGAAAAAGCCCAAACCATGACCGCCGCCGATTACATCGAGGCGCTGGCGTTGCGGGCAGCCTTCGTGCGGAGCATGGACGCGGCCTTGGCGCCCTATGACGCGCTGGTCATGCCGACCGTGCCGGTCATCGCCCCGCGCTTTGACGAGGTGGCGAGCGAGGAAGATTATGCGCGCTTGAATCTGCTGATTTTACGCAATCCCGCGCTGGTCAATATGGCCGATGGCTGCGCCTTGACGTTGCCGTGCCATCGTCCGGGGGAACCGCCCGTCGGCATCAGCCTGGTGGGGGCGCCGATGCACGACCGGCGTATTTTGGCCATCGGTCGGGCGCTGGAGCCGATTGTGCGCGCCGGTTAGGCGTCTTCGGGTACCAGCCAATCGACAATCGTGCGGGCGTCGCACCGTCCTAAAGCCGTGGCGAGGGCGGCGCCCAGCTCTCTCAATTCCTCATCCCACTGCCACGGCGGGTTGATGACCGCGAGGCCGGAGCCGAAGAACGTGCCGGGCTTGGGTGGCCCGAGGTGGAATTCGGCAATCAGGATCTTCGGAATGCCGAGGCTGGCGAGCACATCGTGGAAGCGCACGACCTCCGCCAAATCCTTCACCGGATACCAGATCACGCAACAGCCGGTCGCCCATTTGCGGTGGGCGGTGGCGATCACCTCCGTCAGCACTTCCCATTCGTCGGGGCGCTCGAAGGGCGGGTCGATCAGGGCGACGCCGCGCCGTTCGAGGGGTGGAACCTGCTTGATCAGCGTCGCATAGCCATCGGCGGGGCGCACCAGTACCTGTCGGTCGCCGTCGAAGAGGTCGGCCAACTGTGCCCGGTCTTGCGGGTGCAGTTCGGCAACCACCAGCCGGTCCTGTGGCCGCAGGAAATGCCGCGCGACGAGCGGGGAGCCGGGATAGACGCGGCAGCCGCCGTTTGGGTTCAGCGCGGCGATCACGTCCCGCCAGGGCGCGAGGATCGGGGTTTCCGGCGCCTTGAGCACCGCGCCGACGCCCGCGCGCCATTCGCCGGTTTTCTGGGCCTCGGTTCCGTGCAGATCGTAGCGACCGACCCCAGCGTGCGTATCGATAACGCAGAAGCCCTTGTCCTTCTTCCGCAGGTGTTGAAGCAGCAAGGACAGGGCGGCATGCTTGAAAACGTCGGCGAAGTTGCCGGCGTGATAGGCGTGGCGATAGTTCATTGGCGTTAGGCGGCTTCCGCCGCCTCCAGGGCTTCCATCGCCGAAAGCCAGATGGCTTCGGCGCTGGCGACGGCGGTGGCGGCCTCGCTCTGCTGTTTCAACAGGGCATTCAGCTTATCCTTGGGGCCAGAATAAACCCCATCCTCCGCCAGTTTAGCGTCGATCTTTTCCTTCTCCGCCGTGGCTTTGGCGAGCGCGGCTTCCGCCTGGGTCACCGCCTTTTTCAGCGGGCCAAGGGCCGGGCGCTTTTCGCCGGGCGTCTTGCTGCGTGGTTCCGACTTCGCGCCACCCTTGCCGGAGGGGGCGGTTAGGCTGCCCGAGAGGATCAGCCGCTGATAGGCATCCATATCGTCATCGAAGGGTTTGGCGGTGCCGTGGGCGACTAGCCACAGCCGGTCGGCAACCATTTCCACCATGCGCCGATCATGCGATACCAGAATGACGGCGCCCTTATAGATCGTCAGGGCTTCGACCAAGGCGGAGCGCGCTTCGATATCGAGATGGTTGGTCGGTTCGTCGAGGATCAGCAGATGTGGCGCATCATAGGTGATGAGGGCTAGCGTTAGCCGCGCCTTCTCGCCGCCCGATAGGGCGCCGATCTTGGTCTGTGCCTTTTCTGCCCCGAACCCGAAAGCGCCCAGCTTGGCGCGCACCTGTTCGGGCTTCGCCGTCTTCGGCATGACCTGGGTCATCGCCTGGATCGGTGTTTCGTCGAGGTTGAGTTCATCGACTTGATGCTGGGCAAAATAGCCGACGCGCAGGCGGTTCGGGGCAATCCGTTCCCCATCCATCACCTCCAGCCGCCCGGCGATGAGTTTGGCCAACGTGGTTTTACCGTTCCCGTTGGCGCCCAGCAGCGCCACCCGGTCGTCAGGATCGAGCCGCAGGCCGATATTGCGCAGAATGGGCCGCCCGTCGTAGCCAACGGCGGCGCCGTTCAGCGAGATCATCGGCGGCGCCAACTCGTCCGGGTCGGGGAAGTTGAAGCGCACTTCCGGGTCGCGCGTGATGGCTTCCAGCGGCTCCATCCGCGCCAGGGCCTTGACGCGGCTTTGTGCCTGCTTCGCTTTGCTGGCCTTGGCCTTAAAGCGATCAATGAAGGCCTGAAGATGGGCGCGGGCGGCGGTCTGCTTGGCAATCGCCTGCTCGGTCTGGGCGATCCGTTCCTGGCGTTGTTTCTCGAAACTATCGTAAGAGCCGGAGTAGGCGTAAAGCCCTTGGCGTTCGAGATGGACGATGCCCGTGACGACGCTATTCAAGAAATCGCGGTCATGGCTGATCAAAATCAGCGTCTTCGGCCAGCTTTTCAGGAAGCCTTCCAGCCACAGTGCCGCTTCGAGATCGAGATGGTTGGTCGGTTCATCGAGCAGCAGCAAATCGGGCTGGGCAAACAGCGCCGCCGCGAGGGCCGCGCGCATGCGCCAGCCGCCGGAGAAGGCCGACAGCGGCTTATTCTGCGCTTCGGCATCAAACCCCAGACCGTCGAGAATGGTAGCGGCGCGCGCCGGGGCGGCATAAGCGTCGATATCCAGCAGCCGGGTTTGAATATCGGCCTGGCGGTGGCCATCGGTGCAGGTGTCGGCTTCAGCCAGTAGGGCCGCGCGCTCGGTATCCGCAGCCAGGACGTATTCGAGCGGCGTGCCTTCATCGCCGCGTACTTCCTGGGCGACCATGCCAATACGGCAGCCGCGCGGCAGCGAAATCTCGCCCGCGTCGGGTTCAGCTTCTTTCGAGATCAGCTTGAACAACGTCGATTTGCCGGTGCCGTTGCGCCCGACCAGACCGATGCGATGCCCTTCCGAAACGCGCACGGAGGCCCCTTCGAGCAGGACGCGCCCGGCGATGCGATAGGTAATATTCGTAATGTCCAACATAGCGGAAGCGTCATACCACAGGCGCGGTCAGAAGCTCGACTATGATGATAAGCAGATTGAATAAAAACGCGGCGCCCAGGGCATAGAGGCCATTCCAGCGGTGAACGATGGTGCGCGGCGGCACCTCGCCGATATTCCCGAGAATGAGGGCGGAGGCCGAAAAGGGCGAAAACAGGGTGAACATCGTCCAACTGGTGATCAGCGTCACCAGCAGCGCGAAGGGCGATACGGGCAAGGGATGCATCTGCATAATCGCACTGCCCAGCAGCGGCACCGTGATGATCGGGTTGATACTAATCTGCGCGCCCAGCACGACAACCCAGAAAACCGCGATCAGCAGCGCGACGGGCGGCAGCCCCAAATAGTTCATCAGGTCGCCCAACGCCTGGGGTGGGATCAGAGCCGCAACGCAGCCGCCGACGATCCCGCCGCATGAGAGGGAGATCACCTCGTAGCGGTTCTTCGGCAGTTTTTCGGCGCAATGGCGCAGCGTCTGGCGGGCGGTGAGACCGAGCGCGAGGCGCAGGCTACGCCCCACATTCTGCCAGAACATCCAGCCCACCGAAAACAGCGGCACGACAGTCATAACGACCGTACCGAGCGGCCACCCCATGAGCTGCCGAACGGCGACGATCAGAGCGAGCACGCTCAGGACCAGCAGGCTGAGTGGCAGCAGCGTTTCGCGCAGGGTCAGGTCGGTGTGATAGCTCAGCGCCCGGGCGCGGGCGCGCGGCGGGTGCTGCAGGCGATCTTGCAGATAGCCGATAAACAGCAGTAGCGCCGCCATCGACATCCCGATGGGCAGGATCGATAGCCAGAGACCGTCGGGCACCAGGGTCAGCGACACGGTGACGGTCAGCGTGGTCGGCGACCAGAGGGTCGAGGTGCTGAAACCGCGCAACATCGCCATGCTCATGCGTTCGGAGCGCAGGGCAACGATGGCGGGATCGCCGCCCGCCTGCTCTAGCGTATTCGACCGTTTCATCATGCCGCCAAGCAGCGAAAGGGCGCCGAGGTTCAAGACGATGCCGAACAGATGCCCGCCCACCGTGAGCGCGGCATAGCGGCGGCTGGGGCCTTGATTGATCAGAAACTCGCCGCAGCGATGCACGAGGCGCGAGTGGCTGGCGGGGGCTTGCAAAAAACCCAAAGCCAGGATTAGCGACGCGAAACTCGCGCCCTTGGCGGCGGCCGTCAACAGAATCGGCCCCGGCGCCGGATGCAGGATGGTGACCGCGATCACCGAGACGGCGGCGACCGAAACCAGCGGCGCTTCCCGCTTATGCACCGACGGTAGGATCATCCCGAGGTAGAGAATAAGGCAGAGGGCGGCGAGTGTGCCAAACTCGGTCCGTCCGCTGGTGGCGGCCAGAATCGTGAAAAACGCCAGACCGCTCAGCAAAGCGATGGATAGGCGGCGGGCGGCGTGGGTCAGGGCTTCGGTCGGGGCGTGCATCGGCTTACTTTGGTCTTGCTGCCGCTGCCCTGGCAATCCTCATGCCGCCGAGGTTCCAGCAGGGCAGGCTTTCATGCGGCGGGTAGCTCCTGACCTTTGCGGCATTGCCTCCCCTGATAGAAATTCCGATTCACGATTTATTGATATTTGGGCAGTATCGTGACCAAATTTCGTGAGTATCGAAATACGAAAGAGAGGCGTATAGAGTCGATAAATTGCACTAAAAATTTCCGAAACGTTTCTATTCTTCTTCAGTTCTGGCAGATCGGCCTTGGGGGTTCATCGACGGCAATCAGTGAAGGGAGAGAGGGCACCATGCGCACCTTACGGGGATTACGGCAGAAAATACTGTCATTGGTTCTTATTGCAGGGGTGTTGATGCTGACTGCGGCGGGGTTGTCGGCTTACTTCTTCCAGCAAGTCGTCGTGTTGCTGCATACGGTGAAGGCACAGGGCGAAATTTTAAGCGACTTCCAATATGGCGACATGCTGCACGATACCCTGCGCGGGCATGTCTTCGAAGCGATGCTGGCTGCGAGCGGTGAAAAGACGGCGGATGCGATGCATGTGGCCGAGGATTTGAAAACCGATGCCGCCGCCTTCCGCAAAACGCTGGCAGATAATCAGCAGCGGGCCGAGGGGCGGCTGCGGGAGCTCTTGCAGCGCGTTTCTACGCCCTTAGAGACTTATATTCGCCAGTCGGAAACCCTGGTGGCGCTGGCTGCGCAGGACCGCGCCAAAGCGTCGGCCCAATTGCCCGCCTTTGTTACGGCCTTCGATGCCTTGGCGAAGGAGCAGGAAGAAATCGAAGATCTGATCAAGGCGGAAACCGATAGCGTGCGTAGCCAGGCCGATGGCCTGATCGCCACGGCCTATTGGGCAATTGGTTCGGTGATCGTTTTGGCTTTGCTTGGGTTGCTTGTTGCCGCCCGGTTGATCGCAACCTCAATCACCCGGCCACTCAGCGCCTGTGCAACGGCACTTGACCGGATTCGCAACGGCGATCGCGCGGATCCTCTTGGGTTCACCGCTCGGGACGAAATGGGCGCTATCGCCCGCGCCGTCGAAGCCTACCGCGAAACTACGGAACGGGTGGCTGCCGCCCAGCAGGAACGCGCGGCGGAGGCGGCGCAGCGGCTTGCCCGCCAGCAATCGCTGGAAACCGCGATTGCCGATTTCGAGGGGGGGATTGGCCATGTGGCCGAGGCCGTTACCCAAGCGACGGGCAATCTTTGCTCTGGCGCCGGGGAATTGGACCGGCTCGCGAAAAATACCCATGCCGATACCACATCGGCCCAAAGCGCAGCCGATCAGGCGGCGGCGAATGTCGATACGGCGGCGACGGCGGCGGCAGAACTTTCCGCTTCTATCGCCAGTATTAGCCGCGATCTGTCGATCTGCACCGATCAGGCGGCGCAGTCGGTGCATTTGGTCGATAAAACCAATGCAACGGTCGAAAGCCTAAGCGAGGCGGCGCAGCGCATCGGCGACGTGGTGCGGCTGATCCAGAGTATCGCCGAGCAAACCAATCTGTTGGCCCTCAATGCGACCATCGAAGCGGCGCGGGCGGGGGAGGCGGGCAAAGGTTTTGCCGTCGTTGCCAATGAAGTGAAAAGCCTCGCCAATCAAACCGCCCGCGCAACGGAGGAAATCACCACCCAAATTGCCGCCGTGCAGGCGGTTAGCCGCGAGACGGTGGATGCGGTGCAGGGGATTGGCCAAGTCATCGGCACGATCAACGATACGATTGCGATGATTGCGTCGGCAGCCGAAGAACAACGGGCGGCAACGGCGGAAATCGCCCGCGCCGTCGATTATGCGTCGCAGGGCGCGCGCCGCGTCGCGGGGGATGTGGACCGCATTTCTGGCGCTTCGGCGCAGGTTGGCTCGATTGTCGGATCGGTTTCCAGCACGTCGCAGAACCTCGGGGTGGAAACCCAGGCGCTCAACCGGGTCGTGGAACAGTTCCTAAAAGCCGTCCGCGCCGCGTGATAGAAGGGGCCGGGGGACAAACCCCGGCCCAAGCAATTAGGCCGCTTGGCCGGGCAGCCCGACCTTAAAATCGGGCCGGTTCAGCGGGTGGTTTTGATCCATGAAGACCGACCGGTCGTTCTTCATCATCAGCACTTGGAAATAGGGGCGGAACTCTTCATCCGAAATCCCAAAGGCCGTTTGCGTCTTATCGAAGAAGGCGCGTTCTTCCGGCTCCGCCTCGCCGTCCGACAGGGCGCTATCGACAAGGTTCATCAGAATGCACAGGCGTTGCGCCGTGGTCAGCAACGGCGTGGCTTCCGCCAGGAACTGATCGGGCGAATGGGTGCGGACGTATTTCATCGCCGATTCCAGTAGCGCGCGGTTATTGGCGCCGACGCCAATCGTGCCGCCCTCGCGCGATCCGCCGATCACGGACAGCAGATGACCGACTTCTTCGGCATCCATTTCGCCATCGGCGGCCATCGTGTAGAGAAGCGCGACGGCAAACGCCTTATGCGGCGTCATCTGCTCGCCCTTGTCACTCTTGAACATAGAAAACAGGCTCATGATGGTCCCTTTTCGAAGGCACGGGTGGGTGTCGTCTAAGGGTCCGACATCGCGGCCTGGAAGGACCGCCAGAGGGGCCCGGACCTGAGACTGATCTCAGGTGGCCCGCAGGTTTCTAGCGTTCAAGGGGCGGGGGGGATATTTTTGCGGCGTTACCGCCACGCCTCCAAGTCCCCCGCCGCCTGCTCCCGGTGGAACTCGGCTGCGAAAGCATCCAGCCGGTCTTCTTCGATCGCTTTTCGCATCCCCGCCATAAGTTCCTGATAATAATGGATATTATGCCAGGTCAGCAGCATCGCCCCCAGAATCTCGCCGGAGCGGGCGAGGTGGTGCAGATAGGCGCGCGAATAGTTGGAACAGGCCGGGCAGGCGCAATCGGGATCGAGCGGGCGCGGATCGTCCTGATGGCGGGCGTTGCGGATATTCACCGTGCCGCGCCGGGTGAAGGCTTGGGCAGTACGGCCGGAGCGGGTGGGCAGCACACAGTCGAACATATCGATGCCGCGTTGCACCGCGCCAACAAGGTCCGAGGGTTTGCCGACCCCCATCAAATAGCGCGGCTTATCGGTCGGCAGGCGCGGGGTGGTCGCGTCCAGCACCGAGAACATGATCGCCTGGCCTTCGCCGACGGCAAGCCCGCCCACGGCATAGCCTTCGAAATCCATCGGGATCAGCGCGTCCATCGAGCGGGCGCGCAGGTCGGGATAGACAGATCCTTGCACAATGCCGAATTGGCCGTACCCGGGCCGGGCCACGAAGGCCTTGCGCGACCGTTCGGCCCAGCGCATCGACAGTTCCATCGACTTCTGCGCCACCTCATGCGTCGCCGGATAGGGTGTGCATTCGTCGAACGCCATCGTAATCGTGGCATCCAGCAGGTTCTGGATTTCGGTGGAGCGTTCTGGGGTCAGCGTATGGGCGCTGCCGTCTAGATGCGAGCGGAAGGTAACGCCGTCCTCGCTCATCTTGCGCAGGGCGGTCAGCGACATGACCTGATAACCGCCGCTATCGGTCAGGATCGGCCCTTCCCAATTCATGAACTTATGCAGGCCACCCAGGCGGGCGATACGTTCCGCCGTGGGGCGCAGCATCAGATGATAGGTATTGCCCAGCACAATTTGCGCGCCGGTGGCTTTCACCGCGTCGACGGTCATCGCTTTCACGGTGGCGGCGGTGCCAACGGGCATGAAGGTCGGCGTTTCCACCGTGCCGTGCGCGGTGAAAATCCGCCCACGCCGCCCGCGACCGGAGGTGTTCAGAAGCTCAAAGCGCAGCTGTGTCATCGTCCCGTCGCTCCAAAAGGCAGGCGTCTCCGTAGGAGAAAAAGCGGTAGTTCTGCCGGATTGCGTGCTGATAGGCCGCGCGCATGCGGTTCGGGCCGGAGAAGGCGGAGACCAGCATGAATAGCGTCGAGCGCGGCAGGTGAAAATTCGTCAGCAGCCGGTCGGCGGAATAGATCGGTTTGCCGGGATAGAGAAAAATCTCTGTCCCGCCGCTCAAGGCGCTAAAGCGCCGATCTGGCGCCACGGCGCTTTCGAGCGTGCGCAAGGAGGTCGTGCCGCAGGCGATAATCCGCCCGCCTGCTGCGCGGTGCGCATTTAGCCGCGCGGCCCCCTCCGGCGACAGTTCCGCCCATTCCGAATGCATCTTATGGTCTTCCACCCGCTCGGCTTTCACCGGCTGGAAGGTACCCGCGCCGACGTGCAAGGTAACCGTTTCCGTCGCAACCCCCCGCTCACGCAGTGCCTGCAACAGCCCTGGCGTGATGTGCAACCCGGCGGTGGGCGCGGCGACGGCGCCCTCTTTCGCCGCGAAGATCGTCTGATAATCCTGGCGGTCGCGGGCGTCTTGGGCGCGCCGGATATAGGGCGGTAGCGGCATTTCGCCGATGGCCTCCAGCGCGGCGGTCAGCTCGGCGTCCTTGCGGTCGAAGCGGATGAGCACTTCACCGCTGTCGCGTTTTTCCAGCAGTTCCGCCCGTAAGAGATCGCCGAAGCGGATCGTGTCGCCGATCCGCAGCCGCTTGCCGGGTTTGGCGAAAGCCGTCCATTCCGCGCTGCTGTGGCGTTGGTGCAGCAGGAGTTCGACCGCTACCACGGCCCCACCCTCCACCCGTTCGCGCCGGCCGTGCAGCCGGGCGGGAATGACCTTGGTATCGTTAAAGACGATCAAATCACCCGGCCCCAGCAGGCTCGGCAAATCGCCGATGGTCTTATCGGTCAGCCTATCCCCAACGCAGAGCAGCCGCGCCGCCTCGCGCGGCTCCATCGGGCGCTCGGCAATCAGACTGTCCGGCAGGTCGAAATCAAAATCGGCGACGTTCATGGAAACCCTGGCCCGCTGTCAGGGGCGCCGCCCCCGACACCCCCGCTTAAGGGGCTTACCCCTTAAGAATCCTATTGCAAGGGCGCATGGTTTACAGGAGGGGACTGGAAAAGAAAAAGGGATTCTCACGGGGCAAGCCCCGTGAGTGGGGGCCAGGGGGAAACCCCCTGGGTCCGCTAGGCCCGCAGAATTTCGCCGTTTCGGTGGCAGTCCGCGCGCGCGAGATCGAGGTACAGCGGCGCCACGCTCTCCGGCGTCGCCAAAGCGGCAGCGTCTTCGCCCGGGAAACCTTCGGCGCGCAGGCGGGTCGCTACCGTGCCGGGATCGACGCAGTTCACCCGCAACTTGGTCTTGGCGTTCTCAAGGGCGTAGGTCTGCATCAAACTGAGCAGGGCAGCCTTGCTGGCGGCATAGGGGCCGGTGAAATGCTCCGGCGTGGCTGTGCCCGGTCCGCCGACCGTCGCGATCACCCGTCCGGCGTCGGAGGCCCGCAGCAGCGGGTCACAGGCGCGGATCAGCCGCCAGGGCGCCATGAAGTTCACCGCCACCAGTTTTTCGAAAATTTTCGGCTTCTGGTGCCCGACTGGCGAGAACCCGCCGAGCGCCCCGGCGTTCATCACCAGCACATCGAGCCGCCCGAAGCGTTCGGCCAGGGCATAGCCCAATTGATCGATCTTATCGCCATCGGCCAGATCGAGCGGCAGCAGGGTCGCCCCCGGATGCCCGGCGGCGCGGATGGCATCATCCACCTCCTCAAGCCCACCGACCGACCGGCCGATGAGCACGACCTGCGCGCCCTCCGCCGCGAACAGTTTTGCAACGGCGGCGCCAATGCCGCGCGACGCGCCGGTGATCAGCGCGATGCGGCCCGCAAGCATTCCCTTGGTCATTATTCGGCCAGCACGCTCACGCGGTCATCGCTGGTCCCGTCGGTGAAATCGATCAGCGGGATCGGGTAATCGCCGGTGAAGCAGGCATCGCAGAAGCCCGGATCGCGGCTATTGCGCCCCTCGGGCTTGCCCATCGCGCGGTACATGCCGTCGATGGTGACGAAGGCTAGGCTATCGGCGCCGATGAACTTGGTCATCGCTTCGATATCCATCTGGCTCGCCAGCAGTTTCTCCCGACGCGGAGTATCGACGCCATAGAAGCAGCTATGGGTCGTCGGCGGCGAGGCGATGCGCATATGCACCTCCGTCGCCCCGGCGGCGCGCACCATTTCGACGATCTTGGTCGAGGTGGTGCCGCGCACGATGCTATCGTCCACCAGCACCACGCGCTTGCCTTCGATATGGGCGCGGTTGGCGTTGTGCTTCAGCTTGACGCCCAAATGGCGGATCTGATCGGTCGGCTCGATGAAGGTGCGACCGACATAATGGTTGCGGATAATCCCGAGTTCGAAGGGGATGCCCGCTTCATTGGCATAGCCGAGCGCGGCGGGAACGCCCGAATCCGGCACCGGAATAATCACATCGGCATCCACCCCGGCTTCGCGCGCCAATTCGGCACCAATGCGCTTGCGGGCGTCGTAGACGGAGGTGCCTTCGACGATGCTATCGGGCCGGGCGAAATAAATATGCTCGAAAATGCAGAAGCGGCGGCTGGCCTTGGGGAAGGGGTGGCGGCTGGTCAGCCCGTCGCGGGTGACGATGACCATTTCCCCCGGTTCGACATCGCGGATGAAATCGGCACCGAGAATATCGAGCGCACAGGTTTCCGACGCCATCACATAGGCATCGCCCAAGCGGCCCAGCACCAGCGGGCGCACACCATTGGGGTCGCGCACGCCGACGATGCCATCGTCCATCAGCCCGACGAAGGAATAGGCGCCATTAATCTGGCGCAGCGCGTCGATCAGCCGGTCCACGACGGCGGTAGCGAGGGCGGTGGCGATCAGATGCACCACCACTTCGGTATCGGTCGTCGATTGGAACAGCGAGCCGCGTTCCACCAAGCGGCGGCGCAGGGCCTGATTATTGGTCAGATTGCCGTTATGGGCGATGGCAAAGCCGCCGATGGCGAGATCGGCGAACAGCGGCTGAACATTGCGCAGCAGCGTATCGCCGGTCGTAGCATAGCGCGTATGGCCGATAGCGGCATGGCCGTTCAATCGGCCAATAACGTCCGGCTGGGCGAAGGTTTCGCCAACATGGCCGAGCGCGCGATGGGCGTTGAATTGGGTACCGTCAAACGCGACGATCCCGGCGGCTTCCTGACCGCGATGCTGCAAAGCGTGGAGGCCGAGCGCGGTATGGGCGGCGGCGTCCGGCGTGCCATAGATGGCGAAGACCCCGCATTCCTCCCGCAGCTTGTCGTCGTCAAACGGATGCGTCGTGAGCATGTGCGGGCAACCCTTTTCTAAAGCAAGGCTGACCCCGGCGCGGCCACCGGGGCAATGGCTGGCGCCTCTTTACTGCTTATTTTTGAACAATGCATCAATCGCGTTGCGTTGCTGATCGTCATACCCGGTCCCCGCTTTTGCGGGGGCTTGTCCCGCCGCTGGGGCGGGGGCCTGAGTTTGCGCCGGTTTCTGGCCTTGCGGCGCCGACGGCGGGGCCGGGGCAGGCGCTGGTTTTACCGGCGCAGCACCCGCTGGGGCGGCAGGCTGTGGTACGATCGCGGGCGGCACGGCAGGAGCGGGAGCGGCTTGCGGCGCCGGTTGCGCGGGGGCCGGCGTTGGGGCCGCTGGGGCCGGGGCACCGCTGGGCGGGGCGGTGAGGGTTTGTAGATTGCGCTGAATTTCCAGCAGGGCTTCCCCCTGGCGGCGTTTTTCTTCCAGCGCGCGGGCAGCTTCTTCCGACTGATCGCGTGGCACGAAGACGGCGACCATATCGGCGCCGCGCTGGATTAGCGGATAGGTCTTCGCCTGCGCCAGCCACTCGGGCGGCGGGGCGTTCTTATTCATCAGTTGCGCACCGAGGAAATAGACCACCGAAATCAGCAGCGCACCGCGCGCCAAGCCGAAGACGAAGCCTAGGGACCGGTCGAGCGCATTCAGGCTGGTATCCTTGATCATGTTCGACAGCGCGCCGCTGACGATGGACAGGATGATCAGCGCGACCAGAAAGATAACGACCCAGGAGCCGTATTTGGCGATCACCTCCATGCCGATGAGATCCATAGCGATCCCCATCGTCATCGGCTGGACCTGCATGGCGATGAAGGCGGCGCCGATCCAGGCGGCAATCCCCAGCGCTTCCCGCACGAAGCCGCGCAGAAAGGCGAGCACCCCCGAAATTAGCACCACGATCACAACCGCGATGTCGGTCATATGAAAGCCGCCGTCCATTCTACTCCTCTCGGACCCGTTCTGGTTCCTTTTACGGCAGCTTGCGCCGCCATGTATTGTCTTCCGCCGGGGCGAGGCGTTCCACAAGCTCCGCCAGCCGGTCGATCTCGGTCAGCGTTAGTCCGCTCGACCCTTGCGCAGCCCCCGCCCGGCGCGCCGGGATCAAAGCCCGCCCAAAGCCCAAGCGCAAGGCTTCCTTCAGCCGCGCATCGGTTTGACCGACTTGCCGAACCTCGCCCGCTAGCCCGACTTCGCCAAACACCACCATATCCGGCGGTACCGGTTCCCCGGAATAGGCGGAAACCAGCGCGGCGGCAACTGCCAGATCCGCCGCCGGTTCGGAAATCCGCAACCCGCCCGCAACGTTCAGGTACACATCCTGCGCGCCGATGGATAGGCCGCAGCGTGCATCCAGCACCGCCATCACCATCGCAAGCCGCCCGCTATCCCAGCCGACGACGGCGCGGCGTGGTGTACCGAAGCTGGTGGGGGCGACCAGCGCCTGGATTTCCACCAGCACCGGGCGCGTGCCCTCCATACCTGCGAAAACCGCCGCGCCCGATACATTGTCCCGCCGTTCGGCCAAAAATAAGGCAGAGGGGTTCGGCACTTCCGATAGGCCCCGGTCGGTCATCTCGAAAACGCCGATTTCGTCGGTCGGGCCGAAGCGGTTCTTCACCGCGCGCAGAATGCGGAACTGGTGACCGCGCTCGCCTTCGAAATACAGCACCGTATCGACCATATGTTCCAGCACGCGCGGCCCGGCGATGGCGCCTTCCTTGGTGACATGGCCTACCAGGATCAGCGCGAAGCCGCGCTTCTTGGCGGCGCGGATCAATTCCTGGGCGCAGGCGCGCACTTGGCCGACCGTGCCGGGGGCGCTGTCCAGCGCATCGAGATACATGGTCTGGATCGAATCGATGACCACCACATCGGGCGGGTTATCGGTTTCCAGCGCCGGAAGAATATCGCGCAGGGCGGTGGCGGAGGCGAGGGCGACGGGCGCCGCCGAAATCCCCAGGCGGCCCGCGCGCAAGCGCACCTGATCGACGGCTTCTTCGCCGGAGATATAGGCGCAGCGCGCCCCGGTTTCGGCCAAGCGGGCGACAAGCTGGGTGAGCAAGGTTGATTTGCCGATGCCGGGATCGCCGCCGATGAGAATGGCGGAGCCGGGAACGATACCGCCGCCGGTTACCCGGTCTAACTCGCCAATCCCGCTGGGGCGGCGCGGGGCGGGGGCGGAGGAACCGTGGAGATCGACGAAATCAAGCCCGCCGCCGCGCGTCCGAGGCGCCGAAGCGCCCTTCTTGCCGCCCACCGGCGGCGGGGCCGATTCTTCGACCAGCGTGTTCCATTCGCCGCAGGCGGTGCATTGCCCCTGCCATTTCGCGTAAAAGGCCCCGCAGGACTGGCAGACGTAATGGCTGCCGCCGCGCGCCATCAGGCGCTCCGCACTTGCAGGGCGATCGGCCCGTCGGCGCGGCCGTGGATGAATTGGTCCACATAAGCATTGCCCGACTGATCAAGCTCGCCAATCGGCCCACACCAGATGAATTGCCCCTGATAGATCATCGCCACCTGATCGGCGATATGGCGCACGCTGGTCATATCGTGGGTGATGGTGACGGCGGTAGCGCCGAGATCGGCGACGCATTGGCGGATCAGATCGTTGATCACCCCGGCCATGATTGGATCAAGCCCAGTGGTTGGTTCGTCGAAGAACAGAATTTCCGGCTCGCGGGCGATGGCACGGGCGAGGCCGACGCGCTTTTGCATCCCACCCGACAGTTCTGCCGGGAAAAGATCGGCGACATCGGGGCCAAGGCCGACCTGTCCCAGCTTCTGCACCGCAATCGGTTTTGCGTCGCGCGCGCTCATCCGTTCGCCCTGCATTAGCCCGAAGGCGACATTTTCCCAGACCCTTAGACTGTCGAACAGGGCGCCACCTTGGAACAGCATGCCGATCTTTTGGCGAATGTCGCGGCGGCTGCGCGGGCCTTCCTTCAGAATATCGACGCCGTCGATTTCGATGCGGCCCGCATCGGGTTCGATCAGCCCCAGGATGCACTTCAGCAGCACCGACTTGCCGGTGCCCGAGCCGCCGATGATGACCGTGCTTTGCCCGCGCGGCACCAGAAGATCGGCCCCGCGCAGCACATGCTTGCGCCCGAAACTCTTGCTGACGCCGCGCGCGGCGATCTTGTAGTCGGCGCTCATTTTGCGAAAAACGCCTCCGTCAGCAGATAGTCGAAGACCAGAATGAGGATGGAGGCCGAGACGACGGCATTGGTGGTGGCCGACCCGACGCCTTGGGCGCCGCGCCCGGAATAGAAACCGTGGTAGCAGCCCATCAGCGTGACGGTAAAGCCGAAGACGGCAGCTTTGACGAGGCCCGAGAAGACATCCTCGAAGGTCAGATAATTCATCGTTGCCTGAAGATAGGCGGCCCCGTTGAAGCCCAGCTTCTGCACCCCGATCAGCCAGCCGCCCATGACGCCGATGATATCGCCGATGGCGACCAGCGGCGGCAGCGCCAAGGTTCCGGCCAAGAGGCGCGGCGCGACGAGATATTTCATCGGCGGGGTGGAGAGGGTATCGAGCGCGTCGATCTGCTCGGTCACGCGCATCGTGCCAAGCTCCGCCGCCATCGCCGCGCCAACGCGGCCTGCCACCATCAACCCGGCCATCACTGGCCCCAGTTCACGGGTGATCGCTAGCACCAGCAGATTGGCAATCGTGCTTTCGGCGTTGAACTGCGCAAAGCCCGTGTAGCCCTGCAGGGCCAGCACCATGCCGGTAAACAGCGTCGTTAGCCCAACGACCGGCAGCGAGTAATAGCCGATTTCCAGCAGTTGTTTCAGAAACTGCCGCCCATAGAAGGGCGGGCGCAGCCAATGGCTCACCGCTTCAAGGGCAAACAGCGTCACCCGGCCACAGGTGGCGAAAAAGGCGAGGGCAAAGCGCCCGAGCGGCGTCAGCAGCGGCATCATCTACCCGATATACTGGCGCACGGCGCGGCGGCCGATGCTGGTGAGAATCTCGTACCCCAGCGTGCCGCCATCGGCCCCGGCGGTGTCGATGTCGCGGTTCGGGCCGAGGATTTCGATCTGCGCCCCCGGCACCGCCTCCGGCAAGGCCGTCACGTCCAGAGTGATCAAATCCATCGAGACGCGCCCGACGACCGGGGCGGGTTTGCCGTTCAGCCAGAAGGTTGCGCCTGCGGTCACGCGCGGGATGCCGTCGGCATACCCATAAGGAATTGTGGCGATGCGCGCCGGGGCGGGGGCATGCCAGCGCGACCCATAACCGACCGGGCGCCCGGCCTCCACATCCCGCACTTGGATAATCGGCGTCGTCAAAGTCACGGTGCGCTGCATCGGGTTGGGTTTGCCCGGGACGGGATTGCCGCCATAAAGGGCATAGCCGGGGCGCAGCAGATCGAAATGCGCGTCCGGCCCCAGAAAAATCCCAGAGGAGGCGGCGAGCGAGCCGGGCACCCCCGGAAGCTGCTGCATCGCCGCGCTGAACCGGTCAATCTGAAGGCGGTTCAAGGCCTCCTGCGGTTCGTCGGCGCGGGCGAAATGGCTGATCAGCAGCCCGAAATTACGGCGGCGCAGGTCGGGCAGCAACGCGTCGAATTCTGTGGCTTCAAGACCGACGCGGCTCATCCCCGTATCGATTTGCAGTATCGCCGGATGCTCCGGCTGCCAGTCGGCGATTTGCTGCGGCGTGTTGAGGACCGGCAGCAGATCATGGGCCAGAAACTCCGCCTGCTCGCCCGGCAGTAGCCCATTCAGCACGCCGATACTGGGTTTGGCGTTGGGGAAGCGCTCGGTCAGCCCGGCCCGCAGGATGATTGCTTCGGCCAGATGGGCGACGAAAAACCGCGTGCAGCCCGCCGCGAGAAAGGCCGAGGCCGCTTCAACCGCGCCCAGCCCATAGCCATCGGCCTTCACCACGGCGGCGCAATGCCCGTGCGCGGCTTGCCCGGCCAAAAAGCGCCAGTTGGCGGCCAGGGCGGAACGGTCGATGGTCAGCAGCGTCGCGGGGGTCGGCATTCAGACGGTGTTCCCAGGAATGAAACGAGGGTACATCTGGTCTTGCCGCAGCGCACCCGCCGCAACCCTAGCAGCCCCGCGTTTGAAAGCAAGATCGCTCACGCCCGCAGACAGGCTTGTTTCACGCGCCCCCGGGCCGATCGACCCAGCGGTTGAGGACGAGCGCGGTGGTGACGCGCAAAACGCCGGGCATTTTTTCCACCTGCTCGCGCACGCGGGCGAGGGCGTCGGTCGAGGCGGTTTCGGTATATATCAGCAAATCTTCGTCGCCGGTGATGCTATGAGCGAACAGAACTTCGGGCATAGCGCGCAAGGCGCCTTGCAGTTTATAACAGTTTTCGGACATTTTAACGATGAGATAGGCCTGAACCGCGCCAGGGGCAGTGGCGCCGGTTATGACGGTGAAGCCTCGGATCACGCCGTCGCGCTGCAACCGGTCGAGCCGTTCTTGCACACTGGAGCGGGCAAGGCCGACGCGCTTGGCCAGCGTCGTCGTCGGCATACGCCCATCGCCGCGCAAAAGGGTCAGCAACTGCCGGTCGATCTCGTCCATCCTGCCCTTCATCCCGTCAAACTGCCGGGCATTCCGCCATCTTGCCGGGGCGATTTCCGGCAGGGCGATGCGCCATCTTTCTGTCGTATATCGGGTTTTTCGGTAGGAGAAAACAGCATGTCCGTTCACGAACCGGCCTGCGGGGCGGATGCTCCCAGCCTGCGGCCCAGCTTGGGGGTGGTGCAGGGGATCGGGGTTGCCTTGAGCATGGTGGTGGGCAGCGGGCTATTGATCCTGCCGGGCATCGGTGTTGGTCTCGTCGGGGCGGCGGCGATCCATGCTTGGTGGATCAATGCGCTGCTGACTCTGCCGCTGCTCCTGCTCTTCGCCAAGCTCGGCGCGCGCTATCCCACGGCGGGCGGCGTGGCCGGATTTGCCGAAGCCGCTTTCGGTTATCGCGCCGGCCGGGCGACGGAAGCGCTGCTGATCGGCGCCTGTTTACCGGGGGCGGCGGCGATCGGGCTCAGCGGCGGGTCGTATATTGCCGCCTTCTTCGGTCTGCCGCCGAGCGCGGAAACCTGGGTTGGGTTGGCGGTGCTGGCGGTGGCTACCCTGGTGAACCTCGGCGGCGCCCAGATCGCCGGATCGGTGCAATCGCTGATGACCTTCGGCCTGATCGCGTTATTGGGCGTGCTGGCTGCCGTCGCGCTGGCCGGGCCGCAGGTGGATATTGCCGCCGGGCTGACGGCCGCCTCCCCACTCGCCGCCCTGCCTGCCCTGGGGGCCTTATTCTTTGCTTTCACTGGCTGGGAGTTGTTTTGCTCGACGGCGGAGGAGTTTCGCCAGCCGCGCCGCGATTTTCCGTTGGCCCTGGCGGGGGCGTTTTTGGCGATGCTGGTGCTCTACGTCGGCATTGCCTTGGCGGTGCAGCTTCGGCTCGATCCCAGCGATCCCGCCCTATTGCGGGCGCCGGTGGCGGCGTTGGCGGGCAATCTGTTCGGCCCTTGGGCGGAAAAGACCGTGGCTGCCCTGGGGGCAACCATGATCCTGCTGGCGCTGATCGGCGGCCTGTGGGGGGCGTCCCGGCTAATTTTCTCGGCGGCGCGGGAAGGGCTGTTGCCCCAGGCGCTTAGCCGCGTTGGCCCCTCGGGCGTGCCGCGTCGGGCGGTGCTGACCTTCGGCCTGCTGGCGGTTGCCTCATTGCTGACGGCGCGGCTGATGGGCTGGAACACGGCGATGCTGTTCGAACTGTCCGCGCAAAACTTCCTCGGCGGCTATCTCGCCGCGCTGCTCGCCGGGTTACGGTTGCTGAAAGGCCTTCCGGCCCGCTTGGCGCTCGTGGGGCTGACGCTTGGCTTTGGCGCCTTCCTCGGCAGTTTCGGCGCGACCCTGGCCTATGCCGCGCTCAGCCTCGGGCTTGGTTATTGGCTGGCGCCCAGCAAGCGGGGCTAGCCGCGCTTAGCGGAAGAAATCGTCGATTTCATTCTGGCTGACGGCGGCGCCCGGAAGCTGCGGGCCGTTCAGCAGATCGGTTTCATCGTCGGCGGTGGCCCGCTCTTCCTCGCGGGCCTTTTCCGTCATCTGGCCGATTTCGCTGGTGCCCCAGATGCGGATCATATTTTCGATGCGGGTTTCGATATAGGTCAGCATGCGCACGATCTTGCGGATGCGCTGGCCGGTAATATCTTGGAAGTTGCACGATTCGTAGATCGTGATGACTTCATTGTTGATCTCGGTGATCTTGGCAGCGCGTTCTTCCGCGTCCTCGAGTTCGCGCAGCTCGGCGGCCTTGGCGTCGATATTTTCCGCCGCCGTCATGATATTGTTGGTCGCGTCTTCGGTCTGTTTGACCACCGCGTCCAGCTCGAAGTTTGCCGATTGGAAGTTGCCGCCGTCGGTCTGCACCGAGATGAGGGCGATTTCCCGCTTGGTGTTGAGGATGTGCTTCGACAGTTCCTCAAGTTCCCGCGCGAGGTGTTTGGCTTCCTCGAATTTTTTTTCGTTGATCGTCAGCGCAGCGACCTTGAGCGTATCGCGGAATTCCGAAAATTCCCGATGCAGTCCCGTCCCGATTTGCAGCAGGGCGCGAAGGACATCTTCGTTCGTAATGTTCCGGCTCATTCTCTCTGCCTTCTTCGGCCTTCTGCCGCTAGTGTTTGCGCTGCACACAGACCCTGGACGCTACGCCACGCGGCCGTAATTCCGTAAGATCATACGGCACACCGGGCGAACGCGCATCCCGATTATTACACAATCAGGTTAAATGCTTGCTTCAGTTTCTTCTCGCGCAGGGGAAAGCAGTTTTTCGATCGTATCGGCATCGCGCGGGCGACCGAAGTGATACCCCTGACCATACATGCAGCCAAGCTGGGCAAGGCGGATAACGTCATTGGCGGTTTCCACCCCTTCGGCGATCACTTCGCAGCCAAGGCCCCGACCAAGCTCGGCGATCATGCGAATGATCAAGCCGTTTTCCGGGCGCTGGCGCATGGCGCGCACAAAGGATTGATCGATCTTGACCGCATCGAAGCGGAATTGATGCAGGTAGGAGAGGGAGCTATAGCCCGTGCCGAAATCGTCGATGGCAAGCCGCAGGCCCATCGCCTTCAGGCGGCTTAGGATCGAGAGCATCTTATCGACATCGTCGAGAACGACGCTTTCGGTAATCTCCAGCTTTAGCGCATCGGCGGGGGTGCCTTCGCGGGCCAGAACCTCCGCCACGCGCTCGACGAAGTCCGGCTCCTGCATCTGGACGCCCGAGACGTTGACGTTGATGAACAGCCGTCCGGCGTCCGGCAGCAGGCGCCGCCAATGGTTGACCTGACGGCAGGCCTGTTCCAGCGCGAACAGGCCCATCGGCACGATCAGCTTACTTTCTTCCGCCAGTGGGATGAAGCGGATCGGCGGCACCATCCCCATGCCGGGGTGTTGCCAGCGCATCAGCGACTCAAACCCGACCAAGCGCCCCGACTGAAGATCGATGATCGGCTGATAATGCAGTTGTAACTGCCCGCCCGCCTCGATGGCCGCGCGCAGGTCGCGTTCCATCGCGAGCGGATCAAACTCTTCGTCCCGCCCATCGGCGGAGAAGAGGGCGACGCCTTTTTCGGCATCGAGGCCCGGGCGATTGAGCGCGCGCGACGCATCGCGCAGCAGCTCTTCCGCCCGCTGGTTGCCGTTGGGCGTGGCGGCGCCGATCCGGGCCGTCACATAGATCGCTGGTGCCCCCGGCAACTCGATGACCGGTTTTAGGGCCGTGTGGATCGCAAGCGCACGGTGGCCGATCGTGTCGTTGTCGGTCATGCCTTGCAGCAGAAAGCCGAAGCTGGCGCCCTCTAGCCGGGCCAAAGTGTCAGACGCAACGACGGTCTGACCCAGCCGGTCGCCGATTTCACGCAGAAGCCGGTCGGCCTGGGTCGGCGTGAGCGAGTTGGCGAGGCTGGCGAAGCGGTTCACCTCCACCACCATTACGGCGCAATCGGCAATGGTGCCATCGGAGCGGCGCAGGGTTTGCGCCAGACGGTCGAGGAAAAGCGCGCGGTTGGGCAGGCCCGTGGTGGCGTCATAAAAGGCATCGTGCAGCACTTGCTGCTCGGCCTGTTTGCGCTCGGTAATGTCGGATTGCGAACCAACGATGCGGACGGCCCGTGCGGTCAGCGGGTCGCGGATCGTCAGCCCATGACAGAGCATCCAGCGTTCCGATCCATCGGTGTGGCGGATGCGATATTCGATCTGGAAGGGTTCTTCTTCGGTCGCGATTTGCGCCTCAACGGCGGCTTGCAGCCAGATCAGATCGTCGGGATTGACGCGGCTGAACCATTCGTCCGGGTCGGTACCAACCTCGGCCGGGGTGCAGCCGATCATTTCTTTCCAGCGCGGGGTGAACAGAATGGAATTGGTGCGAACATCCCAATCCCACAGCCCATCCTTGGCGGCCATAATGGCGAGGGCATAGCGTTCCTCGCTCGACCGTAGCGCCTCTTCGGCTTCTTTGCGCGCGGTGATATCGGATTGCGACCCGGCCATGCGGGTGGCCCGCCCATTCTCGCCGCCGCCCAACGCGGTCCCCCGGCACAGAACCCAACGGGTCGCGCCATTAGCATCGCGCACCCGATACTCGATCTTAAAATCCCGCGACGGGTTTTCGACCTGCTCTTCCAGCGTCGCATCGACCCAATCGCGGTCTTCGGGCAGAACGCAGGATAGCCAATCTTCGATCACGCAGCTTTGGCTATTGGGCGGCAGGCCCATCATATCGGCGAGGCGCGGCGAATAGCGCACCTGGCCCGAGGCGAGATCCCAATCCCACAGCCCATCGTTCGCGCCGAGGGCGATCAGGGCATAGCGTTGATCGGCGGTGATCTGGGCTTCCCGCACTTCGGCGCGGCCCGCCAACAGCATTCCCGCCGACCGCAATCGCGCGATCAATTCCGCCCGGTCAAGCGGCAGGGCAACGATATCATCATAACCGCAATCGAGCGCCCGCAGTCGGAAATCGGCCTGGCTGACGGGCGCGGCGAGCACCAGCGTCGGGATCGGCCCGCCATCGGCCCCGACCGTGTCTGGCAACGCCAAAACCTCGGCTTCTGTTTCCGGCGTTGCGGCAACGATGCAAACCCCGTCCCGCACGGGCAGGGCTCCTGCCTTGGGCAGTTTCGGCAGCACGTGCAGGGTTTGCACGGCCAAGGTTCCCGTCGCCACAACCTCTTCGACCAGCGAGAGCGTTTCGCTGGGGAAGCCGACAACCGTAAGGGGAAAGCCGGTCACGGTCATGAGTGTTGTAGGCCTTGAACCATCGTCACCTGGGAACCGATCCTGTCCTGCCGTTGCCTGAATTCAACGCAATTTCGATTAAAACTGCCCGAACTGGAAGCGGACGGCAAGGAAAACACATGCCGCAAATGCGTATAGAATAGACGGATCAGGCCGTCACCGGATGCAGCGGCGGTTTTCCGCCCAGAACGGCAGCCAGATTATCCAGCGCGCGCATGCCCATTGCGGTGCGCGTTTCGATTGTGGCGCTGCCGAGATGGGGCAGCGGGAAGACGTTGGGCAGGCTGCGATAACGCGGATCGATGGCGGGTTCGCCGGTAAAGACATCCAGCCCAGCGGCGGCAATCTGGCCGGTGCCGAGGGCGGCGATCAGCGCATCATCGTCCACCAAAGTGCCGCGCGCGGTATTGACCAAGATTGCCCCATGGGGCAATTGCGCCAGCCGGTCGGCATTCATCAGCCGGTCAGTCGCCGCCGTCGCCGGGGCGTGCAGGGACAGAACGTCGGAGATTGGCAGCAGGCTTTCCAGCGTCTCGTGATAGATCGCGCCTGCTTCTTCCGCCGGGGCAAGGCGGGTGCGGTTGTGATAATGAATCTGCATCCCGCACGCCCGCGCCCGCTGCGCCAGAGCTTGGCCGATGCGCCCCATGCCAACGATGCCCAGGCGCTTGCCGGTGATCTGCCAACCGATCAACTGCATCGGGTTCCAGCCGACCCACGTATCTTCGCGCACCATCGCTTCCCCTTCGCGGGCGCGGCGGCTGGCGGCGAGGATGAGGAGCAGGGCGATATCAGCGGTCGCCTCCGTCAGCACATCGGGCGTATTGGTGACGATCAGCCCGCGCGCTTTGGCGGCGGGGATATTGATATGATCATAGCCGACCGAAAAGGTCGCCACGACCGTGACCGAGGCGGGGAGGGCGGCGATCGCTTCCGGCGTCAGTTTGTCGCGCGGGGTGATCAGCAGGCCCGCCACCCCGTCCGGCACCGGCCCGCCGCGCACGGCGTCGAACTCCGCCGCAATCCGCGCCAGAACGGCATCGGGCATCGGCAGATCGGGAACATGAATGCGGGGGCGGGACATGGGCGGCTCCTGTGGCGAAAACGCGCGCATTTAAGCGCAGTTTCGCTCAGGGCAATAGAGGGTTAGTCCCAAACGGCGCAACGCCCCAGGCGGCCGGCCTGGGGCGGGGCAGGATCAGGCGGCCTGTGCCGTCGGTTCTTTGGCGCCGGTCATGAAGGCCACCGCATCGGCCATTGAATAATCTTTGGGCCGAATGGTGCACAGGCGCTGGCCGAGCCGATGGATATGGATGCGGTCAGCGATTTCAAACACATGGGGCATATTGTGCGAGATTAGCACAATCGGCAGACCGCGCTCGCGCACGCGCAGGATGAGGTCGAGCACACGGCGCGATTCTTTGACCCCCAGCGCGGCGGTCGGCTCGTCCATGATGACAACTTTAGAGCCGAAGGTGGCGGCCCGGGCGACGGCGATACCCTGGCGCTGACCGCCGGACAGAGTCTCGACCGGCTGGCGGATGTTTTGGATGGTCAGCAGGCCGAGGTCTGACAGCATGCCGCGTGCCTTCTGCTCCATCGCCGCGCGGTCCAGCACGCGGAAATACCGCCCGAGCGGTCCCGGTTTGCGCAGTTCCCGCCCCAGGAACATATTATCGGCAATCGACAGCGCGGGGGAGAGGGCGAGGGTCTGGTAGACCGTTGCAATCCCGGCATCCTGCGCCTCCTGCGGCGACCGGAAGCTGACCGGCACGCCATCCAGCAGGATTTCGCCCTCGTCTGGCACCAACGCCCCGGACAAGGCTTTGATCAGCGAGGATTTGCCCGCGCCATTATCACCAATGACCGCCAGAATTTCGCCCGGGTAGAGATCAAAATCGGCGTGGTTGAGGGCGACGACGCGGCCATAGCGCTTCACCAAGCCCTTTGCTTGAAGAACGGGGGTCATGCCGACACCTTTCGGATCCATTGGTCTAAGGCGACCGCGAGAATGATAAGCCAGCCAATCGCAAACATCTGCCACAGGACATCGACGCCCGACAGGCGGAGGCCCGATTGAAATACGCCGACGATCAAGGCGCCGATCAACGGCCCCAAAATCGACCCGCGCCCGCCGAAGAGGCTGATCCCGCCGATCACAACCGCCGTGATGGATTGCAGATTGCCTTCGTAAAAACTCTGTGGGCTGACGGAGCCGACGCGGCCAATCGACGCCCAGGCGCCCAGCGCACAGACAAGCCCGGCCAGAACATAAACGCTGATCAAGGTGCGGTTGGTGCGGATCCCGGCCAGTTCGGCGGCGTCTTTATCGTCGCCCACCGCATAGACGTGACGGCCCCAAGCGGTGCGGTTCAGCAGGAACCAGAGGGCGGCAAAGAGGATCGCCGTCAAAAAGACGCCGTAGGTAAACTGCGCGCCAAGGAAGCCGACCCGCTCCCCGAACCATTTCAGCAGCGGGGCGCTTTGGTCGATGTCCTGACTGCGGATCGATTGCGCGTTGGACAGCCAAAGGTTCAGCGCGAAGAGGATGTTCCAGGTGCCGAGCGTTACGATGAACGGCGGCAGCTTGAGGCGGGTGACCAGCGCCCCATTGATAAAGCCGCAGCCAACGCCAACCGCAAAGCCGATCCCAATCGCCAGCGGCGTCGGCAGCCCGACATCGATCGCGAGTTTCCCCATGATGACGGAGGAGAGAACCATGATTGCCGCGACGGACAGATCAATCCCCGCCGTCAGCACCACCAGGCTCTGCGCCGCCGCCAGAATGCCGATGATCGACACCTGCTGAAGGATCAGCGACAGGTTAAAGGGATGGAAGAACCGGTCCCCCGCAATTACACCGAACGCCAGAACGCTGAGCAGCAGCACGATGACCGGCACCATCGTCGGGTTACCGTGCAAGAAATGCTGAAGCCGCACGAGGGGGGAGGGGGCGGGTTCCAAGAATTTCGCGAAATTCTCGTTCAGCTTGCTTTCGCCGTCAGGGGGGGAAACTCGGGTCATGGTCAATCCATCGCTGGAAGCGGGCAGCCGTGCCCGTTCTGCACTAGCCTTGCTCATCGCAGGCTCCTCTGTCCCATAAAGAATGAGGGCAGGGCGATACCGGAAGCAGCCTTAGGGAAAAGGTGCGCCGGACCACCCTGCCCGGGGAGGAAGAGTATTCGGACGGTTAGAACGTTAGGGGCTTAGCCCCAGCACTTCTTCAGACCATCCTCGGACGTGATCGACGGGATGCCCGAGACGGGGGCATCGGTGATCAACTCGACGCCGGTATCGTAAAAGTCGAGACCATCGGTCGCTTTGGGTTTCTGGCCGGTCTTGGCGAAGGCTTCGATCGCTTCGATCCCCTTGGCGGCCATCAGCAGCGGGAACTGCATCGACGTGGCGCCGATCACACCTTGTTTGACGTTCCGCACGCCCGGGCAGCCGCCATCGACCGATACGATGGTGACATTCTTTTCGATCCCAAGGGCTTTCAGGGCTTCATAGGCCCCCGCTGCCGCCGGTTCGTTGATGGTATAGACCATGTTGATACTGGGGTCGCGCTGCAGCAGGTTTTCAATCGCCTTGCGCCCGCCTTCTTCGTTGCCCGCCGTCACGTCATGGCCGACGATGCGCGCATCCGTTTCGTCGCCGATCTTTTTGGGATCTTTGATGTCAATGCCGAAGCCCTTCAAGAACCCTTGATCGCGCAGATAATCGACCGACACCTGCTGGGCACTGAGATCGAGCAGGGCGATTTTCGCCGATTTGGCCTTATCGCCCATCTTGGCGGCGGCCCATTTGCCGATCAACTCGCCCGCTTTGAAATTATCGGTGGCGAACACCGCATCAGAGGCAGAGGCGGGTTCCAGCGGCGTATCGAGCGCGATCACCAAAACACCCGCTTGCCGGGCCTTCGCGACGACCGGCACCAGGGCGCGCGAGTCGGACGGGGTGATCAGAATGCCCTTGGCGCCGCCGGCGATGCAGCTTTCGACCGCCGCCACTTGGGTTTCAACGTCGCCATCCAGCTTACCGGCAAAGGTTTGCAGCGTAATCCCGCTCTTGGTCGCCGCCGCGGCCGCCCCTTCCTTCATTTTCACGAAGAATGGGTTGGTTTCCGTCTTGGTGATCAGGCAGGCCTTGGTTTGGGCCAGGGCGGCATTGCTGACCGCCATCCCGGCAACAAGGGCGCCAACGCAGGATGCAAGCGTGAGAACTTTCATATTGGGATCCTCCCGGTGGATCGATAGGCGCGCCTGTCGCGAGGCGCTGTCTCTGTTCGTTTGGACAGGGGACCTGCGTCCCCTCTCGACGGCTAGATAATACCCTCTTCAACCGGGCGTCAATAGATAAAGCAGATTGATTTATTTATTCGATGCGGCATTCTTGTGCGGGCCGCACCCTTGCTCTAAGACCGTGCGGGCGGGAGGAATGATGGTGCTAAACGCAAACAGCCAGGAACCGGGCGTAGATCCGGCAGGGCGCAAATCTTCGGGCGGGTTGACCCTGAACGAACGGTTGATGCTGTCGCTCGTGCGGCGTCACGGCGGGTTACCGAAGGCCGAAATCGCCCGCATGACCGGCCTATCGCCGCAAACCGCTTCGGTGACCATGCGGCGGCTGGAGGACGATCAACTGCTGGTCCGGGGCGAACGCCAGCGCGGTCGGGTCGGGCAACCGTCCACGCCCTTAGCGCTTAATCCCGATGGGGTGTTTGCCCTGGGGCTTAAGGTCGGGCGGCGCAGTGCGGAACTGCTGCTGCTGAATTTCGTCGGCACGGTTCGGCAGGTTCTGCGCGAAGCCTACGCTTGGCCGTCGCCGGAGGGGATCGCCCGCTTCGTGGCCCAGGGGGTGCCCGCCTTAACCGAGACCCTGGCGCCGGACCTACGGGGCCGGATCGCCGGGCTGGGGGTTGCCATTCCCTTCGAACTCTGGTTGTGGGGCGATATTGTTGGCGCCGATATGCAGGCCTGGCGCGACACGGACCTTGTTCATCTGCTGGCCGAGGTGCAGCCCTACCCTGTATTTGTCGAAAATGACGCGACGGCGGCCTGCGGGGCGGAACTGACCTTCGGGCAGGGGGCGGACTACCCCGACTTCATTTATTTCTTCGTCGGCTATTTTATCGGCGGGGGCGTGGTGCTGAACGGCACCGTTTATCGCGGGCGCACGGGCAACGCTGGGGCGGTCGGCTCGATGCCGGTGCGCAGCCCCACCCAAAAATGGGGCCAATTGATCAACGTCGCCTCGCTGTTCACACTCGAACAAGCCTTGAAGGCGGCGGGGGAAGACCCGTCGCGGCTATGGCGTACCCCAGACGATTGGGACGATCTCGGCAGCGTGCTCGACGCTTGGATCGCGATGGCAGCGGATAATCTGGCGCAGGCGATTGCGGCGGCCTGCTCGGTCATCGATTTTTCGGCGGCGATCCTTGATGGGGCGTTTCCCGTTGCGGTACGCGAAAGGCTGGTCGCGGCAACGCGCGCGGCGATGGGGCGGCTTGATTTGCAGGGGATCGTCGCGCCGCAGATCGTCGAAGGGACGGCGGGCAGTATGGCAAGGGCGATTGGCGGGGCCAGCCTGCCCTTGTTCGACTCGTATCTGCTTGATCCGAAAGTAACGCTGAAGGAGCCGGTTCGGTGACCATCCTGTGCTGCGGCGATGCGCTGATCGATATGGTTCCGACCGTTTCGGCGGATGGGCAGCCGTGTTTGCGCCCCTTACCGGGCGGTGCGCTCTTCAATACGGCAATTGCCCTCGGGCGGCTCGGCGCGCCGACCGCTTTTTTTGCCCCGATCTCAACCGATCCGTTTGGCGATCTGCTGCGCGCAACCCTGGCCGACAGTGGGGTGCAGACCGATCTTGCCCCGCGCACCGACCGGTTTACGGCGATGGCCTTTGTTACCCTGACCGACGGGCAGGCGCGCTATCGCTTCGTCGATCAGGGATCGGCGGGGGTCATGCTGGCGCCTGCCGATTTGCCCGCCTTGCCGCCTGCGATCACCGCCCTGCATTTTGGGGCGACCAGCTTGATGCAGGAACCTTGCGGCAGCGCCTTCGAAGCCCTGGCCCTAAGGGAAGCCGGGAAGCGGCTGATTTCCCTCGATCCCAATATTCGGCCCGCGCTGCTGGCGGAACCTGATGCCTATCGCGCGCGTCTCGCCCGGCTGATCGCCGTTACCGATATTCTAAAACTCTCCGACGAGGATTTGGCCTGGATCGGCGGGGAGGGGGTGATCGATCACTGGCTAGACGCCGGCGTTAAGCTCGTCGTCGTCACGCGCGGCGGTGCCGGGGCAGAGGCTTGGGCCGACTGCGGCCATGTTGTTGTTCCTGCGGTGCGCGTCCCGGTTGCCGATACGATTGGCGCGGGGGATACGTTTGCGGCGGGCGTTCTGGCCGGGCTGGCCGCCTGCGGACGCCTAACGCCGGACGGGATCGCCCGGTTTGAGATCGGCGATCTTCGTCGGGCGCTGAGCCTGGCCGCCCGGGCGGCGGCGGTCACCGTTTCCCGAACGGGGGCCAACCCGCCTTGGGCGCATGAGTTAGCCCCGACGGTGCCCGTCGTTTAAGTCAACCGCAGCACCGCAACCCCGCCGAGGATCGCCCCGAGCGCAAGCCAGCGGGCGCGCGGCAGCCGTTCGCCAAACAGCAAAACCGCCAGTCCGGCGGCAAACACGATGGACGTCTCCCGCAGGGCCGCGACAAGGGCAATCGGCGCCTGGCCCATCGCCCAGACGGCAATACCATAGGCGATCAGCGTGCCCGCCCCGCCACTTAGGCCGAGGGCCCAGTGGCGGCGGGCATAGTCGACGGCGCGCCGCCGATAGCGGGCGAGAGTCCAGGTTCCGAGGGCGACGCCGGTCAGCAGAAAAATCCAGAGCGTATAGGCGAGGGGAGAGCCCGTGCGGCGGACCGCCATCCCATCGACCAGCGTATAGCCCGCGATCACAAACGCGTTGAGCAGGGCCATCCCCGTTCCCGGCCCCCCGCGACGCCCACCCGCCGTGGCGATAATGCCGCCGCACAGCAGACCGACGCCCGCCCATGCCCAGCCCGGCAGCGGTTGCCCAAGACCAAAGTGTGCCACAAGGGCAACGATTAACGGCGCGGTGCCGCGCATCAGCGGATAGGCTTGGCTGAAATCGGCCCGGCGATAGGCCCCCGCCACCAAGGCATAGTAGAGAATTTGCAGGAGGGTCGAGCCCAGGATATACGGCCAAAGCGCAGTTTCTGGCAGCGGCAGGAACGGCAAGCCCCCTGCGGCCAGCCCGGCCGCCATAACCGTGACGAGGCCGGTGCTCAGCATCTTATCGCCCGCCCCCTTGATCAGCGCATTCCACCCGGCGTGAACGGCAGCGGCGACGAGAACCAGGGCGAAAACGGAAAAGCTCATACGGGAACTAAAGCCCCAAAAACAAAAAACCTCCAAGTCAGAGACTTGAAGGCCTGGAAGATGGTGCTGCCGGACAGGATTGAACTGTCGACCTCTCCCTTACCAAGGGAGTGCTCTACCACTGAGCTACGGCAGCAGCGCCGTCTTTTCCATCGTTCGGCAGGGCGCCGTTCGGTGTGGGCGGGTGTTTACCCCACAGGCTTGGGCTTGGCAAGTGCGAAAAAGCGGTCATAGTGTGCGGCAGGCCGAAGGGTTTCGCTATTTTCGTTTTCACGGCGGGTGTGGATAGTCGTTTCATCATGAGCAAGACCCCTCCCAGCATCACCCCGGAAACTTTAGCGCAGCAGCAGGCGCGGGCCGACCGGCTGGCCGCCGCCCTGCGCGATAATCTGAAGCGCCGCAAGCAGCAGAAGCGCGGGCGCGACGATGCCGCCGACGAGGCGCTTGGCCCCGATGCAACCCCGTCCAGCCCATGAAAACGGGCGGGGCAGCTTGAAAGCCCGCCCGTGCCTGGGGTAGAAGCCAAGGTCCGGGTGTTACGCCGGTACAGAATGGCTTTAAGGAGCGGCACGCAGCATGGCGATACTGTCGGATAAATGGATCCGCAAAATGGCGCTGGAAGAAGGGATGATCTCGCCCTTCGTCGAGCGGCAGTCGCGCGACGGCGTTATCTCCTACGGCCTATCGTCCTATGGGTACGATGCGCGGGTGAAGAGCGACTTTAAGATCTTCACCAACGTCGATGCCGCCGTTGTCGATCCCAAGAATTTCGACAGCAAGAGCTTCGTGGATCGGCAGACCGACGTTTGCATCATCCCGCCGAACAGCTTCGCTCTGGCGCAGACGGTAGAATATTTCAAAATCCCGCGCGATGTGCTGGTGATTTGCCTCGGCAAATCGACCTATGCCCGCTGCGGCATCATCGTCAATGTGACGCCGCTGGAGCCGGAGTGGGAGGGGGAGGTGACGATTGAAATCTCCAATACCACGCCGCTGCCCGCGAAAATTTATGCCAATGAGGGCATCTGCCAGTTTCTGTTCTTCCAGGGCAACGAGCCGTGTGAAGTTTCCTATGCCGACCGCGCGGGCAAATATATGGGCCAGCGCGGCGTAACCTTGCCGCGCCTTTAACCAGCCGTCCGTTCGAGAGAGGATAATCCGGTGGATAAGATCAGAGTTCGCGGCGGCAACGTCCTAAAGGGTACCATCGACATCAGCGGGGCGAAGAATGCCGCCCTGCCGCTGATGACGGCGGCGCTGCTGACCGATGAAACCCTGACCCTCTCCAACGTCCCGCATCTCGCCGATATCTCGACGCTGCTGGCGCTGCTCGGGCAGCACGGCGTGCAGGTCTCGATGAACGGCGCCGCCAATGGCGGCCATACCGGGCGGGTGCTGGCGCTGACGGCCAAGGAAATCACCTCTACCACCGCGCCCTACGATATTGTGCGCAAGATGCGCGCGAGCTTCCTCGTCATGGGGCCGTTGGTGGCGCGCTGCGGGATTGCCCGCGTGTCGCAACCCGGCGGCTGTGCCATCGGCGGGCGGCCCATCGATCTTCACCTAAAGGGGCTGCAAGCCCTTGGGGCCGAAATCGATCTGTCGGAAGGCTATGTCGAAGCCCGCGCGCCGAAGGGCCTGACGGGCGGGCGCTTCGTCTTTCCGGTCGTGTCGGTCGGCGCGTCGGAAAATCTCTTAATGGCGGCGGCGCTGGCCAAGGGCGAAACCGAGCTTGTGAATGTGGCGCGCGAGCCGGAAGTGGTCGATCTCGGCCACTGCCTGATCGCGATGGGCGCCAAGATCGAGGGCCTCGGCACCGATACCGTGCGCATCCAGGGCGTCGAGCGGTTGCACGCCGCCCAGCACCAGATCGTCGCCGACCGGATCGAAGCAGGCACCTATGCGATTGCGGCGGCGATCACCGGCGGCGATATTCTGCTGCGCAATGCCCATATCGAGCATCTGCCGGTCTTCGTCGATAAGCTGCGCGAAGCCGGGGTGACGGTCACGGCGGAAGCGGGCGGCATCCGCGTTGCCCGCACCTCGGCACCGCTGATCGGGGTCGATGTGATGACGGAGCCGTTTCCAGGCTTCGCCACCGATCTTCAGGCCCAGACGATGGCGCTGATGACCGTGGCGAATGGCGCGGCGATGATGACCGAAACGATCTTCGAAAACCGCTTCATGCACGTGCCAGAACTGGCGCGCATGGGGGCGAATGTCACCATTCACGGATCGTCGGCCCTGGTGCGCGGCGTCAAGCGCTTGACCGGCGCGCCGGTGATGGCGACCGATCTGCGCGCCTCCGTCAGTCTCGTGCTGGCCGGGTTAGCGGCGGAGGGGGAAACCACCGTCCACCGCGTCTATCATCTGGATCGCGGATATGAGCGGCTTGAGGAAAAGCTGGCGGCCTGCGGCGCCGATGTGGCGCGGGTGCGGGAGGACGCATGAGCGCGCCGGGCCTGAAATTACGGGCCGCCGACGCGGCGGATCTCGAGATTCTCAGTGCCTGTCTGCAAGACGCGCTGTTGCCCGTCGCCGATTTGCATTTCGATGCCGGGGCGGGCGAATTCCTGGCAGTCGCCAATCGCTTTCGCTGGGAAGCCCCAGACGCGCGGGAGCGGGTACATATGGCCCTGCGCATCCGCCACGTCACGGGGGTGCAGCGCAAGGGCTTTGATCTGACCGAACGCGGGCGTTTTCTGTCGGCGCTGACGCTCACCCACACCCCTGGCGGGCCGCTGGTGCTGCTATGCGCCGGGCAGCCGGAAGCGGCAATCCGCTTTACCATTTCCAGCCTTGATATTCTGGCCGAAGATTTTGGCGCCCCCTGGCCCTGCGCCTCGGTGCCAACCCATGCCGATAGCGGCAAAGGAGCCGTTTGATGGATAGCCGCCCCCTCGTGCTCGCGCTGCCGAAAGGCCGCATTCTCGACGAGGTTATGCCGGTCTTGGCCCGCATCGGGATCGAGCCGGAGCCGGAGTTTTTGCGCGATTCGTCCCGCAAGCTGCGCTTCGAGACCAATATTCCGGGGCTTCAGATCATCCGCGTGCGCAGCTTCGATGTTGCCACCTTCGTGGCGTTCGGCGCGGCGGAACTGGGGGTTGCGGGGTCGGATGTGCTGATGGAGTTTAACTACTCCGAGCTTTATTCGCCGCTCGATCTCGGGATCGGTCGCTGCCATATTTCGGTTGCCGAACCAGCCGCCCTGGTCGAAGCCGACGAGCCGCAGCAGTGGAGCCATGTGCGGGTTGCGACGAAATATCCCGAAATCACCAAGGCTTATTTCGCCAAGCGCGGCGTGCAGGCCGAATGCGTGAAACTCAACGGCGCCTTGGAACTCGCCCCCACTCTGGGGTTGTGCGAGCGTATTGTCGACCTCGTTTCCACGGGGGCTACCCTGCGCGCCAATGGGCTTGTGGAAGTGGCGCGGATTGCGGATGTTTCTTCTCGGTTGATCGTTAACCGCACGGCGCTGAAAACCCGGTCGGACGAGTTAACCGCTTGGATTGATCGTTTTGCGGAGGTAACCCGTGCCCGTGCGGCTTGACGCCCGTAGCCCCGATTTCGAAAGCCGCTTTACCGCGCTGCTGAACGATAAGCGCGAAACTTCGGACGATGTGTCGAAGGCGGTGGCGGCGATCATTGCGGATGTGCAGGCGCGCGGCGATGCGGCGGTGGTTGACTATACCAACCGCTTCGATCGGGTAACGGCGCCAAGCCTTGCCGCGCTGAAGGTCACGGAAGCCGATATTAACGCCGCAGAAGCGGCCTGCGCGCCGGACCTGCTGGCCGCGCTGGATATTGCGGCCCAGCGCATCGCCGATTTCCACGCTCGGCAAGCGCCCAGCGATATCGCCTATACCGATGCGGCCGGGGTCGATCTCGGCCTGCGTTGGCGCCCGGTCGAGGCGGCGGGCCTTTATGTGCCGGGCGGGCTCGCCTCCTATCCCTCCTCGGTGCTGATGAACGCGCTGCCCGCCAAAGTGGCGGGGGTGGCGCGGATCGTTATGGTCGTGCCCGCGCCCGATGGCGTGCTGAACCCTTCGGTTCTGGCGGCGGCCAAGCGCGCGGGCGTCACGGAGATCTATAAGATCGGCGGGGCGCAGGCGGTAGCGGCGCTGGCTTATGGCACCGAGACGATTGCGCCGGTCGATAAAATCGTCGGCCCCGGCAATGCCTATGTGGCGGCGGCGAAGCGCGCTGTTTTCGGCCAAGTCGGTATCGATAGTATCGCCGGTCCGTCGGAAATTCTGGTGGTCGCCGACAGTAAGACCGATCCCGATTGGATCGCGGTTGATCTCTTAAGCCAGGCGGAACACGACAGCAGCGCCCAGTCCATCCTGATTGCCGACGATGCCGATTATGCCGATGCGGTGGCGCGGGCGGTGGATATTCGCCTGCAAAGCCTGCCTCGGTCGGAGATTGCGGCCGCAAGCTGGCGCGACAATGGTGCGATCATCCTGGTCGAAAGCTTCGACGCGGCCTTGCCGATTATCGACCGCATCGCCGCCGAACATTTGGAACTGGCGATGGATGATCCCCAGGCGCTGGCGGCGAAAATCCGCAATGCCGGGGCGATCTTCCTGGGGCGCTATACGCCGGAAGCGATGGGCGATTATATCGCCGGGCCGAACCATGTGCTGCCAACGGCGCGCAGCGCGCGCTTCTCCTCCGGTCTCGGCGTGTTGGATTTCATGAAGCGCACCACCTTGGTTGGCTGTAGCCCGGCATCGCTGGCGGCGCTCGGCCCGTCGGTGCTGACCTTGGCGGCGGCGGAGGGGCTGGACGCCCACGGGTTGTCGGTCGCCGTGCGGATACCGGAGCAAACCCGATGAGCGCGCCGGACAATCGCCTTGTCGATGTGAAGCTCGACGAGAAATCGGTTGTCCGCCGCAACCAGACGGTCGAACACGAGCGCGCGATTGCCATGTTCGACCTGATGGAAGAAAATAGCTTCGAGCTGGTCGGCCATCCCGGCCCCTATCATTTGCGCCTCGGCATCGAAGACAATCGCCTGATCCTCGATATTCGCACCCCGGCGGAAGACCCGCTTGAGCGGGTGCAACTGCCGCTCGCGGCCTTTCGCTCGGTAGTGCGCGATTATTTCCATATCTGCGACACCTATTACACCGCGATCAAAACCCAAAGCCTTGCCCAGATCGAAGCCATCGATATGGGCCGCCGGGGCCTGCACAATGAAGGGTCCGAAATGCTGCGCGAGCGGCTGGAGGATAAAATCCGCCTCGACCTGTCGACCGCCCGCCGCCTGTTCACGCTGATTTGCGTGCTGCATATCCGGGGGTAGGGCGTGGGGGGCGGCGCGTCGGTCAGGGGCTTTGCCCCCAACACCCCCAACCAAGGAGCTTGCTCCTTGGTAATCCTATTTTCCTTTTCAGAGATCATTCTCGAATCTCTGAACAGGCTTCTTTTCATTATGAGATTGCGTTCCCCAAGGGCGCTGCCCTTGGGCGGGGTTTCAGGGGCGGCGCCCCTGACCTGTTGAGTCCCCCTCGATGCAAGCTATTCTGAACGTCGCGCTGCCGGTCTTCGGTCTGATCCTAGCGGGATTTTTGGCGGCGCGGTTCAAGCTGCTGGGCGGCAGTTCCACCGAGGCGCTGAATAAATTCGTCTATTACTTCGCCCTGCCCGCGATGCTGTTTCTGGTGATGTTCCGCGCGCCGCTGGAGCGGGTGGTGGACCGGGAGTTTCTGATTGCCTTCTGTGTGCCACTGGCCGTGGTGTTTGTTCTAACGGTGGTGTGGGGGCGCGCGGTGTGGCGATTGCGGTTGGCCGATATTTCGGTGCAAAGCCTATCGTCCTGCTACGGCAATGTCGGCTATATGGGCGTGCCGCTGGTGCAATTGGCCTATGGGCCGGAGGCGCTACCCTATGCGATTGCCGCGACGATCCTCACCGGCTCCATCATGTTTGGCGCCGGGATTATGGGGGTGGAGGCCGATTTGCGCTCCGGCCAAGGCGCGCTGAAGACCTTCGCCGGGGTGCTGGCGACCGTCGCCCGCAATCCGTTGATCCTGGCCCCGGCGGCGGGCGCGGCCTGGGCGCTCTCGGGTGTGCCGCTGTTCACGCCGCTGAAGACGTTTGCGGAATTGATGGGCGCCTCGGCCAGCCCTTGCGCGCTGTTTGCCCTGGGCATGTTTCTGGCGGCGCAGCCCCTGCGGGGGGAGCTTGCGGCGGTCTGCTGGCTGACCGTGCTTAAACTCGCCGTCGCCCCGGTTGCGACCTTCGTTGTGCTGGTGGCGCTGGGGGAGGAAGGCAGCCTGGTCGGCAAAACCGCCCTGCTACTTAACGCCCTGCCGACCGGCGCGGGGGCCTTCGTGCTGGCGCAGAAATATGACCGGCTGGTGGCGCAAACTTCCGCGACGATCTTGATTTCGACGGTGCTGTCGGTGCTGACGGTCAGTGCGTTGTTGGCGGTGGGGTAGGCGGCAGGTAGGGCGCCAGCGCCTCCAGCATCAGGCCGGGATCGGTCAAATGCGGCAAATGGCCGGTCGTTTCGATAATCCGCAGATCGCTGCCGGGAATATGGGCGTGCAAATAGGTCGCTACCGCCTGCGGAACGGCAGGATCGTCGCGGGTTTGCAAAATGGCGGTCGAAACCGGGCATTCCGGTAGGTCGGCGCGAAAATCGATGGAAAAGATCAGCTTCGCCGTCAGCAGCGCGATGTCCGGGCGCATAGACAGCAGGCTTTCGGTGAATTCCTGTGTGGCGGGATGATCCATCGCGCGCTTTAAGGCGATGGGCGCATAGGATTTCGCCCAGGTTTGGAAGACCGTATCGATGGCATCGAGCAACTGCCCAACGCCGGACGGGTCCATCCCGCCGCCATAGCCGGGGGCGTTCAGATAACGCGGCGAGGCGCCGATCATAATCAGCCGATCAAACCGCTGCGGCACCCGCCGGGCCGCCAGCAGGCCAATCATGCCGCTGAGTGAATGGCCGACATAGGTGCAGTGCTGCACCTTCTGTTCGGTCAGTACATGCAGCAGGTCCTCGATATAGCCATCGAGCGTGCCATGCCGTCGAATATCGAAAAAATCCGCCGCGCTGCTGCCCGCACAAGGCAAATCGAACAGCAGCACCCGATAGCGCGCCGCCAGGGCGGGCAGCATCCGGCTCCACACCGATTGATTGGTGCCAAACCCGTGGGCCAGCACAAGAATATCATCCCCCGTGCCGAGCATGCGCGCATTCAGCGCCTGACTAACCGACATGACCCGCTCTCCCTCCCCAAGGGTGACCGATGGTCTGGCATTAGGCCTTGCGTGTAGGGAAATATGCTACTTTAGGGTGTATGGGGACGCAAGGGAGTAGTGCGGTATGCTTTTCCATAAGGTAGTGGGGGGCTTTGTTGATACAGAACAGCAATGAGCGGGTAGGCCGAACAGGGTAACGTTTCTTGTTCCTATGGCGCTTGCAATTGGGTGCAATTTGCGTATTGTAATGGATATTATCGTTATGTTGTGTGCCTTTCGGGGGCGGATTTATGTGTTTTTCTAAATTTTTCATTAAGTCAATGTTTTTTGACTCTGTAGTGTTTGCGCTTTTTATCAGAAACTCTTTCTCTTTATTGTTTTTCGTATTGGGAATTTGGGGTGGGTCGATCAGTGCTCAGAATATAGATGGAGTGTCATTTATACCTAATAAAGATAATCTTACTTCGGTGCGAACACAGGTAGTTAAAGTCTTCGAGACGAGTATGATTTCGTGCGGCGATGGATATTTTTGGGGATTAGGAAAAGTTAAATCAGAGACTGGCGAGTCCCTCTTTCAATACGGAAAATTTGACTCGCAGAATAAAGAGTTAAAAAAAATCGCGGCAAAATTAGCTCCTATTAGCGGACCTATGGGAAATTTAGATGAGGCAAGTATTTTTTGTGATTCAGTAAAATATAATGAGAAAATTCTCGTCGTTCTGAGGGATGGAAAATACAAAAATGGTTCTTGGGTTGTCTTTGATGGAATTATTTATCCAGTAAGTGGCGATATTCATTTTGTTAATGAAAGTCGTATTGTTGTGTATTGTAATAATGAATTGTGTCAAGATTCAGTAAAGTTTTTAAATAAATCTTTGGGCGTAGAAATTGAATCTAGAAAAATTCATAGATATGTAGAGAATGTATACCATTCAATCGGTGATGATTTTTTGGTTTATAAAATATTTAAGAATTATGATCCATTGGAAGGTCATCTTTATGCTGATGGGTTTCTAGTAGAAAATGATGTGTATTGTTCTTTAAAAAGGGATATGATGGATCTTGGGAAAATAGAGACAAGAGTAAATATTTGCTCTTCTCTGGTTCAGAAATATTTATTTGACTCAATGATTTATTATGAAAATGATAATTTATATATATTTCCATTTCATGGTGAAAGTAGTTATGCTGAGTATTATGTCTGTGCAAGTCTGAATTCATGCCAAGGGTACATATTTCCTCAAGAAGCAAGCTTGCAGCACGAAAGTCATTGGTTTAGTGAGGGAAAAATAACCACTTTCGGCGGGTTCACTACACGCTACTATGATGGATATGGACCAGATAGTGTTTTCTGCGTATCAGCGCAGGGAAAGCCTCGTGCTTGCTTGTCCAGAAATAATAATCAAGTAGATGGCGATCAAGAGGAGGATCGTTTGGAATTATTTTACGAAGGTGGAAAGTATTATTTTTACAAGTATCGGGCTGAGTATGGTATTCAAAGTTTTTATATTGAAGAGATTTTGGATTCTTTCTGATTCTGGGTCATTAGATTTGATCTAGCCAGGTCCAGGAGCCGCCCGGCTCCTGGCGGGGTTCGGGGCGGCGCCCCGAGAGACGAGCGCCACGCTCACCGGCCTCCCAAAAATCCCCCCACCTCGCGCACGGCTTCCGCCAGCCCGACTCGGCGCACTTCTACCCCCGGCGGGAAGGCGAAGCGAAAATCCGACGGCATCGGCTCCAGCGGCACGAACACGCCGGTATCGTCAGCCTTATCTTCTTTGAGTTATGTACCAAATTTTGGTATTCTCTCCTCTCGGAGGAGCGCGCCATGTCCAAGAACACCTCGGTCAGCCTGGGCGATCATTTCGCCGGTTTTATCGAAACCCAAATCGCCGAGGGGCGCTATGGCAGCGCGTCGGAAGTGATTCGTGCGGGGTTGCGGTTGTTGGAGGAGCGGGAGGCCAAGCTCGCCGCCTTAAGGGCCGCGCTGGCCGAGGGGGAGGCGAGTGGTTCGCCCGTCGAACTTGATTTCGAGGCGTTTCTGGCCGCACGACGCCGTGACGGTGCATCGGTAGGCCCACGCTCGCTCTAACTCAGCCAGGTCCAGGAGCCGCTCGGCTCCTGGCGGGGTTCGGGGCAGCGCCCCGAGACGCGAGCGCCACGCTCACCGGCCCCCCAAAAATCCCCCCACCTCTCTTACCGCTTCCGCCAGCCCGACGCGGCGCACCTCCACCCCTGGCGGGAAGGCGGAGCGGAAGTCCGACGGCATTGGTTCCAGCAGCACGAAAACGCCGGTATCGTCGGCGCGGCGGATGAGGCGGCCGAAGGCTTGTTTGAGTTTTAAGCGCACGAGGCGCCGGTCCCAATTCCAGCCGCCGAAGGCATCGCGCCGGGCTTTATGCAGGATGTCCGGGCGCGGCCAGGGGATGCGGTCGAAGACGATGAGGCGCAGGGAGCGGCCCGGCACGTCCACCCCGTCGCGCACCGCGTCGGTGCCGAGCAGGCAGGCGTTTTCTTCGGCGCGGAAGATGTCGATCAGGCTGGCGGTTTCCATGCCGTCGATATGCTGGGCGAGCAGGGGGATGTCGGCGTCTTCGAGGGCGTCGGCGATGCGGGCGTGGACGGCGCGCAGGCGCGAGATGGCGGTGAAGAGGCCGAGGGCGCCGCCGCCCGCCGCCAGGAAGAGGGCGCGATAGGCGGACGCCACTTGATCGATCTCGTCGCGCCGCACGTCCGTCACCACCAGCACGCGGGTTTGCGCGGCGTAATCGTAGGGGGAGGGCAGTTGCGCCCGCGTCGCGGCAACGTCGAGCCAGGGCAGGCCGAGGCGGCGTTCGGCAGCCTTCCAATCGGCGTCCGGGTCGCCGGTCGCGTCGGTCAGAGTGGCGGAGGTGACGACGATGCCGTGCGCCCCCTCCGCAACGGTGCGGGCGAAGGGCTTGCTGGGGTCGCGCCAATGGCGGTGCATGCCAACGTCGGTATCCTGCCCATCCTGGCGGTCGATGCCGAACCAATCGACGAATTCGGCGGAAGGTTCCTCCCGCAGCGCTTCCAGCATCGAAATCCAGCCCGCGACGGGCAGGATCAAGCGGCGGTCGAGGGTGCGGATGGCGGCTTCGCAGCGCAGGCGCACGTCCGACTCCATCTCCCCGGCCTCGTCCACCAGCCGGTCGGCGAGGCGTTTTTTGAGGGTCAAGCCGGGTTCGCGCAGGGCGATCAGGGCGCTGCGGGCGTCGTCGGCTAGGGGGAGCAGATCGTCGTTGGCCGGGTTGGCCTCCGCCTCTAGGGAATAGCCGTAATCCTTCTCCGTCTGCCGGGCCAGCACTTGGCGGCGCAGGGCGGCGAGGAAGGTTTCGATGGGGCCGTGCGGCGCCTCGTCCATCAGCCGGTTCTGCCAGCCGTCGCCGGGCAGGGCGTGGGCGGCGCGCAGCAGTTGGGCGAGGGTGTTCAGCATCCCCTCGTCGGTCAGCAGTTCTTCGATGCGGCGGCGCAAGCCGCGCGCCCGGCTGCGGGCCGATCCTTCCGCCCCCAGCAGCCAGCGGCGCATTTCCTGGCCTTCGAAGCCGGAGAGATGGGCGGAAAAGGCGCTATCTGCCGCGTCGAACAGATGGTGCCCCTCGTCGAAAATCAGGCGGCTGGGAACCGCGCCGTCATCGCCGCCGCCTAAAGCCGATTGCACCATCACCAGCGCGTGATTGGCGACGACGATTTCCGCCCGCTTGGCCCGCCGGACGGAGCGTTCGACGAAGCAGCGGTTGAAATGGTGGCAGGCGGCGAAAATGCACTCGCCACGCCGGTCGGCGAGGCCCAGGGTGCGGGCGCGGCCCAGCAGTTCCGGCAACCAGCCGGGGAAATCGCCGCCCGTTAGGTCGCCGTCGCGGGTGGCCAGCACCCAGCGCGCCATCAGCCCAACACCCACGGCCTCGGCGGGGCGGGTGGAGGCGATTTGGGTATTTTCTTCGAGGTTCAGTAGGCAGAGGTAATTTTCCCGCCCCTTACGGACCACGGCTTTCAGCGCTTTATCCACCGGATCGGGGTAAAGCCTATCAAGCTCCTGATCGATCTGGTGCTGCAAGTTGCGGGTATAGGTGGAAACCCAGACCGTGCCGCTATTCTTGCGCGCCCACACGCTGGCGGGGGCGAGGTAGCCCAGGGTTTTGCCGACGCCGGTGCCCGCTTCGGCCAGCACGATATTCGGTTGGCCCTCGGTCTGGCGGGGGGCGAAGGCGAGGGCGGTTGCCGAGGCGTAATCGGCCTGACTGGGGCGGCTTTCCGCCGATCCGCCGAGCAGGGAAGCCAGTTGCCAGCGCGCTTCCTGGGCATGGACCGGCTGCTGACCGGGCGGGCCATCGGCGGGTTGATCGGGGATTTCCGGCAAGGCCCGCCAAACCGCCAGCCCGCGCCGCCCCGGCGTAACGCTCGCCAGCGCCCGTTCGGCTGCCCGCCCCCAAGACCAGCCGCCCGCCGCCATCGGTTGCAGGATCGCCAGGGTTTCCGGGTCGCGGGCGTCGGCCAGTTCCGCAAGCAGCAGGCTGGCGGCATCGCGCAGGATCAAGGCTTCCGCCATCAAATCCTTCGGCGCGGGCAGGTCGAGCGCTTGGGCCAACCCGCGCGGCGTCGGGACGCAAAACTGCGCCGGGCGCACGAAAGCGAAGAGTTCCAATAGGTCGTAGCCCCAGAACCCCGGGATCTCCAGCCGTTTGCCCAGCGCCGGGGCGTGACAGAGGTAGGGCGGATCGTCGGGCGTCAGCAGTTTGGCGATCTGGGGCAGCGGCCCGTCCTCTATCTCGCCATCCGCCGTTATTAGCACGGCCCGGCGCAGGCCCACCGCCAGCAGCGGGGCATCGGGAAGCAGCAGGGCGGGGGCAGCGGTCATTGCACAGGCAGAACTTTTATCGAACTCGCCCGACCCTAGCCGCGCGCGGGCGGCGGTGCAATGCTTTCCGCCAATCCCCCTCGCCCCCTTGGGGAGAGGGCGGGGTGAGGGGCCGACCGCCACTGCGGTTGACCTTGCGCCCGCAACCCGCTAGCACAGCAGACCGGCCCGCGTGGGGCCGGGTTTTCCGGTTAACAACGAGTATCTGCTATGTCCTTGCCCCGCGAGATCGCCCTGAATGCCAAAGCCTGGCCGTTCGAGGAAGCGCGCAAACTGCTGGCGCGCTATGGGGCAAGCAAACCGAAAAAAGGCTATGTGCTGTTCGAAACCGGCTATGGACCCTCGGGCCTGCCGCATATCGGCACCTTCGGCGAAGTGGTGCGCACCAGCATGGTCCGCCGCGCCTTCGAACAGCTTTCCGATATTCCGACGCAGCTTTTCTGCTTTTCGGACGATATGGACGGCCTGCGCAAAGTGCCGGACAATGTGCCGAACCGCGAGCTTTTGGCCCAATATATCGGCAAGCCCTTAACCCAGGTGCCCGACCCGTTCGGCACGCACCCGAGCTTCGGCGAGCATAACAACGCCCGCCTGCAAGCCTTTCTGGATGGGTTCGGCTTTAGTTACGCGTTTAAGTCGGCGACCCAGATGTATAAGTCGGGCGCTTTCGACGAGACCCTGTTGAAAATGCTGCGTCATTACGATGACGTGATGAAGATCATCCTGCCGACTCTGGGGGCCGAACGTCAGGCTACCTATAGTCCCTTCCTGCCGATCTGCCCGCGCACCGGCATCGTGCTGCAAGTGCCGATGGTGGCGCGGGACGAGGCGGCGGGCACCGTCACCTACCGCGACCCGGAAACCGAAACGCTGGTGGAAGTGCCCGTTACCGGCGGTCACTGCAAAATGCAGTGGAAGGCCGATTGGGCGATGCGCTGGACGGGCCTTGAGGTCGATTACGAAATGGCCGGGAAGGATCTGATTTCCTCGGTCGAACTCGCGGGTAAGATCGTCAAAGCCCTCGGCGCGACGCCGCCGGAGGGCTTTAACTATGAATTGTTCCTAGATCAAAACGGCGAGAAAATCTCTAAATCCAAGGGCAACGGCCTGTCGGTCGAAGATTGGCTGACCTATGCGCCGGACGAAAGCTTGGCCCTGTTCATGTATCAGCAGCCGCGCCGGGCCAAGCGCCTTTATTTCGATGCCATTCCGAAGGCGGTCGATGAATATCTGACCTATCTCGATAAGGTCGCCAGCGAACCCGCCGAAAAGCAGGCGGAAAACCCGGCGTGGCACATCCACGGCGGGCAGCCCCCGGCGGGCAAGGTGCCGCTCAGCTTCGCCATTCTGCTGAACCTCGCCTCGGTCGTTGGCGCGAATGACGCGGCGGTGCTCTGGGGTTTCATCAGCCGCTATGCCCCCGGCACGACGCCGGAAAATAATCCCCTGCTGGCGAAGCTGGTGCAATACGCCGGGGTCTATTACCGCGACTTTGTGGCCCCGACGAAGAAGTTCCGCGAACCGACCGATCTCGAGCGCACGGCGCTGACCGAACTAGCCGAGGGGCTGAAGGCCCTGCCCGCCGAGGCGGATGCGGAAGCTTTCCAAAACGTCGTCTATGAGATCGGCAAGCGCCACCCGTTCCCCGAACTGCGTGATTGGTTCAAGAGCATTTACGAGGTGCTGCTGGGCCAGCCTCAGGGGCCGCGCATGGGGTCGTTTATCGCCCTCTATGGGCGGGACAATAGCGTTGCCCTGATCGACAAGGCGCTGGCCGGGGATTTGTTGGCGCTTTAACCGAGAGTGGTAAGAAAGGGTCGGGGGCATGAAGCCCCCGGCCCTGTTTATTTATTTCATCCGGTTTTCCGGGAACATATCCTTCATGCCATCGGTATCGCCCGGGGTTGGGGCAAGGGCGGCATCATAGTTGTTGACCGGCAGATAGGGCCGGTCGCGCATCCGGTTGATCGCCGGTGCGCTGCGGCGGTGATTGGGGATATCAACCCAGACCGGGCGCGTTGCTTGGGCCGCATCGGGGGTGTAATCCCCCAAGAAAACCCATTCATCCTGGCCGCCAATCCCATTGCCGCCGCGCACAATCGCCCATCTGGGAGAATTGCGCCGCTTGCAGGCGGTCATAATCACTTCGGCCCAACCGTGATTCTTGCGCATATCCGGGGAGTGGTGGGGGATCGCCTCGGCCACTTCGCTATCGAAAATACCTTCGAGCTGGCCGGGCGTAAACTGTAGGTCGGAAATATAGGTAATCCCAATCATACGGCAGAATTCGGCGTCCGCCGAGGCGCGGTCGATGCCGGGCAGCGGAATTTCCGGGCTATAGTCGCCATCGATCCACATCACCACCGAATGGATGCGCTTCGGACCGGTGCCGTAGCGCCACTCGAATTCGGCAAGCCCCAGCTTATAGGCGCCCTTCGGCTGGTTAAGCAGATGGTCGCCCATCAGCTTCATCGCCGTAATATCGGCAGGCGGGGCGATTTCGGCGACATAACCGACGCCGGTATTCACCCCGGCGACTGCGAACACCCCAGCGGTCGCGAGCGGCAGGGCGGGGTTTTCGCGGCGTCCCGTCGTGGGGGCTGCGTGCGCCGCGTCGCAGAGCAGCGCCGCCGAGAGCAGAAGGGAGGTAACAATCGCCTTGGACATCGGAACTTCCCCGGTCTTAGAAGGACAACACCGGGGAAGTTTATAGCGAGCCGCGTAATTTTCCTAATTACGTCCGCTTAATCCAGCGGCTGGGTTTTGGCGAAGTCGAAATACAGCTCCCGCGCTTTCCAGAACAGCGGGCCGGGTTGCAGGTCGCGGGCTTCGTAGCGGTTGATATGTTGGACCTTAGCGTAATTGCCGGTGGAGATGATTTCATCGGCCTCTGCCACCTCTTGCGGGCGGATGGCGCGTTCCACCACCGTTACCCCGGCGCCGCGCATCAGGGAGATCACCCGTTGGCGGGTAATGCCGTTCAGCAGGCTGCCGCTGGGGATCGGCGTGTGCAGTTCGCCGTTAAAGCCCAGGAAAAGGTTAGAGCCGGTGAATTCCGCCACATTGCCCATCAGGTCGCACATAACGGCATTTTCGAACCCGCGCGCCATTGCCTCGCGCAGCGCCAGGGTGGCCTGTGGATAGAGGCAGGCGGCTTTCGCGGCGGTCGGGGCTTGCTCCGGCGACGGGCGGCGGTGCTGCGACAGGGTGGCGGAGAAGCCTTTATCCCCCGGCGGCAGCGGAATTTCCTGGATCACGAGGGCGAAGCGGGTCGATTCGGGCTTCAGCACCATCAACCCATCTTCGATCCAGAACATCGGGCGGATGTAAAGTTCCGCCCCGCTTGGAAAGCGGCGGATACCGTCTTTCGCAAGATCGAGAATCTCGCCTGCCGTAACCGGCGGTTCCATCGCCATCGCTTTGGCCGAGCGGATCGCGCGCTGACAGTGCAGGTCAAGATCGGGAATCAGCCCACCGAAGGCGCGTGCGCCGTCGAAAACCGTATGCGCCAGCCAGCCTGCCTGGGTGCTGGCCCCCATCAGCGGCGTATTTCCTTCCGACCAAGTGCCGTCGAGATAGGTGATTGTGCGCATGATATGGGCAAACTCCCTTGCGGTGGAAACATTCTGCTCACAAGCTAATCATTCATTGCCGAGAAAGGGAACCCCACACGGCGGATAGCAGGAGCGCAAGGATGAGTGCCGAGATTATTAATCTGCGCCGCGTCAAAAAAGCAAAAGCGCGCGCTGCCGACGCCAAAACGGCGGACGCGAACCGCATCGCCTTTGGGCGGAGTAAAGCGGAAAAACAGCAAAGCGAGGCCGTCCAGCGGCTGGAAACCCGCAAGCTGGACGGCCATAAATTGCCCGAGGATTAACCCCAGATCGGCAACATCGCTGCGCCCATAATGGCGAACAGCAACGCCGACAGTCGGCGGGTGAGGGTTAGTGGCAGTCGGGCGCTGATGTTCTTGCCGATCAACACGATCGGCGCGTTGACCAGCATCATGCCGAGGATCGACCCAGCCATAACGGCGGCGAAGGGCGCGTAGCTGGTCGCCATCAGCATTGTTGCAATCTGCGTCTTATCGCCGATTTCCAGCAGGAAGAACCCGACCAGCGCCGCCGCGAAGGGGCCGAAGCGCGACGGTTTATCTTCGTCATCGTCCAGCTTATCGGGCAGCAGCATCCAGGCGCCAAGGGCGATACAGGCAATGCCAGTGCCCATGCGCAGCCAATACAGCGGCAGGTGATCGGCCACCTCGACCGCCAGCCAGCCGGCGGCGACATGGTTCAGCACGGTCGCAAGGAAAATTCCGGCGATAATCCGCCACGGCGCGTGATAGCGCAGCGCCAGTAGCAGCGCGAACAACTGGGTCTTATCGCCCAGTTCGGACAGGGCGACGGCGCCTGTCGAGATAAAGAATGTTGAAAACATAGCCCTTCCCAAATTCCGGGCGGGCAATTATCCGAGTGAGACGAGCACACAAGCGCTATGCCTCCCGGCCGCCCGGCTTATTGCTCCGGCGGGGGCACGCGCTTGGTCTCGCCAATCCGAACCCGGACCGGATGCGCCATAGGAGCAACCTCCTAAGCCTGTTGACGCATCCCCACGACATGCGTGGCGGCTACTCCCCAAGGGACAGGCTTTGTATAACGGTGATAGGTTTCGAAGACAAGCCTTTGCCATTGCGGCAAAAAGCCATCACTCCCGGCTTTTCGGAACGCTTTGCATGGCGTAAGGTGCGGCGCATGATCGTGGATTTCATCTATCACCTGGCGCGGGCCGCCGATTGGCAGGCCGCGCTACAGTCGGGCTGGTACGAGGGCGCGGCGGAAGACCGGCGCGACGGTTTCCTGCATTTTTCTACGGCCCAGCAGATCACGGCATCGGCTGATCGCCATCGGGCCGGGGAGGCCGGGTTGGTGCTGCTGGAAATCGCAATTGATCGGCTGCCACCGCCCGAGCATGGGGGCGGTACACTAAAGTGGGAAGCCTCGCCGTCGCGCGGGGCGCTGTTCCCGCATCTCTATGGCCGGTTGGCTGTCGCGGCGGTCACGCGGGTCGCTGATTTGCCGCTGGAAGCCGATCACGGTGTGCTGCGGCATGCCTTTCCGGCGTGGTATCCCTTTTGGACAAGGACGCGGGCATGAGTCCCAGCCAGTTTTTCGCTCCCATTGCCTATGGCGCGATTGCGGCGGCGGTCGCCATTGGGGCGCCGGAAGCCATTGATATCGTCGGCCTACCGTTCGAACGGGTCGCCGGGATCCTGTTGGGCCTCAACGTCTTCCTCTTCGGTCTGTGGCTTCAGGAAATGGTCGCCCGTCAGGGGGCGCTGAAGAAACTCGATCAGAAAATCCAGCGCGTGCAGGATGTTGTCATTCGTCAGCGCAGCGATATGCGCTCGATGGCCGAAACCGTGCGCGCCCATGCCGAAGCGGTGCCGGAAGGGGCGGCGGAGCTTGAAACCGTCGTCGCCGAAATGCGCATGCTGAAAACCCTGGTCGGGCAATTGTCGGCCAAGTCGGCTCAGGCGGCGAAAGCGCGCCCGGTGGCGGCGGCCCGCCCAGCCGCGCAGGCCCGGCCGCTGACGGCCCAGGACGATGAGTACGACGATCCTATCGACGACGCCTATGACGACGACCGCGAGTTGACCGACGAGGAGTTGATCCTCGATTCGGTGCGCGACGCCCTTAACGAAGACCGGGTGGGCCTGTCGCTGCAACCCATCGTGCAACTGCCGTCGCGGCGGCTGTCGATGTATCAGTGTATGGCGGCGATCCGCACGCCGGAAGGTACGGAAATTCCGCCGGAAACCTATCTGCCCATCGCCGAACAGGCGGGGTTGCTGGCGACGATCAACAATATGCTGCTGGTGCGCAGCGTACAGTTTGTTCGCCGCATGCGCCGCCAGCGCACGCAGGTCGCCTATGTTTGCGAAATCGTGGGCGAAACCCTGCGGGATCGCGATTTCTTCACCGATTTCACCGCCTTTATGCGCGAGAATACCGATCTGGCGGGTAGCCTGCATTTCCAGATTACCCAGCATGACGCCTATCGTATGGACGCGCGCACCGACCGGGAATTGGCCGATCTCGCCAAGCTCGGCTTCCGCTTCGTGCTGGATAAGGTGACGAACCTCGATCTCTTCATCTCCGACCTATCGCAAAAGGGCTTCCGGTACGTGAAGATCGACGCCCCGGTGCTGGTCGAAAAACTGTCGAAACAGCCCGATCCGCGCGTGCTGCGCCGTAATCTCGACCTCGGCGCGATTGATCTGATGGTGGACGGGATCGAGAAGGACGCGCAGCTCGTTTCTATCCTCGATTACGGCGTCGATTTTGGTCAGGGGGCGCTCTTCGGTCTGCCGCGCCCGGCAGAAAAGCGGGATGTTTATTGATGGTTCAGGTGATTCCGGCGCTGGCGCCGGTGGTGGATCGCTACGATGGGTTTATTATCGACCTTTGGGGCGTCTTGCACGATGGCCTATCGCCCTTCCCCTGGGCGCGCGGAACCCTGTTGGGGCTGAAAGCGGCGGGCAAGAAGGTCGGGCTGCTGTCCAACGCGCCGCGCCCCGCCGATGTGGTGGCGGTTAAGATGCGCGACCTCGGGTTTCAGGACAGCGATTGGGATTTCCTGATGACCTCCGGCCAAGATGCGTGGGAACATCTGTGCGCCCGCCCGGATGATTGGTATCAGGCGCTTGGGGCGCGCCATTATCTGATCGGTCTGGCGAAAGACGAAGGTTTGGTCGCGGGGCTGCCCGGCACGCGCGTTTTCGATGCAGCCGAGGCGGATTATCTGATCAATGCCGGGATCGACTTTGGTCAGACGCTCGACACTGTGCGCCCGCTGCTGGATGCGGCGCTGGCGCGCGGGTTGCCGATGGTCTGCGCTAACCCCGATCACTGGATCGTCTCCGGCGGGCGGGCGGAAGTCTGCGCTGGGCTGCTGGCGGATTATTACGAAAAGCAGGGCGGGGCGGTGCGCTATCACGGCAAACCGTTCCCCGGCGTCTATACCACCTGCCTCGGGAAGCTCGCCGGGATCGACCGTCGTCGCGTGCTGGCGATCGGCGACGGTTTGAAGACCGACATTAAGGGCGCCAATGCCGCTGGGATCGATTCGGTTCTGATCACCAGCGGCGTGCATGGCGAGGCCATCGGCCTTGAATCCGATGGCTGGTTCGATGCGGCGGCGTTACAGCGGCTGATGACGCAGGAGGGGGCAACCCCCACCTACGTGCTGCACCGCTTTTCCTAAGCCGGGTGCGCCGCGCGGCTATCGTCCGGCGCTTCCGTCCTCTCCCGCAGTCCATAGTCGCGCCGAACGGCGGCCACCCGTAGGCGATAGTCGGCGAAGGTGCCGCTACGCCCCAGGCTTTGCGCGGCGCGATGGGCGTCGCGGGTTCGCCAGTCCTGGACGGCGGCCTCGTCTCGCCAAAAGGAGAGGGAGAGCAGCTTTCCCGGCTCGCTCAGGCTCGCGAACCGTTCGATGCTGATAAACCCGTCGATTTCCGCAAGCTCTGCCCGCAGGCTGGCGGCGGTATCGAGGTAAGTGTCGGTCTGACTTTCGGCGGGCCAGACCTCGAAAAGTACGGCAATCATCGCGGCACCAAGGGGGCGTGAGGGGCGGAGGCGAGGCGCAGGAAAATCCGGTCCTCGCGGCGGATAAACTGTTCGCGCTTGGCGAAGGCATAATTTTCTTGGCCCAACGGATGGGCGCGCAACCGGGCACGATAGGCCTCATAGGCGGCCAGCGACGGCAAGGTGTAGACGCCATAGGCGGTGGTGGCCGATCCTTCGTGCGGGGCGAAATAGCCGATCAGATCGGCCCCGCAGTCTGGGATCGCCTGCCCCCAGACTTGAGCATAATGGGTATAGGCCTCGACCTTGAACGGGTCGATCTCGTAACGGATGAAGCAGGCGATTTTCGTGTCGGTCATTCGATCCTCCGGGGGGTGATGGGCTGATTTTAGCGGCTTGAGCGCCTCTCATGCTTCGGCTATAACCGAAGTATGAAAGAAGGCCCCAGCATCGCCCCGCTTGCCGCCCTGATCGGCGATCCCGCCCGCGCCAATATGCTGACGGCGCTAATGGATGGGCGCGCGCTGACGGTTTCCGAACTCGCCGGGGCGGCGGGGGTGGCGCTGCCGACCGCTAGCGAGCATCTTGGTAAGCTCGACGCTGCCGGGTTGCTGGCGGCGGAGAAGCAGGGGCGGCATCGCTATTTCCGCCTCTCCGGTCCCGACGTGGCGGAAGTGCTCGAAGGGCTGATGGGCCTCGCGCAGCGCACGGGCGCCACCCGCACCCGCACCGGGCCGAAAGACCCGGCCTTGCGCGAAGCGCGCGTCTGTTACGATCATCTGGCCGGAGAAAAGGGCGTGGCGCTGTTCGATGGTCTGCTGCGCCAGGGTTTCTTAGCGGGGGCGGCGGCACCGGACCTGACAGCGGCGGGCCATCGCTTCTTTGAAGGCCTGGGGTTCGATTTGGCCGTGCTGCGCAAAGGCCGCCGCCCGCTGTGCCGCCACTGCCTGGATTGGAGCGAGCGGCGCGGCCACCTTGGCGGCGCGCTGGGGGCGGCGTCGCTTGCCTTCATTGTTCGGCAGGGTTGGGCAACGCGGGAACCGGGGCGGGTGGTGCGGTTCAGCCGGGACGGCGGGGCCGCCTTTGCTGCGGCATTCCGTCTCGCTGCCGCCAACAATCAGGAAAACCCCGTATAGCCCCCGTTGATTCATCCCTGCGTCTCATGCCACGCTAAACCGTAACAATCGGGGCGGGCAGCGTTTTCGTCCCGGAACGGGCTTTGCGGGGGTGCGGGTGACGGACGGCGAAAGCAAGGGCGCGCCGCGCTTGGTGGTGCGCGGCGTCGTGAAGCATTTTCCCGGGGTGAAGGCGGTCGATGGCGTCGATCTCGCGCTGATGCCCGGCGAAATTCATGCGCTGCTGGGGGAAAACGGCGCAGGCAAAAGCACGCTGATGAAAACCCTCTATGGGCTGCTGCAGGCCGATAGCGGCGAAATCCTCTGGGAAGGGCAGCCAGTGGCTTTCTCCGACCCGGCGGCGGCGCGGGCGGCGGGCATCGGCATGGTGTTCCAGCATTTCGCCTTGTTTGAAACCCTGACCGTGGCGGAGAATATCGCCCTGGCCCTGCCAGAGGGGAAAACGACCGCCGCTTTATCCGATGAAATCTTAGAAATCTCAAAGCGCTACGGCCTCGCGCTGGACCCCGCCCGCACGGTGCATGCGCTGTCCAGCGGCGAGCGGCAGCGGGTGGAAATTATCCGGTGCCTGCTGCAAGACCCGCGCCTCCTGATCCTCGACGAACCCACGTCTGTACTGACCCCGCAGGAAGCCGATGTGCTGTTCGTCACCCTGCGGCGGCTGGCGGCAGAAGGGCGGACGATCCTCTATATCTCCCACAAGCTGCCGGAAATTCAGGCGCTGTGTGACCGGGCGACGATCCTGCGGGCCGGGAAAGTCGTGGATAGCTGCGATCCGCGCACAACCTCCCCCGCGCTGATGGCGGAAAAAATGGTTGGCAAGGTGGACCGCCCGACGCGCCGGGCCAGTGCCACTAAGACCAATGCGCCAGTGCGGTTTTCGGTGCGCGATCTGTCGCTGAAAGCCGATGACCCGCTTGGGATTGATCTTAAGGGCATTAGCCTCGACCTGCGCGCGGGGGAAATCGTCGGGATTGCCGGTCTTGCAGGCAGCGGCCAGTCGGAACTTCTGGCGGCGCTTGGCGGTGAGCGGTTGGTGGCGCCCGCTGTAATGCAGCTCGACGGCGCCCCCATTGGGGCCTTGCCGGTCGCGGCGCGGCGGGCGGCGGGCCTCTCCTATGTCCCGGAAGAACGCTTGGGCCGCTCGGCGGTGCCGGATCTCGATCTGACTGCCAACGCGATCCTCTCTGGCTGGCAGCGGCCGGATTTGGTGGCGAAAGGTTGGTTGAAGCGCGGCGCAATGCGGGCTTTTGCCGACAAGATCATTAAAGATTACAATGTCATGCCGCCGACAGCGGCCAGCCTTGCCCGGCGTCTGTCGGGCGGCAACCTGCAAAAATTCATCATGGGGCGGGAAATTCTCGCCGGGCCGAAGGTTCTGATCGTTGCGGCGCCGACCTGGGGCGTCGATGCCGGGGCGGCGGCAGCCATTCACCGGGCGCTGCTGACGCTGGCCGAGGCTGGGGCGGCGGTGCTGGTGATCAGCCAGGATCTTGATGAACTCTTCACTCTCTGCGACCGCATGGCGGTGCTGTTCCACGGTGGCCTCTCGCTTGCTTACCCCATCGAAGAACTGTCGCAAGAAAAGGTCGGGTTGATGATGGGGGGATTGGCGGATGCCGCCTAGCGCCGGGGTTTCGGTCGGAAAACGCGGCTTTGGCCTACGGCTGGAAGCCCGCACGGAAACGCCGCGCTGGCTGGTCTATACAACGCCACTGCTGGCCTTGGCCTTGACGGTCCTCAGCGGCGCTGGGCTGTTCGCGCTGCTTGGCGTCGATCCGTTGGAAGCGCTCTACGGTTTCTTCATCGAACCGATTGCCGATGTTTACGGCTGGACCGAGTTGGGGGTGAAGGCGGTACCGCTGGCGCTGATCGCCCTCGGTCTGTCGCTCGGGTTCCGCGCCAATGTCTGGAATATCGGGGCGGAAGGGCAGTTGACCATCGGCGCGATTTGCGCGGGCGGCGTGGCGCTGGCCTTTTGGGGCGATGGTGGCTGGTTTACCCTGCCGTTGATGGCGCTGGCCGGGCTTCTCGGCGGTATGGCCTATGCGGCAATCCCGGCGCTGCTGCGCACCCGCTTTAACGCCAATGAAATCCTGACCAGCCTGATGCTGACCTATGTGGCGCAGCTTTTCCTCGGCTATCTCGTCACCGGCCCCTGGCGCGACCCGGAGGGGTTCAACTTTCCGCAAAGCCGGAATTTCGACGCCGATGGGCTGATGCCGATCGTTTTGGAAGGCTATCGCCTGCACTGGGGCATTCTGGCGGTCGTTATTGCGGCGATTGCGGCGCAGGCGGTGCTAACCCGCTCCCTCCTCGGGTATCGGCTGACGGCGGCAGGCCTTGCCCCCGCTGCGGCGCGGTTTGCGGGGTTTTCGGCGCCTGGGATTATTTGGACCTGCCTGCTAATCGGCGGCGCCTGCGCTGGCCTTGCGGGGATGATGGAAGTGGCCGGGCCCATCGGGCAACTGATGCCCAGCGTCTCGCCGGGCTATGGCTTTACGGCGATCATTGTGGCCTTCCTGGGGCGGCTCAACCCGCTCGGCATTTGCGTAGCCGCGCTGCTGCTCGCGCTCTCCTACATTGGGGCGGAGGCGGCACAGGTAACGCTGAAACTCTCTGCCTCGGTCGGGACCGTGTTTCAAGGCCTCTTGCTGTTCTTTGTATTGGCCTGCGATGTGCTTCTGGCCTATCGCATTCGCCGGGGGTAAAGGCAGACTATGGATATCGCCGCTTCCATTCTCGTTGCCGTGATGATGGCGGCCACGCCGTTATTGTTGGCCGCCTTGGGCGAGATGATCACGGAAAAATCCGGCGTGCTCAACCTCGGCGTCGAAGGGATGATGCTGGTCGGGGCGGTCTGCGCGTTCGTGACTGCCCATTCAACAGGCAATGCCTATTTAGGCGTCATCGCCGGGGGCGTGGCGGGGATGCTGCTGGCGGCGTTTTTCGCGGTGCTGGTGCTGGGGCTGCTGACCAATCAGGTTGCGACGGGCCTAGCCTTGACGCTGTTCGGCCTTGGCCTGTCGGCCTTGATCGGTAAGAGCTTCGTTGGCCAGCCGATCCCGCGCCTGCCGCTACTGTCGATCCCCGGTATCAGCGATCTGCCGGTGATCGGCCCCCTGCTGTTCGGGCATGATATTCTCGTTTACGTCTCGCTGGCGGCGGTCTTTATCGTCCATCGCGTTATCGGGCGCACGCGGGTCGGCCTTACCCTGCGGTCGGTTGGCGAGTCGCCACAGGTCGCGCATGGCCTTGGCCTGTCGGTGCGCCGGGTGCAGGCGGCGGCCATTCTGATCGGCGGCGCCTTCTGCGGGCTCGGCGGCGCCTATTTATCGCTCGCCTATACGCCGATGTGGGCGGAGAATATGACGGCCGGGCGCGGCTGGATTGCGCTGGCGCTCGTCGTCTTCGGCACTTGGCGGCCCCTGCGCGTGCTGGCAGGGGCGTATCTCTTTGGCGCGATGACATTGGCGCAACTGCATCTTCAGGGGCTGGGCGTGCCGATCCCGTCGCAGTTTCTGACCATGCTGCCCTATCTGGCGACGATTTTGGTGCTGGTGCTGATGTCGCGCGATGCCACCCGGATTAAGCTCAACGCCCCGGCGGCGCTGGGCAAAAGCTTTCACCCCGACCGTTAACCCACGTGGAAGGAGTTTCTCCCGTGACGTCCCGAACTTTGAAAGCCCTGCTGCTGGGGGCGGTGACCGCCCTCGGCCTAACCTCGGGCGCGGCGCTGGCCGCCGATGCCAAGACCAAGGTTGCCTTCGTCTACGTCGGCCCGATTGGCGATCATGGCTGGAGCTACCGGCATAACGAAGGCCGTCTGGCCATCGAGAAAGCCTTCCCCGGCAAGGTGGAAACCACCTATGTCGAAAACGTGCCGGAAGGCGCGGATGCCGAGCGCGTGATCCAGCAGTTGGCCGCGAAGGGCAACCAGTTGATCTTCACCACCAGCTTCGGTTTCATGGAACCGACGCTGAAGGTTGCGGCGCGCAACCCGAAGGTCTTCTTCGAACATGCCACCGGCTTTAAGCGGTCGGCGAATGTATCGACTTATGCCGCCAAATTCCACGAAGGCCGCACGGTGCAGGGGCTGATCGCTGGGAAGATGACCAAGGGCGGCATCGTCGGCTATATCGCCTCGGTCCCCATTCCCGAAGTCGTGAGCGGCATCAATGCCTTTACCCTGGCGCTGAAGTCGGTGCGCCCCGATGCGCAAGTGAAGGTCATCTACGTCAATTCTTGGTACGATCCCGGCAAGGAAGCCGCCGCCGCTAAGGCGCTGATCGACCAGGGTGCTGATATCATCACCCAGCATACCGACAGCCCGGCCCCCATCCAGGTGGCGGAAGAGCGCGGTATCTATGCGTTCGGCCAAGCCTCCGACATGACGAAGTTCGGCCCGAAGGCGCATCTGACCGCCATTATCGATCATTGGGACGAATATTATATCGCCCGCACCAAGGCCGTGATGGATAAGACTTGGAAGTCCACGGATACCTGGCACGGCTTCGATAAGGGCATGGTCGCCCTCGCGCCCTATAACCCGGCAATTCCGAAGGATGTGGTGGAACTGGCCGAAACCGCTCGCAAGGACATTATCTCCGGCAAGCGGCACCCGTTTACCGGCCCGATCAGCGATAAGGACGGTAAGGAACGTGTCGCCACCGGTAAGACCGCGACCGACCAAGAAATCCTGTCGATGGATTGGTACGTGGCGGGCGTTTCTGGCGATCTGCCGAAGAAATAAGCCTGGGTCTAGGTTTGGGTTCGGAAAGGCGGCGGGGCAACCTGCCGCCTTCTTGTTTGCCGGAGTTTTCCTGCGCCCCTCTCAAGGGGGCGACGGTCCTAACGGAATGTCGCTAAATCCAGCCCTTGCGCTTAAAATAATAATACGGCCCGAGCGCCGACAGCAGCATCAGGAAGAGGGCCAGCGGATAGCCAAAATCCCATTTCAATTCCGGCTGAAGCTCGAAATTCATCCCGTAGATGCTGGCAATCAGCGTCGGCGGCAGGAAGGCGACCGAGGCGACGGTGAAAATTTTGATGATGGCATTCTGTTCGATATTGATCAGGCCCAGCGTCGCATCGAGCAGGAAATTGACTTTTTGCGACAGGAAGGCCGCGTGATCGTGCAGTGATTTAATGTCGCGCGTTAGCATTTTGAGCGAATTTCGCGCGTCCTTGCGCAGCCAACTGCCGCCGATATTGCCCGCAAAGGCAATGGCGCGGTTCAGCGTCATCAGGCTTTCGGAAATCCCCGAGACCATTTGCCCGGAGCGGCCAATCTTCGACAAGGCTTCTTCCAGCGCGACGCCGGTGCGCCCGCGCGTGTCCTTATGGTCAAACACGCGCTGGCCGGTGCGTTCAAGATCGGCCGAAATCCGTTCCAGCACGTCGGCCACCCGGTCCACCAGGGTTTCCAGCAGGCCGGTCCAGACCACGTCGGCGCCGCTCCACTGGCCGGGGTTGCGCTGGACGCGGTTGGAAAATTGAATGAAGGGGAGTGGGTCGGCGTAGCGTACTGTTACCAAGGCCTTTGGGGTCAGCACGAAGGTAACGGCATTGGTTTCCGGGCGACCGCTATCGAACTTCGACATGATCGAAACGGTCATGAAGAGCGCGCCGTCTTCTTCGTAAAGGCGGCTGGAAACCTCGATTTCCTGCATTTCTTCGCGGCTTGGCAGCTCGATACCCAGGCTGCGCTGGACCGCGTGAATCTCCGCCGTTGTCGGCTCCAGCAGATCGTACCAAAGCGCCTGCGGCAGCGTGGACGGCAATTCGCCGAGCGGAAGCCGCTGCGTCGCCGCATCGGCGGGGAGAAACAGGGTCAGCATGATGCACCTCGCGGGGCAGCGGAACGGTCGATAAGCGCTGCAAAAAGAAGCGGCAGGGTGTGCGCGCAAAGTGCCTTCCCCGCGCCGTAATCGCAATTGAATAATGGCGCAAAAGGCGGGATTCTGCCCGCCGAGGAAAAGGAGCAACAGTATGGTTATGCGGATGTGGGCGAGGGGAACGGCAATGGGGGCGATGGCCCTGGTCTCGGTCGCGGCGGGCGGTGCTTCGGCCCAATCCTCCGGCACGCTGATGACCGACCCGCGCGAGATTGCCGCCTGCCTATGCCTCAATCAATCGGTGCAGCGGGTAGAAGGAACGGTCACCGCAGCCCGGGCGCTGTATGAGGCGCTGAAGAAATCCGTCGCCGATCAGGATGCTGCCCTGAACGCTAAGCGCCCGACGGTCGATACCAACGATCCGTCGGCAGTGGAAGCCTTCCGCCTGCAGATGGAAAAGCGCGACGACGATCAGAACCGCGTGGAGCAGGACGCCTATCCCGCCCTGCAAAGCAAGATCGCCGCCTATAACGCCAAGGTCGCCGACTATGGCCAGCGCTGCGGTGGGCGCTATATGGACGAACCCGTGCTGAAAAGCGTGCAGAAGAACCTGGTCTGCACGCTGGAACCGTAATGAGCGCCGGGCGCGAACCGTTTCTGGTCGAGATCATCCGCCAAGGGGCCTATGCCAAGGCCACGGCGGTTGATCCCCAGACCGGGACCGAAGCCTCGATTGTCGGCCCGGCGGCGGCGCCCGACGGTTACCTGATGCGGCAGGCGTCGCAAAAGCTGCAACGCCTGCTGGCGCGCCGCGGATAAGCCGGTTCATCGGGTTAAGGGTTAATTAATAACTGAATATTTATTGGTAAAGAAAAAAGCGCGGTCTCGTTTGAAACCGCGCTGGTATTGTTCGCAGGTCAGGGGCGGACCGGGTGGATCAGACAGCCACCTTCTTACGCCGTCCCCGGGTAACATCGGCAAGTCCTGTGCGACCCAGGCCGATCTGCTTAGCAAATTGCGACCGCTGTTCGGCGTAATTCGGCGCGACCATCGGATAGTCGGCCGGCAAACCCCATTTGGCCCGATATTCATCGGGGGTCATATTATAAGAGGTGCGCAAATGCCGTTTCAGCATTTTTAACTTCTTACCGTCTTCCAGGCATACGATATAGTCTGGAAAGACCGACCGTTTGATCGGAACGGCGGGTTTTTGCGGTTCGGCGGTTTCCACCGGCTTATCGACCGCGATATCTTTTAACGTTGCGAAAACCGTGTGAATCAGATCAGTGATCTGCCCTGGGGCAACATCATTCCGGCCGACATAAGCCGCAACAACCTGAGTGGTAAGGTCCAGCAGGGTGCTTTGCGGCAATGCAATGGTATTCGTTTCTTCGCTCATCGCAGAGATTTCGCCATCAGTTACAATTCATAAGCTGAGTTTATTATATGGTGCAGCTAATCGTCTTTCTACAAAAATCCTGTCAGGTTTCATGAAAATATCGTAATTGTCGCAGGTCAGTAAATTTGATGACATTGACTGTCATCTAAGTCTGCCGGTACGGTTCGGATTGACGGGATGGCACCCTTGCACGGGCCGGGGGTGCGCGGCGTTTGACCTTGTTTCACCATATGTTATGGTCGCGCCGCTTCTGAAGTGTCGCCCCGGCAATGCTTGCAGACGGCCGGTCGCGGTGCTCGCTTCACTGTGATCGCTTTCAGGCTTTCACCGATGGATTGATGCCCGATGACCGTTCAGCCCGCGCTTCCCACCCTTGCGTTTGCCAGTGATCATGCCGGGGTCGAGCTTCGGGCACATCTGCGGGCGCAGGCGGAAGCCTGGGGCTATGCGACGGTCGATTTGGGACCGGACGCCGGGCAGTCGGTCGATTACCCCGATTATGCAGGTAAGCTGGCAGAAGCGCTGAACAGTGGTCCGGCGACCTTGGGCGTGTTGATTTGCGGCAGCGGCATCGGTATTTCGATTGCGGCGAACCGCCATGCGCACATCCGCGCCGCACTTGTGTCGGAAGCGCTGTCGGCCCGGCTGGCGCGCGAGCATAATAATGCCAATGTGATCGTTTTCGGTGCGCGCTTGATCGGTCCCGATCTGGCCGCCGATGCGCTGAAACAGTTTCTGACGACCCCCTTCGACGGCGGCGAACGCCACGCCCGCCGCGTCGCCAAACTGGGCTGACGGGCCGTCTTTCCCTGACTGTGACGTTTTTAGCTGGTGTATGAGGTGCCGCGATGAGCTTAGCGACTGGATTCTTTACCCGTTCCCTGGCCGAGGCCGACCCCGCCGTCAATCAATCGGTTCAGCAGGAACTGCACCGTCAGAAAGATCAGATCGAACTGATCGCGTCGGAAAACATCGTCTCCCGCGCTGTGCTGGAAGCGCAAGGTTCGGTGCTGACCAATAAATATGCCGAAGGCTACCCGGGCCGCCGCTATTATGGTGGCTGCGAGTTCGTCGATGTCGCCGAGCAGATCGCCATCGAACGCGCTTGCCAATTGTTCGGCGCCACCTATGCAAATGTGCAGCCCCACTCGGGCGCCCAGGCCAATCAGGCGGTATTCTTTGCGCTGATGCAGCCGGGCGATACGTTCCTGGGTATGGACCTCGCCTGCGGTGGGCATCTCACCCACGGCGCCCCGGCCAACCAGTCGGGCAAATGGTTCAAGCCGGTCGGCTATAAGGTGCGCCAGCAGGACCAGCGCATCGATTACGATGAAATGGAAGAACTGGCCGTCACCCATAAGCCGAAAATCATCATCGGCGGTGGGTCGGCCTATCCCCGCGTCATCGATTTCGCCCGCATGCGCGCGATTGCCGATAAGGTCGGCGCGTATCTGATGGTCGATATGGCCCATTTCGCCGGTCTTGTGGCGGGTGGTGCCTATCCAAACCCGGTGCCGCACGCCCATGTGGTGACGACGACAACCCATAAGACCCTGCGCGGCCCGCGTGGCGGGATGATCCTCTCGACCGATGCCGATCTTGGCAAGAAGATCAACTCGGCGGTTTTCCCCGGTCTCCAGGGCGGCCCGCTGATGCATGTGATCGCCGCTAAAGCCGTGGCGTTCGGCGAAGCCCTGCAGCCGGAGTTCAAGCTCTATGCCCAGCAGGTGATCGACAATGCCCGGGCGCTGTCGGAAGTGCTGCTGTCGCGCGGCGTCAACATCGTTTCCGGCGGCACGGACTCGCATCTGCTGCTGGTCGATCTGCGCCCAAAGGGCCTGACCGGCAAGGTGGTGGAACATCACCTGGAAGCGGCCGGCATCACCTGCAACAAGAACGGCATTCCGTTCGACCCGGAAAAGCCGATGATCACGTCGGGCGTGCGTCTCGGTACCCCGGCAGGGACGACGCGCGGTTTTGGTGTCGCGGAATTCCAGCAAGTCGGCCAATTGATCGGCGATGTGCTGGATGGTCTGGTTGCCAATGGGCCGGACGGCAATGCGGGCGTCGAAGCCCAGGTGCGGGCGCAGGTGGAAGCCCTCTGCCATCGTTTCCCGGTCTACCCGTAAGGAACCCCGAGCGGAATGCGCTGCCCCTTTTGCGGAAACGACGATACGCAGGTCAAAGACTCGCGCCCGACCGACGATAATAGCGCCATCCGGCGCCGACGGTTTTGCGCGGCCTGCGGATCGCGCTTCACCACCTTCGAGCGCGTGCAACTGCGCGAGTTGACGGTGGTGAAGAAAAGCGGCAAGCGCGTTCCCTTCGACCGCGATAAGCTCGCCCGTTCCATCGAAGTCGCATGCCGGAAGCGACCGGTAGCGGGCGAGCGGGTCGAACAGATGGTCAATGGCATCCAGCGCCGTCTGGAAAGTCAGGGCGAGGCGGAAATCACTTCCGATATGATCGGCGAACAGGTGATGGAAGCCCTTTACAATCTCGATCCGGTTGCTTACGTGCGCTTTGCCTCGGTGTATAAAAACTTCCACGAGGTCAAAGATTTCGAAGAACTGGTCGATAAGCTGAATGTCGATAACCGCGACTGATCCCGCCCAAGATACCCGCTTCATGACCCTGGCGCTGCGCCTGGCGCGGCGGGGGTGGGGGCGGGTGTGGCCGTCGGTATCGGTCGGCTGCTTGTTGGTGAAAGACGGCGCCATCATCGCCCAAGGCTGGACCCAGCCGGGCGGGCGCCCCCATGCCGAAATCCATGCCTTGGAACAGGCGGGGGAGGCGGCGCACGGCGCAACCGCTTATGTGACGCTGGAACCTTGCGCCCATCACGGCAGGGCCGGGCCGTGCTGCGAGGCGCTGGTCGCTGCTGGGATCGCCCGGGCCGTCATCGCCATCGAAGATCCCGATCCGCGCACGGCGGGGCAGGGCATTGCCCGGATGCGCGCGGGCGGGGTCGCCGTCGAGGTTGGCTTGCTGGCCGATGAGGCGCGGGAGGTGGCGGCGGGCTTCCTGCTGCGCCTCGCGCTCGGGCGCCCGCTCGTCACAGCGAAGATCGCTGCCTCGCTCGATGGCCGCATCGCGACCCACACCGGTGCCTCGCGCTGGATCACCGGCCCACAGGCCCGCGCCTTTGGGCATCGGCTGCGGGCGGAGAATGATGCGATTGCCGTGGGCGGACAAACGGCGCTGCTCGATGATCCTACCCTCGATTGCCGCTTGCCAGGGCTGACCGACCGCTCTCCCGTGCGGGTGGTGTTCGACGGGCGCTTGGCCTTACCGCTGACAGCGCAGATGGTGCGGACGGCCCGTCAGCAACCGACCTGGATTCTCGCGCGGGAGGATGCGGATAAAGCCCGCCAGCGGGCGTTCAAGGACGCTGGCGTAACCGTGGTGCCCGTGCCGGTCGCGGGCGAGCGGATGGACCTTGCCGCCGCGCTGACCTGCCTCGGCGATCACGGGATAACCCGGCTGCTGGTTGAAGGCGGCGGGCGGCTGATTGCCGCTTTGTTGACCGAAGATTTAATCGATACCCTGCATTGGTTCCGCGCGCCGATGCTGATCGGCGGCGACGGAACCCCGGCGGTTGCCGCCTATGGCATCGATACGCCCGACACCGCCCGCCGTTTCCGCCGGGTGGACAGTGTGTTTCTGGGTGATGATTTGCTGGAAACCTTCACCGTCGAGCGATAGGGTTTGCCCCATGTTTACCGGCATCATCACCGATATCGGCACGGTTCGCAGCGTCTCGCGCCAAGCGGGCGGCGATACGCGCCTTGAGATTGCAACCCCACGCCCCTTTACCAATGTGGCCATGGGGGCGTCGATCGCGCTCTCTGGTGCCTGCATGACCGTGATCGACCAGGGCGATCAATGGTTCCTGTTCGAAGTTTCGGACGAGTCTTTGTCTAAAACGACCCTCGGTGGCTGGGTGGCCGGACGGAAGATCAACCTTGAACGCGCGCTGAAGGCGGGCGACGAGTTGGGCGGCCATTACGTTTCTGGCCATGTCGATGGCGTCGGCCGTCTCACCGGGCGGCAGGAGGTGGCGGGTAGCCTGCGCCTAACCTTCGCCCTGCCGAAACCCTTCCACCGGCTCGTTGCGCCGAAAGGCTCAATCACCCTCGATGGCGTTTCGCTGACGGTCAACGAGGTTGGGGCCACACCCGGATCGACCCTCGGGGAAACCGAATTCACGGTAAATATCATCCCGCACACGGCGACCCATACGACGCTGGGGGCGTTGGCGGTCGGTGATGGGGTGAATTTTGAAATCGACATGCTGGCGCGCTACATGGCCCGGCTGATGGAAACGGCGGGAGCCTGATTGATGCGTAAGGTCCATGATCTCGAAATCCTCTCCTCCATCGACGAACTGATCGAAGACGCGCGGCAAGGCCGCATGTTCATTCTCGTCGATGACGAAGACCGCGAAAACGAGGGTGATCTCGTCATCCCCGCCGATGCGGCAACGCCGGACGCGATCAACTTTATGGCCAAATACGGGCGTGGGTTGATTTGCCTCGCGATGAACCGTAAGCGGGTGGAAGAACTCGGCTTGCCGCTGATGGCTCAGCAGAACGGCACCCGGCACCAAACGGCCTTCACCGTTTCCATCGAAGCGCGCGAGGGCGTTTCGACCGGGATTTCTGCCGCCGACAGGGCGCAGACGGTGGCAGTTGCCATTGATCCGACCAAGGGGCGCGAGGATATCGTCACCCCCGGTCACGTCTTCCCCCTGGTCGCGCGCGACGGCGGCGTGCTGGTGCGCGTTGGGCATACGGAAGCGGCGGTGGATATCGCGCGCCTTGCGGGCCGGACCCCGGCGGGCGTGATCTGCGAAATCATGAATGACGACGGCACGATGGCCCGCCTGCCGGACCTCGTGAAATTCGCCCAAACCCACGGGCTGAAGGTTGGCACCATCGCCGACCTCATCGAATGGCGGCGGCGGCGGGAAAAGCTGGTGCAGCCGATCACCGAAACCCTGTTCGATTCGGTCCACGGTGGTCAGTTCCGCTTGGTCGTCTACCGCAATACGGTGGCCTATGCCGAACATATCGCCTTGGTGAAGGGCGATCTAACCCAGGGTGGGCCGGTGCCGGTGCGCATGCACGCCCTGTCGATCTTAGAAGACGTGTTGGGCGATACGCGCTCCACCCATTCCGGCGATTTGCAGGCGGCGATGCGGGCGATTGGCGAGATCGGGCGCGGCGTGATCGTGCTGATCCGCGAACCCAGCCCGACCAGCCTGTCGGACCGGTTGCGTGCCGACCGGGGTAAGAGCGGCACGGCCTTGCGGGATTATGGCGTCGGGGCGCAAATCCTGCTCGATCTTGGCGTGCGGGACATGGAACTGCTGACGAATTCGCCGAAAACTATCGTCGGGCTTGACGGCTACGGTCTAACGATCGTAGGTCATCGCCCCTTGACCTCAGCCTAACGAAAGCCGGAACGCGCCGCTATGAGCCAGCCCCATATTCTGATTGTCGAAGCTCGGTTCTACGAGGATATCGCCGATGAACTGGCGGCGGGCGCGATTGCGGCGCTGACGGCGGCGGGGGCGACCTTCGACCGGATCGCAGTGCCGGGGGCCTTCGAAATTCCGGCGGCGGTGGAATTCGCCCTGCGCGCGGGCAAGGCGGGGACGCTGACGAAGCCCTACGACGGGTTCCTGGGCCTCGGCTGCGTCATTCGCGGCGAAACCACCCATTATGATTATGTCTGTACCGAAAGCGCGCGCGGGATGCAGGATATCGCCCTGCGTCACGGCGCTGCGGTCGGTTTCGGCGTGCTGACCGTCGAAAACGACGATCAAGCCTGGGCGCGCGCCCGCCGCGACCGCAAGGACAAGGGCGGCGAGGTGGCGAAAGCCGTGCTGCGCATGGTCGAATTGCGCCGTCAATTTCGGGTGGCGTAAGGCATCATGAGCGACAAGAAACCGAAGGCCGACCATATTACGCCGCGCCAGCAGGCGCGTATCGCCGCCGTGCAGGCGCTGTTCCAGCAAGATTTCAATAAGGTCGCGGTGCCGCGCCTGCTGCTGGATTTCCGCGCCAGCTTCCTTGAGGAAAACACCGACGAGACGCTGTTCGCCAATCTCGTCGATGCGGCGGCGGAACGGGTGGCCGAAACCGATACCATCATTTCTGCCAACCTATCGGAAGGTTGGACGATCGAGCGGATCGATCCGGTGCTGCGCTCTATCCTGCGCGTCGGCATCACCGAATTAATGGTCATGCTGGACGTTCCGGCGCGCGTCGTGATCACCGAATATGTCGATGTCGCCCATGCTTTCTTCGGCGGGAAGGAGCCGGGGATGGTCAATGGGATGCTGGACAAGGTGGCCCGGTCGATCCGCGAGAGCGAGTTTTCGTAGACAGCGATGACGGCGGGCGGAGAATTCGAGCGGATCGCCCGCTATTTTGCCCCCTTGGCGGCGGGGTTTACCGGCGCTTTGGGGCTGACTGATGACGCCGCTTTGCTCGATCCCGGTCCTGGGCGGGAGTTGGTGGTTTCGACCGATGCCCAGGTCGCCGATGTGCATTTCTTCGGCGGGGCCGATCCTGCGCTGATCGCCGCTAAGATTCTCCGTAGCTCGGTTTCCGACCTAGCGGCGATGGGGGCCGAGCCGCTGGCCTACACGCTGGCGACCTTCTGGACCGATGCTGTCGATAGCGCCTGGCTTGCGCGGTTTTCCTCCGGCCTTGCCCGGGAACAGGCGGCCCTTGGGATCAATCTTGCCGGGGGCGATACGGTTAGAACGGCGGGGCCGCTCAGCTTTTCCGTCACCGTTTTTGGCAGCGTGCCGAAAGGTCAGGCAATCCGCCGGGCAGGGGCGCAGGTTGGTGATCTGGTGGCGGTCACCGGAACCATTGGCGACGCTTGGTTGGGCTATCGGCTGCTGAGCGATCCCGCCCTAATTAACGCCTGGGGTCTCTCGGAGTGGGACGCCGCCGACCTCACCGAACGCTACTGGCGCCCCTCGCCGCGCTGCGACACTTTGGCCCGATTGCGGGGCGAGGCGTCGGCGGCGGTCGATATTTCCGATGGGCTGATCGCCGACCTCGGCCATATTGCCCAAACCTCTGGGGTTGAGATTGTGTTAGACGCTGCGGCGATTCCGCTCTCGTCGGCGGCGCGGCGGCCTGTGGCCGGGTTTTCGCTGGCCGATCTCGTCACCGGCGGCGATGATTATGAAATCGCCCTAACGATTTCGCCGCAAAAAGCTGCTATGCTGGATGAAGCCGCGCGGGCAAGTGGTGTGCCAATCACGATTGTGGGGCGTTGCACGGCGGGGGCTGGGGTTCGGATGCGCGATCGGGCAGGCAACAGCTTGCCGATTGGGCAGGCCGGGTTTCGGCATTTTTAAAGCGGGGCAGAAGGCCTCGACGGGCGAAAGGAACGGCGATGCGCGGCGGTTTGCGGATGATCCTCAGCTTTCTGATGCTGATCTGCATCGGGGGCGGCATTGCGGGCGGTTTTTATTTGATCCGCTACCTTGAAAAGCAGCAGTTCGAAGGCGAAGCCGGGAAGCAAATGTTTGTGGAGATGGAGGATATTACGATTTCCATCATCCGCAATAATGCCCCCGCCGAAATGCGCACCTACAAGCTGACCCTCGAAACCCGCGATGGCGCCCCGCTGAAGATCGTGCTGCAATCGCGCCCACGGCTGATTGATCTCTACATTAATACGATGTCCGCCCTCGCCACCCGCGCCGGGCCGGAAAATATCGACAATACCGACTATTTACGCGAGATGATGGTGCGTAAATCCAACGAGTTACTGCGTGAGGGCGCGGTGCGCGATATTTTCATCCGCAACCTCGTTGTCCGTCCGGTTGAATCGTAATACCGGGATTCCTTCCGAACCCGCCGCTTTTTGTCCCTAGTCACGGGCGCGGGGGGTTGCTACGCCTGCGGGCCTATTTTTATGTCCTACCGCATGCAGCTTGTTCGTCCTACTGGCATCGGCCAGCTTAAGGACGAAAGAACCGCATCGCTGGGGCTAGTGGGTTCGAGAGTTAGCGAAGAGGGTTCGGAATGGGTCTTTCCATCGATCAGCGCCTTGCGGCGGAACTAGCGGTTCGGGTGGAGCAAGTGGCGGCAACGGTCGCCCTGCTCGACGGCGGTTCTACGGTTCCTTTCATCGCGCGCTATCGCAAGGAAGCCACCGGCGGCTTGGACGATATTCAACTGCGCACGCTGGAAGAGCGGCTGCGCTACCTGCGCGAGCTTGATGAACGGCGGGAGGCGGTCATCGCCTCCGTCCGCGAACAGGGCAAGCTGACCGACGAGCTGTTGGGGCAGTTTACCCTCGCTGATACCAAGGCCCGGCTAGAAGACCTTTATCTCCCCTACAAACCGAAGCGTCGCACCAAGGCGCAGATTGCCAAGGAAGCCGGGCTGGAGCCGCTGGCCGATCTGCTTTTGGCCGATCCCACGCGCACGCCAGAAACCGAAGCCGCCGCTTTCGTGGATGCCGAAAAGGGCGTGGCCGATGGAAAGGCGGCGCTGGAGGGTGCCAAGCAAATCCTGATCGAACGCTTTGCCGAAGATGCCGAGCTGGTTGGCAGCTTGCGCAGCTTCCTCTGGGACAATGGCGTCATCCGCGCCAAGGCTATCGCAGGGAAAGAAGAGGCGGGGGCAAAATTCTCCGACTATTTCGATTATGCCGAACCGATTAAGCAAATCCCCTCGCACCGCGCGCTGGCGCTGTTCCGGGGCCGCAAGGAAGAGGTGCTGACGGTCACGCTGGGGTTGGCGGAAGAACCGGCGCCCGGCCAGATGGGGCCGTGCGAAGCGCGGATTGCCGCCCATGTCGGCATCGCCGCCCAAGGGCGCCCGGCGGATGCGTGGCTGCTGGATGTGGCACGCTGGTGCTGGCGGGTGAAAGTCTCCGTCCATCTGGAACTCGACCTGATGAATCGGCTGTTCGAAGGGGCGGAGGACGAGGCGATCCGGGTTTTCGCCGGGAACCTGCGCGATCTGCTGCTGGCCGCCCCCGCCGGGATGCGCCCGACGCTGGCGCTCGATCCGGGGTTCCGCACGGGGACCAAGGTTGCGGTCGTCGATGCCACGGGCAAACTCCTGGATACGGCGACGATCTACCCGCACGAGCCGCAGCGGCGGTACGAAGAAGCGATTAATCTCGTCGCGGCCCTGTGCCAGAAGCACGACGTGCAGTTGATCGCCATTGGCAATGGCACTGCGAGCCGAGAAACGGACCGCTTCGCCGCCGATCTGCTCAGCCGCTTCCCGGCCTTGAAGGCGACAAAGGTGATGGTGTCGGAAGCCGGGGCGTCGGTCTATTCCGCCTCAGCCTTCGCCAGTCAGGAATTCCCCAGCATCGATGTTTCGATCCGAGGCGCGATCTCCATCGGGCGGCGCCTCCAGGACCCGTTGGCCGAATTGGTCAAGATCGACCCGAAATCTATCGGCGTCGGCCAGTATCAGCACGACATCAGCGAAACCAAACTGTCCCGCGCGCTTGATGCCGTGGTGGAAGATTGCGTGAACGGCGTTGGCGTCGATCTCAATACCGCTTCCGTGCCGCTGCTGACGCGGGTGTCGGGGCTGAACGAGACCCTAGCCCGCAATATCGTTGCGTGGCGCGACGCCCAGGGCGCTTTCCGCAATCGCAATCAGTTGAAGGAAATCGCCCGACTGGGGCCGAAGGCCTTTGAACAGGCGGCGGGCTTCCTGCGCATCCGGGGTGGGGACGAACCGCTCGATGCTTCCGCCGTTCACCCGGAAGCCTATCCTGTGGTGCGCAAGATCGCCCAGACCGTCGCGAAACCGGTGACGGAGCTGATTGGCGATAGCGCGACGCTACGCGGTCTTAATCCGGCGAGCTTTGCCGACGACCGCTTCGGTCTGCCGACGGTGCAGGATATTCTGCGCGAGCTCGATAAGCCGGGCCGCGACCCGCGCCCGGAATTCAAGACCGCCACCTTCAAAGAAGGGGTGGAGGAACTGAAAGACCTGCAACCCGGCATGCTGCTGGAAGGCGTCGTCACCAATGTCGCGGCCTTCGGGGCGTTCGTCGATATCGGCGTACATCAGGACGGGCTGGTCCATGTCTCTGCCCTCGCCAGCCGCTTTGTTAAAGATCCGCGCGAGGTGGTGAAGCCGGGGCAAGTGGTCCGGGTCAAGGTGCTGGAGGTCGATCTGAAGCGTAAGCGCGTCGGCCTGACCATGCGGCTTGATGACCCGGCGGATGGCGGCGCTGCCCCCCGGTCGGCGGCGCCCCGGGCTGCCGGGCCGCGCGATCCGGCCCCGCGCTCTGGGACGCCAGCCCGCGCAGGGGGCGGCAAGCCTGCCCCACAACCCGCCGCTGGGGGCGGGGCCTTGGCAGCGGCCTTACTGAAGGCGGGGCTGAATAAGCGCTGATGAAACTGGCGATCCGTCAAAACTATGCCATATTGACGGGATACGGGCTGTGTCATAGTCCGTGGAGAAAAGGGTTGCGAATGGTCCGTGCCGCCTTTGTGTCGTTCACTGTCGCCGCGCTGATGGGTAGCGCCGGGGCGGCGGTGGCCGCTTCGCCGATCCAGCCGCATCGGGCGCTCTATTCCCTGGCGCTTGACCATAGTCAAAGCGGCTCCGGGATTGTCGGGGCCGGCGGGCAACTTTATTTCGAGTGGGCCGATACCTGCGACGGTTGGGCGGTGGAGCAGCGCTATAAGCTGCGCCTGTCCTATACCGATGCCGACGATTCGGAACTTCAGATTAGTCTTGTGTCCTGGGAAGCCAAAAATGGCCAGCGCTATCGCTTTGAGGTTAAGAAGCTTAGCAACGGCGAAGCGGACGAGGAAATTCGCGGCACTGCGCAATTGCCGAAAGGCAAACGCGGCACCGCACGCTTCACCGCGCCCGAGAGCGCCCGGTTTCCGCTGCCCAAAGACGCGCTTTTCCCCTCAGCCCACACGATTGCGCTGATTGAAGCCGCGAAAGCCGGTCAAAACTTCCTAGTTCGGCCTGTATTCGACGGCGGCTCGGTCGAAGGGGCCTCGACGGTGGCGGCGGCAATTGGTCAAGTCCGCCCGGGCGATAGTAAGGAAGCGAATCCCCTGTTGAAGGGCCGGTCGTGGGCGATGCGCATGGCGTTTTTCCCCGACTCGACGGGAGTCGATCCGCGCACCCAGGGCGAAGAGCTACCGGACTATGAACTCGGTACCGACCTGCTGGAAAACGGCGTGTCGCGCAGCATGTCGCTCGATTATGGCTCCTTTGCCGTGAAAGCGAAGCTGCTGAAGGTGGAACCGCTCACCGCGCCTAAATGTTCGTAACCTCAGTCAGCAGGTCGGGTTCGCCGGTATGGCCGTCGATCAGCCGGTCGCAGCCAAGGCCGATCAGCCGGAAGTTTCCGACCGGATTATCGGCCCGGATCAAGGCGGCGGCAGCCTCCCACAGGGCTTCGGCGTCTTGAACCGGGGGCGCTAGAACCGTGGATCGCGTGCGCTGCACGAAATCCGCCGATTTTAGCTTAATCGTCACCCCGGCTGCCAGCTTATCCGCCGCTTGAAGCCGCCGGGCGACGGTTTCGGCGAGCGGCAACAGGGCTTCGACCAAATCTTCAACGCGGGTGCGGTCTTTTCGAAAGGTCGTTTCGGCAGAAATGCTCTTGGTCGGGCGGTCGGGCGTCACCCGCCGCCGGTCGCGGCCTTGGGCAAAGTCCGCCAGCCGCAAGCCGACCTGCCCAAAGCGTTTCGCGACCCAGATCGGCGGGCGTGCCGCCAGATCACCGATGGTGCGAATGCCCTCGCGTTCTAGAGCGGCGGCGAGGGCCTTGCCGACGCCCCACAGCAGCGTGACCGGCTTTGGCGCCAGAAAATCCGCCGCCTCCGCCGCGCCGATCAGGGCGAAGCCGCGGGGTTTATCGAGGTCCGACGCAATTTTCGCCAGCAGCTTATTGGGGCCGAGACCGATGGACAGGGTAATGCCCAGATTGGCCTCGACCTCCCGCGCCAAATTGGCCAGCAGCAGGGCGGCAGGAATGCCGCTGCGTTGGGCGGGCTCGGTCAGGTCGAGAAAGGCCTCGTCCAAAGCCAGCGGTTCCACCAGTGGGGTGAGTGCCAGAAAGCGGTGGCGCAGGGCGCGGCTGATGGTGGCATATTTACTCATCTGCGGGCGAAAGACCGTTGCATCCGGGCATAGGCGTAGGGCCTGACCCATCGGCATCGCCGAGCGGACCCCGGCAGCGCGGGCGACATAGCAGGCGGCGGAGACCACCCCGCGCTCGCCCCCGCCGACGATGACCGGCCGATGGCGCAGATCGGGCCGGTCCCGCTTTTCCACCGATGCATAAAACGCATCACAGTCGATATGCGCGATGGTCAGCCGGTCCCATTCGGGATGAAACTTCAAGCGGGGCGACCCGCAGGCAGGGCAGCGAAAACGCTGGCCCGTTCCCTCCGGCGGGGCGGGCAGGGGGTGGGCCAGACAGTCGCGGCAGAAGCCGCTAAGGGGGGTAGGGCCGATCATTGCGGCAGCATAGTCTCAGTGAAGGTTAAGGTTATGGTTTCTTTGCGTCTTGCGAGTCGCTAGAGTGCCAAAAGGGCTGCGGGGGCGTCGTGCCCCAGCACCGGGAGGCTTCGGTAAACGTCGATGAAGACCGTTCTCATCGTTGAAGATAACGAACTGAATATGAAACTGTTCCACGATCTGTTGGAGGCACGGGGATACCGTATCCTACAGTCGCGCGACGGTATGGAAGCCCTGCGCATTGCCCGCGAAGAGCGGCCCGATCTGATCCTAATGGACATTCAACTTCCAGAGGTGTCCGGCCTTGAAGTTACCAAATGGATCAAGCAGGATGAAAATCTTCGGGCGATACCCATCATCGCCGTAACCGCTTTTGCGATGAAGGGCGATGAAGAAAAAATCCGTGAGGGAGGGTGCGAGGCTTATATCGCCAAGCCGATTTCGGTCGCGAACTTCCTTGAGACCGTTCAGCGTTTTTTGGGTTAAGGTCTAATGCCGGGCCGCATCCTCGTCGTTGATGATATTCTGCCGAATATCAAACTGCTCGAAGCCAAACTGACGAGCGAATATTATGACGTGATTTCGGCGGAAAATGGGCCGACGGCGCTGGAACTTGCCCGCAGCCAATCCCCTGATCTTATTCTGCTTGACGTGATGATGCCCGGGATGGACGGGTTCAAGGTCTGCGAGAAGCTGAAAGAAGACCCGCTGACCGCCCATATCCCCGTGATTATGGTGACGGCGCTGTCCGATACAGCGGACCGGGTACGTGGCCTCCAGGCCGGGGCCGATGATTTCCTGTCGAAGCCGGTGCGTGATGTGCCGCTGTTTGCCCGCGTTCGCTCCCTGATCCGCCTTAAGAACCTGATGGATGCGTGGCGGGTGCGGGAAGAAACCTCGTCGCGCCTGGGGCTGGCCGCGCCAGCGCCAGTGATGAGCCAGGAAGTGGCGACGGAAGGGCGGATCCTGGTGGTGGAAGAAAGCACCATCGACGCCGAAAATATCGTCAACATCCTGAAGGTTGATCGTCATTCGATTGCGACGATCCATAGCACCGAAGGCGCGTTGCAGGCGGTTAACAGCAATGTCTTCGATCTGGCCATTATTTCGCTGACCTTGATGGAAGGCGACGCGCTGCGCTTGTGCAGCCAGATTCGCTCCCACGTCAACGAAAGCGTGCGGTCGCTGCCGATCCTGCTGCTGGCAGAGGATGAGGAAGATATTGGCAAGATCGCCAAGGCGCTCGACCTCGGCGTCAATGATTACGTGATGCGCCCGCTGGAACGGCAGGAGTTGCAGGCGCGGGTGCGCACGCAAATCCGCCGCCGCCGCTATCAAACCCGCTTGCGCGCCAATTTCGAAGAAAGCATCGCGCTAGCGTCCACCGATGCGCTGACCGGCGTTTATAATCGCCGTTATCTAGATGTGCATCTCGATCAGATGATGCGCAATGCCAATGACGCGCGCAAACCGCTATCGGTGGCTTTCTGCGATATCGACCATTTCAAGCGCCTCAACGATACCTACGGCCACGCGGCGGGGGATGAGGTGCTGGTGGAATTCGCCAACCGCATGCGCCGGTCGTTGCGGCATTTCGATATGATCGCCCGCATCGGCGGCGAGGAGTTCGTCGTCGTCATGCCCGATACCGGCATTGATGTCGCCTTGAAGGTCGCCGAACGGCTGCGGACGCGGATGGAAGACGATCCCTTTACCGTGACCGCGGCGGGCGAACTGCCGGTCACCATCAGTATCGGCGTTGCCGTTTCCGACCCTGGGGAAGTCTCGGGTTCCGACCTGTTGCGCCGGGCCGATGAAGCTATGTATCGCGCGAAGCAGGGCGGGCGTAACCGTGTCGAAGCCTCGGTGCCTGCCACCTCGTAAGCGTATTTTTTAGTCTTCAGAAACGAAAAACGCCGGTCACAGACCGGCGTTTTCAGTATCAGCACCGCTATCGCGGCGCAGATTACTTAATCTTCGCTTCGCGGAACACGACGTGCTTACGCACAACCGGATCGTACTTCTTCAGTTCCAGCTTATTCGTGGTCTTACGCGGGTTCTTCTTCGTCACGTAGTAGAAGCCCGTGTCCGCGGTGCTGACGAGTTTGATCAGCAGGGAAGTCGGCTTAGCCATGATTCTCGGTCCTAAGTCTAGGGATCGCCCAAAAGAGGAGCGCACAATATCCGGTAACACCAATGAGTCAAGCGATATTCGGGGTAGAATGTTCGCGAAACTCCCCTTGTTCCGGGCGCCGGTCGATGCTAGGGGTATTTTAGGGGCCGACGGAAGCGTTGGTCGGACTGCACGAAAGGATCGGGGCTGTGAGCCTGCACAGAATAACGGGTCGATGGCGTCGCTGCTGACGCAAACCCACCGGGCGGAATGTTTCCGCGTCGGCGCTTTTGCGTGATTTTTCAGCCAGCATTCCGTCAAAACACCGTATTCTGCGTAAAGGACGCATAAGCCATGTCCAAGACTGCTACCCCGTTCGTCTATACGACGAACGGCGGCGTGACTATCACCCGCACCGTCGCCGAAATCCCGTTCGATACCGCGATTGATGGGCTGATTGATCAGCTCAATAGCCAGCGTGGCGCGCTGCTGTCGTCCGCCTATGAGTATCCGGGCCGCTATAAGCGCTGGAGCCTGGGGTTTGCCAATCCGCCGCTGGAAGTCACTACCATCGGGCGGGTGTTTACGCTGACGGCGTTGAATGCGCGCGGCAAGCTGCTGTTGCGCTTCGTCCGTCCGGCGCTGGAAAACCATCCGCATCTGACCGCGCTTTCGGTGGCCGAAGACCGCATCGACGGGGCGGTGATCCCGTTGCCGCTGAAATTCGCGGAAGAAGAGCGCTCGCAGCAGCCATCGGCTTTTTCGGTCGTGCGTGCCTTGCTGGAGGCGTTTAAAAGCGACGAGGACGAGCATCTCGGCCTTTATGGCGCCTTCGGCTACGATCTCATCTATCAGTTCGAGCCCGTGGAACGCTTGCGCCCGCGCCCGGACGATCAGCGCGATATGGTGCTGTATCTGCCGGACGAACTGGTCATCGTCGATAATCAGCGCGGTCAGGCCCTGCGCTTTACCTATGATTTCGCCGGGACAGTGGCGGGAGCAACGCTGAATACGGCGGGCTTGCCGCGCGAGACGGCGCAGATTGATTATCGCGGGAGCCAGCGAAAGCCGGTGCAGGCGTCGGACTTTCCGGCGGGCGGCTATGCCGACCTAGTCCGCAAAGCGCTGCCCTACTTCCAGCGCGGTGATCTGTTCGAAGTGGTGCCGGGCCAGACCTTCTTTGAAGAATGCGACGCGCGCCCGGGCGATTTGTTCCGCGCCCTGCGCAAGATCAACCCCAGCCCCTATGGGTTCCTCTTCAACCTCGACGGTGAATATCTCGTCGGCGCCTCGCCGGAAATGTATGTGCGCGTCGAAGGGCGCCGGGTGGAAACCTGCCCGATTTCCGGCACCATCGCGCGCGGTCGCGACGCGATTGAAGATGCCGAACGCATCCGCGAGCTGCTGAACTCGAAAAAAGACGAGTCGGAGTTGACGATGTGTACCGACGTTGACCGCAACGATAAGGCCCGCGTTTGCGTGCCGGGGTCGGTCAAGGTCATCGGGCGGCGCCAGATCGAGCTGTACAGCCATCTTATCCATACGGTCGATCACGTCGAAGGCACCCTTCGCCCCGATTGCGATGCGCTGGACGCTTTCCTGACCCATACGTGGGCTGTGACGGTAACCGGCGCGCCGAAGCGGTGGGCCGTCCGCTTTATTGAGGAAAACGAGGCCAGCCCGCGCCGTTGGTACGGCGGCGCTGTTGGGCGCCTGAGTTTCGACGGCAACCTCAATACCGGCCTGACGTTGCGCACGATTCGCCTGAAGGATCAGATCGCCGAAATCCGTGTTGGCGCGACGCTGCTCTATGATAGCGATCCCGAGGCGGAAGAACGCGAAACCATTCTGAAAGGGGCCGCCAGCCGTAAGGCGATCCTGGCGGTGAAGCAGGGGAACAATGGTCCGGCTGTCGCCGAACCGCTGCCGCCGGTCAATCGCAAGATTCTGATCGTCGATTGCGAAGATAGTTTCGTGCTGACCTTGGCCGATTACTTCCGCCAGACCGGCGCCGCTGTTACCACGCTGCGCTATACTCATGCGCCGACGGCGCTGGCGGCGGGCGGCTGGGATTTGGTGGTGCTGTCGCCCGGCCCGGGTCGCCCCGAACAATTCGGCGTGCCGGGCTTGGTGCAGCAGGCGGTTGAGGCGGATGTACCGGTGTTCGGCGTCTGCCTTGGGATGCAGGGGATGGTCGAAGCCTTTGGCGGCGCGCTGGGGCAGCTTGATGAGCCGGTTCACGGCAAGCCCAGCGCCGTTACCGTCGATACCGGTGGTGCGCTGTTCGCCGGACTGCCGGAGGAAGTGACCATTGGCCGCTATCACTCGCTGTTTGCCGATCCGGTAAGCCTGCCCGCCGACTTTAGGGTAACGGCGCGCACGGCAGACGGGGTGATCATGGCGGTGGAGCATAAGAGCCTGCCGGTGGCGGGCGTGCAGTTCCACCCGGAATCGATCATGTCCTTCGGTGCGGGCGCCGGTCCGGCGATGATCCGCAATGTGGTGACCCGGTTGCTGCCCCGTGCGGCGTCGGCAGGAGCAGCAGCATGAAAGCGAAAATCACCTGGGTAGAAGCCCGAACCTTCCTCGCCGAATCCGGCACGGGGCATGCGGTCGTCATGGATGGGGCCCCCGAAGCCGGGGGCCGTAACCTTGGCCCGCGCCCCATGGAAATGCTGCTGATCGGTATGGGCGGCTGCACGGCCTTTGACGTGGTGATGATCCTCGAAAAAGGCCGCCATGCGGTGACCGACTGCCAGATCGGCATCGAGGCGGAGCGGGCGGAGACCGATCCGAAGGTTTTCACCAAGATCCATCTGCATTTCCGCGTCGTCGGCAAGAACCTGCCGCTGAGTGCGGTGCAGCGGGCGGTGGACCTATCGGCAGAAAAATACTGTTCCGCCTCCATCATGCTGGGGAAGACGGCGGAGATCACCCATACGATTGACGTGATCGAAGGCTGATATTGCTTAACCAGGGGCGCGGTTCATTCCGCGCTCCCGCTATTTCTTCCGCGCGTTAACGGCCGCGAGGGCCGGGCGCAGGTGGCCGTCGTGGGCCTCTAGCAGCGTTACGGCTTCTGAAACGCGCAGCCCTTCCAGCAGCAGCCGGGCGAGCTTCACCTTACCGTTGGCGGCGTCGAGCGCGGCCTGAATCCGGTCGAGCGGCGCATCGGTCAGCCGTTGCAGCATGCGTTCCGACCGGCGGCGCAGCTTTTCGTTCGCTGCGATCATATCGACCATCATGCCGTCATAGACCCGGCCAAGCTGGATCATCACGGTGGTCGAAATAAGGTTGAGGGCGATTTTCTGGGCGGTGCCCGCCTTCAGCCGCGTCGATCCGGCCAGCACTTCCGGCCCGGTGTCGAGCAGCACCGGATAATCGGCGGCGTGCAGCAACGGCGAATCGGCATTGTTGGCAATGCTGACGGTCAGCGCGCCCCGTTGGCGGGCGGCTTGAATGGCGGCGACGGTGAAAGGGGTGGTACCGGAGGCGGCGAGACCGATCACCGAATCTTCCGGGCCGATCTCTTCCTCCTCAATCGCGGCGATAGCGGCGGCGCGGTTATCCTCGGCCCCCTCGACCGATTGTACCAGCGCGCTCATCCCGCCCGCGACAATGAAAACCACCCGGTCGCGCGGCCAATCGAAGGTCGGCGGCAGTTCCGCCCCATCTTGCACGGCGATGCGGCCCGAGGTGCCCGCGCCGACATAGACGATCCGCCCGCCCTGGCGCAGCCGCTCGGCGATGCCGACGCAGGCGCGTTCCAACGGGTTCAATGCGGCATTCACAGCCGCAACGGCGCAGAATTGGCTATCCAGCAGCGCACCGAGGATTTCGTCGGGGTTCCACGCATCAAGGTCGCGATAGCGCGGGCTGAAGGTTTCGGTGCTCAAAGGGAAAAACCGGGCAAAACGGAAACTAGGGTGCAACCATAGCGACCGTTTCGGCCCGGGGTCAATCTAGGCAAAAATTGCTTGCGCAGGATTACTGCGCCGCCGCCGTCATCTTAAAGATGCCTTGCGCGTTCGAGCTATCGAAGCCGAGGTCTAGGCGCTTGCCGCCGGTGGTTTCATCGGTCATCTGGTCGCGGGTGATGAACTCGTAGAACGAGCCGGGGACTTCCTTTTGCACAAGGGCGCCGCTGGCATCACGGAAGGGGCGCATCACCTGGGCGGCGCGGAAAGCGGTTTGGCGAACGCGGCCGGAAGCGGAGACTTCGACCAGATCCTTCATCGGGCGGCCTAGCGCCTTCTGCTGGGCCGACAGCGCATCGACATCGGGCACCCGGTCGGTGGCATGGTTGAAGGCATTCCCTTCGGTGGCGATCCAGGCCATTTCGGCGGATTCGGCCTTCAGCACCTCATAGTCGGCCAGCGTCGGCGCCGGGTGATGCACGTCGAAGCAGCGGGCGATCACCGGCAGGGTGGCGACGGCGGCATCGAGATCGACAGCCCCCTCCCGCTCGAACGCTGCAAGGGTGGCAGCGCTGGTCGTATCCAGGGGATCGACGCTGTCTTGCAGCACATTGGCGACCGCCTGCCCGAACGCCGGGGAAAAACGGTCCACATGCAGTTCCGAAACGAAGAACTGCGCAATGTCTTCCGGGAAATCGACCTGGGCGTAGGAACGCCCGGTCATCTTCAGCCGGTCCAGCGGATAGTGGCCGTTCTGGCGGTACCCAAGCGGGGTCAGCAGGCGCACGAGGGCGGCCTGACCGCGCGGCAGCGCGCCGGTGACCGGGCCATCGACGGTGCGGACGGCGCCATGATCGTGCACGCTTTTCTCGCCGAGTTTGCGCTTATCGGCGATATAGGCGGCGGCGGCGGGGACGCGGATCAGCAGATCGTCGAACAACACCATGTTCAGCGCCTGTGCCATGACGGCGCGGCTAACGCGCGGCCCGTCTTCGGCCAGCAGGGCGGGGTGAATATAGAGCGTATCGACCAGGGCCTGCGCCTTTTCCGCACCCAGAACCCGGCTGACCAGCGTAACCAGAATCGACATCCTGTCCTCCCGAAAACTCGATGGGCGGAGCATTGCGCATCTGTTCGGTGGGGGATAGCATCAATCTGGCCTAGGTTGATGCGAGAATGGAATAAAGAATGGCTTTGCCGACGCTTCCCGGATTGCAGGCGGTGGTGCTGGCGGCGGAACTCGGGTCGGTTTCGGCGGCGGCGCAACGCCTGGGGTTAACGCAAAGCGCCGTGAGCCGCCAAATCGGCCAAGTGGAAGCCGCGCTGGGCGTAACCCTGTTCGACCGGGTGCGCCAACGCATCGCGCCAACGGAAGCCGGGCGGCGGCTGGTGACGGAGGTGGCGCCGCTGCTCACCGACCTGCTGCGCGCTTGCGCGACGGCAGCGGACGCGGGCCAAAGCCTGACCCTGGCGGTGCTCCCCAGTTTCGCTACCCGCTGGCTGGTGCCGCGTTTACCGGATTTTCACGCGCGGTTTCCAAAACTGCGGCTTAATCTGGTGACCCATATCGAGCCGTTCGATTTCATCGGCAGTGGCGTGGATGCCGCCATCCACGCCGGGCCGCGCCCGTGGCCGGGGGCGCATCTCGATCCTTTGTTTGGGGAAACCGTCGTGCCGGTCGCCAGTCCGCGCTTTCGCCACCGCTTCGGCATTCGGGAGGAGGCGGATTTGCTCTCCGTGCCGCGCCTCGAACTCTCCACCCGCCCGCAGGCCTGGGCCGATTGGTTTACGGCGGGCGGCCTGTCCGGTACCGGGTTGGCCGCGCCCGGGTTTCGGTTTGAACATTTTCTGACCTTGGCAGAAGCCGCCGTTCACGGGCTTGGCGCCGCGCTGGTACCGCGCTTTCTCATCGAACCCGATTTGGCGTCGGGGCGGCTGGAAGTGCTATTTCCGCGCGGTCTTTCCCGCCCTGGCACCTATGCTCTCGCCTATCCCCCGGCCCGCGCCGATCACCCGACGCTGCGGCGCTTTCGTTCCTGGCTGCTCGGCCAAGCCGCCCCGCCAGGGACGCGGTTGGCTGATTAGTCGCTTCCTAAACCGCCGTCAAATCGGCGAGGAACCGGTCTACCCCCTGCCGCAGTTGGTCGGACTGGCGCGTAACCTCGCGGCTGGCAACCAGCAAATCGGCGGCGGCAGAGCCGGTATCGCGGGCGAGATGGGTGACATCGCCAATGGTTTCGGAGACGGAGCGGGTTCCATGCGCTGCCGCCTGGACATTGCGGGCAATATCATCGGTCGCGGCGCTTTGGCTGGCGACGGCTTCGGCGATCATCCGTGTGATATTGTCCATCTCGCCAATGACCCGCCCGATACCGAGGATGGCATCGACGGTTTCATCGGTGGTCGCGCGGATATTGGCGATCTGGGCGCTGATCTCCTCCGTCGCGCGCGCGGTCTGCGCGGCAAGGTTCTTAACTTCGGTGGCGACGACAGCAAAGCCCTTACCGGCTTCCCCGGCGCGCGCGGCTTCGATGGTGGCATTGAGGGCCAGAAGGTTCGTTTGCCCGGCAATTTCCCCAATCAGGCGCACGACTTCGCCAATACGCTCGGCGGCTTCGGCGAGGCCCTGCACGGTTTCATTCGTCGCCGTAGCGCGGTTAACCGCTTGGGCGGCAATGCCGGTGGAATGGGTCACTTGCCGTTCAATTTCCGAAATCGAGGCGGATAGTTCTTCAGCGGCGGCGGCAACGGCGCCCACATTATCGGTGGCGGCGGCGCTGGCGGTGGCGACCGATTCGGACCGTTGCGCCGTGGTCCCCGCCGTCTGCGATAGGCCCTCGGCAGAGGCGGTCATTTGACCGGCGGCGGCGGAAACGATGGAAACAACGCTCCCCACCTCCTGCTTCAAGCGGTCGGCGATACCATGCAGGGCGGCCCGACGGTCGGCCTCGGCGGAGGCGCGCAACCGCTCCGTTTCCGCAGCAAGCCGTTGGTTTTCAAGCCCGTTTTGCTGGAAGACGGCGACGGTTTTTGCCATCGCGCCAATTTCGTCGTGCCGGTCCTGACCGTCTACCGTAATGGTATAGGTGCCGGTCGCTAGCGTTTGCATCGTACCGCTGAGGTGAAGCAGCGGGGCAATAACGCGGCGGGTGACGACCCACATCGAGAGAATGGTCAACCCCAAGCCGACGGCCGTAAGCCCCAGCATCGTGATCAACCGAATATTGGCGACCCCGGCGCGCTGTTCGCCATAGGCCGTGGTATCGGCGACGGTGGCTTCTTGGATGGCCAATAAGGCATCGAGCGCGGTGGCGGCGGTCGCGGCGAAATTCGCCATCACGCTACCGCCCATCGCTTTATCGATATCGCCACGATAGGGGCCGCGTAAAATGGTGGCGGCTTTAGCAACCGCATCCAGCGCGGCAGGGCCGAGGGTGGAGAGGCCGGCTTCCCGCTCCACTTCGGCAAAGGCGGCGACATTGATGTCGCGCAGGGCCATCATCCGCTGCTTCGGCACCTCCACCCCGCGTGCGGCCAGGAGAACCAGCCCTTGCTCTTCGCTTAAGGTTGCGGTCGCATCAGCCAGCAGGCGCTTTAAGCGCAGGCGTTGGGCGAGAATCAGGTCGGCCGCCGGGATAGCGCGGGTTAGGGCGACTTGCAGGCTGCGGGCTTGGGCGATGGCATCGGCCAACCCATCGGACAGGCGGAGAAGATCGGCAGGGGTACGGTTGGCGGCATCGGCCTTGCCGCGCTGGGCTTCGATTACCTTGCGCGCCATCGCCAGGGCGTTGGCCTCGGCAGGAAGCATGCCCAGCAGCGCCTGAGTGGCGTCCAGCGCTTCGTCAGCCCCGATATCGGCATTGCTGCGGCGCATCGCAATGGCCTCGGGCTTTGCCTGAGCCAAGGTTGCCGCCAATTCGCCCGCCCATTGGGTTGCAGCCCAGGTGTAAAGATCGGCGGTGCGGTTGAGCGTGACCGACCGTTCAAGCTGCTCGCGTTCGCGCCAAGCGTCAAAGGCGGCAAACCCAGCTGCCGCGAGCAGCAGCAAGGTCAGCGTGGACACGACAGCGAGCAGTTGGGCCTTCAGCGACATAAGCGGATTCCCTTTAGCCAAAACGGCGGCGGAGCCAATGGTCGATGGACCAGACGCCCGGCCCTTGGATGATGAGCGTCAGCAGGACAAAAGCCCAGAAATAATGCTCGCTGTGATAGAAGTAGGTGAATTGGATAACGGCGGTCATCGCCAGCATCGGCAGGGCGGCCAGCCGGGTCGCGAAACCCAGCAGAAGAAAGACCGGCATGGTCAGTTCCGTCGCCGTCGCTAGCACTGCGGCCATGTCGGGGGGTAAGAACGGCGTGCGATATTCATCGCGGAACAAGGCCACGGTCGTCTCGAACGACGCGAGTTTCACGAGCCCGGCCCGGAAGAAAATCTCCGCCATCATATAGCGCCCCAGCAGCAGCAGCGGCGCGGTCAGGCGGGTTTCAAGAGTGGTACGGAGTATGCCTAATAGGGCGAGGGGCATTCGCGGCCTCCTTGTTTTTATTGGTTTTCGGGCAGGGTGAGCCCGGTGAAGACGCCCGCGTGCAGAAGCCGCACCAGCGCATCCGTCAGGTCGAAGTCTTCCGGCAGTTGCCGGGCCGCCTCGGCAATCGTCTCACCAGAGAGCAGGGCGCTGGTGAATTTTGCAGCCTCCGCCTCAAGGCTGACCCATTCGATCCGCCCGTCCCGGCGGACGATCAGCATAGCCTGCGGCTGGTGTGGGTCGAGGTTGGCGAGATCGGGATGGTCCGTCTGATGCGCGGCCCAAAGATCAACGACGGCATAGGCCGAGCGTACCAGCCGGGTGCTTGGATGCGCGGCAAACCGTAGGTCGGCAAACCCATCGGGGGGAACGCTTGCAAACGCCGCCGCCGTTAGGACGGGGGCCTGCGGGGCCAGGAAGGCTTCGATCATCGCCCGCTCGGTCCGGGCGACATCGGGCAGGAATGGATAGGCCTCGACCTCGGGCAGTTGCGCTAAGAACCCCGGGAACGCCCCGCCATAGTCCGCCATATCGGGCCGTTGGGGCAGGTGATCGCGCAGGAAACGCCGGGCGGCTTGGTGGAAATAGGCCTCGCCCACCATCGCTTGCGTGACTGGAAAATTCGCGGCGAGCGCGGCACTCAGCGACAGGCGAACATTATTGCGGTAGATCGTCGCCCGGTCGGGATCGACCGGCGGCGCCTCGCTCGCACCACAGAGATAGGCGGCGAACTCAGCCTGAAACGCCGCCAGCCTCACCGCAGCCCCCCAAGGCTGCGGGCTTTCTCGGCTTCGGCAATAAGGTCATCGAGCGATGGGATCGCCTCGTCCCATTCCAGCAGGGTCGGGCGCGGGCCGATCTCGGTGATGATCGTATGATACAGTGCCCAAACGTCCGGGCAGACTGGGGCAGCGTGGGTATCAATCCGCACCGGACCCCTGGACGTCTCGCGCAGATCGTGGCCTGCGACGTGAATTTCGACCGTGGCCGCCAAGGGATAATCGGTAAGCCAATCCAGGGGGGTACGGCCCTGGTTGCAGGCGGAAACATAAATATTGTTCACGTCGAGCAACAGCCCGCAACCGGTCCGGCACAGGATTTCGGCCATGAACGCGCCCTCCGGCCAATCGCCTGGAACGGCCAGGTAAGTAGAGGGGTTTTCGAGGAGAAGCGGGCGCTTCAGCCGGGTCTGCACCCGGTCGATATTGGCACACACCACGTCCAAGGCTTCGGATGTGTAGGGAAGGGGGAGAAGATCGTTAAGATACTGCCCACCGACCCGCGACCAGGCCAGATGATCCGACACGAAGACTGGCCCGCATTCAGCCACGAGCGCCGCTAAACGGTCGAGGTGGATGCAGTCCACACCATCGGCAGACCCAAGCGATAGACCAATGCTGTGAACGCTAATCGGCACCCGCTCGGCCAACTCTAGCAGCAAGGTTTGCGGCGGGCTGCCGGGGTGCAGGTAATTTTCGGCATGAACTTCAAGAAAATCGACGGGAAGCCGGGTTTCCGTCGCGAGACGGGCCGATACATCCGCATGATGCGCGGCGCGCAACCCAATGCCGAGAGCGGTCGCCGTCAAACCGGCAACCGGGGCGGGCGGGGGCCTAAAAGCCAGGGTATCCATAACGACCCCCGCCGCGCCGCTGGGTGTTAGGCCTTCTTCGGCTGCAGCGAACCACCCATGCCAGAGCAGGTGCCGGCCGGAACATACTTCCAGGCGTCCGGCTGGTTGTCGGCCTTCGACGTCCCGGCGCAGGAGCTGCTGGCGGTGGCGCAATCGTTCTGACCGGCCTTGGCGATCCCGAAGCATTTTTCCTTAGCCTGGGCAGCGGCGGGGGTGGCGGCGAAAGCGACGGCGGCCATCGCAACGGCACCGGCGATGGAGGCCATGCCCAGGGTCTTTTTCGAGGTCATCACGCTCATCTTCGTCTCCATAAAAATGCGGCGGCGCCGCAAGATTGGGTATTGGCGAGGGCGGGCTAGCACCGTCTGCCCCATAGTTCGACGGTAGTGGAGATGGGGTTACACCCGTGCGTTATTTTTTTGAAAAAAACGAATCCGCATAAAATCACCAGCGCGTCATTGAGGCGCCATCGTTTCTCGCGATAAGGTGACGGGGTTGGACGAACCTAAGGGAAGGACCGGACGTCGCCATGCTTTTCACCCGCACCTCCTTGCTGACCGTTTCGGTCGCCGCGCTTCTATCGGCTGGGGCCGTTGCCCAGCAGGCGCCCGCCCCGCTGAAGCTGACGATCCTGCACGTCAACGACGTTCACTCGCGGCTGCTGCCGATCAACCGTTTCTCGACCACCTGTTCGGCGAAGGAAGAGGAAGAAAAGAAGTGTTTCGGCGGCGTCGCCCGCATCGCCTATCAAGCCCAGGAAATAGCGAAGCAGGTGAAGGCCGCCGGTGGCCAGACGCTGTTCCTGCATGCGGGCGATCAGTTCCAAGGTTCGCTGATGTATACGGTCTATAAGGGCAAGGCGGACCTTATGGCAGTGAACCTGCTGGATATCGACGCGATGTCGCTCGGGAACCACGAGTTCGACGATGGCCCCGGTGTGCTGGCCGATTTCCTGAAGGGCACGAAATTCCCCGTGCTGTCAGCCAATACCGATGTTAGCAAGGAACCGCGCCTCCAGGGCCTGATTCGCCCCTATACCATTGTGGAGCGTGGCGGCCAGAAGATCGGCATCATCGGCGTGACCACCGACGATACGCCGATCACCTCCTCCCCCGGGCCGACCGTTGCTTTCGCCCATGAAGACGCGCCGATTAAGCGCTATGTGGCCGAACTGAAGGCGCTGGGGATCGACAAAATCATCGCCCTAACCCATAGCGGCTGGATCCGCGACCAGGAAATCGCGAAGAACGTGGAGGGGATCGACGTCATTGTTGGCGGCCATTCCCATACGCTGCTGTCGAATAAGATCAAGGAAGCCGAAGGCCCGTACCCCATCGTTGTTGCCAACAAGGTCAATAAGACCCTGATCGTGACGGCGGAAGCCTACAGCAAGTACCTCGGCCGTCTCGATGTGACCTTCGACGCCAAGGGCAATGTTACCGCCTACGAGGGCGAACCGATCCTGCTCGACGCCAATGTGCCGGAAGATAAGACTGTTCGTGCCGAAATCGATAAGCTTGATGCCCCGATCCAGACGATGAAGGCCAAGCCGGTCGGCACGGCGGCCATCAATCTTGATGCTTCGGTTTGCCGCAAGAGCGAGTGCTTGATGGGGAATCTCGTGGCCGATGCCTTGGTCTGGGCCACGGCATCCAAGGGCACCGAGTTCGCCATTCAGAACGGCGGCGGCGTCCGCGCGTCCATCGGCGAAGGCCCGGTCACGCTCGGCCATGTGCTGACCGTGCTGCCGTTCCAGAACACGATTGCGACGCTGAAGCTGAAAGGGTCGGACGTTGTCGCCGCGCTGGAAAACGGCGTTTCCAAGGTCGAAGAAAACCAGGGCCGCTTCCCGCAAGTGTCGTCCAACCTGCGCTATAGCTGGGATCCGAAGAAGCCTGCGGGCAGCCGCATCGTTTCGGTGGAAGTGAAGCGCAACGGCAGCTTCGCCCCGCTCGATCCGAACGCGACTTATGCCCTGGCGACGAACGACTTCATGCGTCGGGGTGGCGATGGGTACACGGTCTTCAAGACCAATGCCGTCGACCCGTATGATTTCGGCCCGAACCTGGAAGACGCCGTGTCCTCCTTCATCGCGCAGAACTCGCCAGTGCAGCCGAAGCTGGAAGGCCGCGTCCGCCAGCCGTAATCGGTTCGTGTCGTTACTGGAAAAGGCCGGGATCGTCCCGGCCTTTTCTTATTTGGGGGATGACGCTTTAGCCCCTTACCAAATCCCACCCCGGCAGATCGGCGAGTTTCACCGAAACGCCACTATCGGCGCTTTTCAGCGCTGCGACGCCGCAGAAGACGGAGAGAGCACCCGCACGGGCGTCGGCGCGTTGGGCGTAGGGGTCCGGCAAGTCGCGCTCCACGATCATGCGTTGCAGCCGGACATCGCCGCCGAAATGGCCGCCACGGGTGAAGGGTAGCTTTAGTTTTTCAACACTGCGGTTGTTCTGGATGACGAGGATGGTATCGACATCCGGTTCGTCCCAGGGCTGATCCTCATATTGGCGGATTTCAATGCGGCCTTTGGTGCCGTTGAAAGCCAGGTGATAGCCTTCGATGGGCATGAAGGTGTTGAGCGAGTAAGCCACCTGCACGCCGTTTTCATACAGAATATCGGCGGTCATCGTATCGGGAATATCGATCTCGGGCCGGAAGACGCATTGGTCGCGGTGGTAGCCGTCGGCGCTATGGGCCGTGCCATAGAGACCGTTTAGCCACGGATCGGCGGCCACGTCCAGCGGGAAGGCGCAGTCCGACTTGCCGGGGCATGTGGCGCAATTGGTGCCGCGCTGCACGCCGTTCTTACCGTAATTGCGCAGGCTGGCGCGGGCGAAGACCTCTTGCGGGGCCGAGGCGAGATACCAGTTTAGCAGGTCGAAATGATGGGTGGCCTTATGCACAAACAGCGAGCCGGAGTTCTCGCGGTTCGCGTGCCAGCGGCGGAAGTAGTCGGCGCCGTGCTTGGTATCGAGATACCAATGGAAATCGACCGACACGACCTCGCCAATCTTGCCGGAGAGCAGTTCCTGTTTAATCCGGGTTGATGTGGGGGCGTGGCGATAGTTGAAACCGACATCCACCCGCCGCCCGGTGCGCTTTTGCGCTTCCAAAATGCGGGCGCATTTTTCCGCTGTGGTCGCCATCGGCTTTTCCACGATTACATCAGCCCCGGCTTCCATCGCTTCGATGGCGTGCCGGTCGTGGTCGCAGTCGCGCGTGCAGACAATCACGGTATCGGGCTTCACGGCGGCCAGCATGCTGGTGAGATCGTCGAACAGCGGCGCGCCGCTGCCGATAAAGTCGGCCGCATAGGCGCGGCGGATGGGGTTATGATCGCAGATGCCGACGATCTCGATCTGATCGCCGAAAGCGTCCAGCAGTTCCTTACCCCAGGTTTTCGTACCGCGGTTGCCGGTGCCGATCAGGGCGACGCGGCGTTTTCCGCTCGCTTGGGTCATTTTTAGGTGCTCCTCAACACACGGTGCGGAAACGGTCGATACAGGTTTGCAGAACCTCCATCCCGTCACGCTTCCACCAGTTTTCGGCGGAGAAAATCTCGACCTCCTGCGGGCCGAGGAACCCGGCGGCTTCGATCTGGCGGCGGATGCCCGGCAGGTCGATAACCCCGTCGCCCATCATGCCGCGATCCAGCAGCAGGTCTTTGGTCGGCACCAGCCAGTCGCAGATATGATGTGCCAAAATCTGGCGGTTGCGCCCAGCGCGGGCGATCTGCGTCGCAAGGTCGGGATCCCACCAAACGTGATAGACGTCGATGGCGACGCCGATACCGTCCCCCAGCGCATCGCAGAGGTCGAGCGCTTGGCCGAGGGTGTTCACGCAGGCGCGGTCGGCCGCATACATTGGGTGCAAGGGTTCAATCGCCAGCGGAATGCCGCAGGCGCGGGCGTGGGGCAGGGTAGCGGCAATGCCGTCTGCAACCATCTGCCGGGCGCCGACAATATCCTTTGAGCCTACGGGCAGCCCGCCGACGACGAGGACGAGGCAGTCCGCCCCCAGCGCCGCTGCTTCATCAACCGCACGCTTATTATCGTCGATGGCGGCGTGCAACCCCTCTGGTGTTGCGGCGGGGAACATGCCGCCCCGGCACAGGCCGGTAACGCGCACGCCATTGTCTTTGATGATGCGGGCCGATTCGGCCAACCCCTGCTTTTCCACCTGATCGCGCCAGGGGGCGACGGCGTTGATGCCGAGTTTAAGGCAAGCCTCCACGGCGTCCTTCAGCCCCCATTGCTGGCGGACGGTGGCGAGGTTGATTGATAATCCTTCGAGCGACATGGCTCTCTCCTTCAACCGGCCAACGGCGACAGGGCGGCCCAATCGGCCTCAACAGCAACCCCAAGACCGGGCGCTGCGAGCACCGAGGCCAGCGACACGGCCCCATTGTGGATGGCTATGCGGGCGCGGCCGTCCGCTGTGGCGGTATACAGATCGGGGTGGTGGGCCAGATAGGCGGCTTGTTCGGTAGAGCTCGCGCCGCTCATGCCATCGACATAATGATGGCCGTTGCGCTCCACATGCTCTGCCCCGATCAGGGCGGCGAGCAGCAAGTCTTGCTGTACGGCAATCCCGCCTTGCGTGGTCAGATCCTCGGCGGACATAAAGAAGCCACGCCCCCATTGCTGAACGCGCGCGCGGTTCAGCACAGCGCGGTAGAAGCCTTTACAGCTTTTGGACGAAATGCCGGTATAGCCCAGGGTTTTGGCCGTGGCGAAGGCCCCCATCTCCCCATCCGACTCGTCGATCTCCACCGAAACCCGCTGGGCGAGCGGGTGGATCGGCGCGGCGAGGGCCTGGGCGCGGGCGATGGGCTGTTCGAGAAACAGGATCGCCTGCCGAAAGCGTGCAAGGCGCGGCTCCGCCTCGATCTTGTCCCACAGCGCGATGACGGCCTCCGCATCGGGGAATTGTTCATTGCCGTCGAGCGTTAGATGGTACTCGGGCAGCGTGTCGAGCAGCGCTGCAATGCGCACCAGCCGGTCAAGGTCCGCGTCCGCTTTGCCGGAGAGCTTGATCTTGAAGTAGCGGTGGCCATAGGCGGCGATGGCGCCTTCGAGACTGTTCGGCAACCCGTCCTGCGGCCCGTCGGCCGGTTTCTCGGCCTCCGTAATCGCATCAATCATGCCGACCGTGTGGCGCATCCCGATACTGGCGGCAGGCGTGCGGGCGGCGAGGAAGCCGGTTAGGTCAAAGCCCAGCAGGTCTGGCGTCGTGCGCGCATCAAGGCCGGGGAGGTTTATTTGCAGGGCGGCGGTGGCGGTCATCCCATGCGCCTTGCACAGCGCATCCAGGATTGCTCGGTCCAGCAAGGCAAGGCCGAAGGAGGCGATCAGCCCGCCGAGGCCCGCCTTGGCGCAGGCGGCATGATGGGCCAGTTCCACCGTGGCACTCAAGCCGAAGGCGGTCTGTTTTCCGGCGGCCAGCAGATGATCCCGCGCGATGCGCAGCGACTGGCGGAGCTGATTGAAATTATCCGCGTTCGACAGCGCCGGGTTCTTGTCGAACCATTTCGGCACCATCAATTCGGCGGCCTGGCCCACGGCTTCCGTGCCATCGGCAAGGCGGATGCGCGTGCGGACGAAGGCTTGCGGCGCTTCCGTTACCGTCACCGCGCCAAAGCGGAACGGCAGGCGGAAGTGGGTCGGGCGTTCGAAGAGATCGGCTTCGATCAGGCTGAGGCGGGAGGCACTGTCCGGCATGGTCAAACCACCCCGGCGACGGCAAGCACCCGGCGCATCCGCTCCGCTGCAAGCTCATGATCGCGCAGAACCCGCGCCGTATCGGCCAAACGGAAAAGTTCGGCGAAATGCTGCACCGACCGCGCGCTCTGCTGTCCGCCCAGCATCAGGAAGTGATCCTGCAAGCCGTTGAGATAGGCGAGGAAGACCACGCCGGTCTTATAAAAGCGCGTCGGAGCCTGGAAGATATGGCGGCTCAACGGCACTGTCGGCTCTAGAATCGCGTTGAACTCTTTCAGGTTCCCGCCCGCCAGCGCCGAGAGACCCGCCGAGGCGGCGGGGGCGATAGCGTCGAAGATGCCGAGCAGCGCATCGGAATAGCCCTGTTCATCTCCGGCGATCAGTTCGGCGTAATTGAAATCATCGCCCGTATACATGCGCACACCCTTCGGCAGGCGGCGGCGCATGGCGATTTCTTTTTCTTTCGACAGCAGGGAAATCTTGATGCCGTCGATCTTCCCGGCATGGGCTTCCAGCACCGATAGGCAGGTGTCCATCGCCGCGTAATCGTCGGTTGAGCCCCAATAGCCCTTGAGGGCCGGATCGAACATATCGCCGAGCCAATGGATGATCACCGGCTCTTTCACCTGGGTCAGCAGCCGATCATAGACCTTACGGTAATCATCCGGCCCCGTCGCGATGCGGGCGAGCGCCCGGCTGGCCATCAGGATGATGCGCCCGCCAAGCCCTTCGATAAAGGCGAACTGCTCCTCGTAGGCGCGGATCACATCGTCGAGGCTTTTGGCGTTTTCCGGCGCGAGATGATCGGTCCCCGCCCCGCAGGCGACCAAGCCATTGCGGGGCTTGGCGGCGGTCAGCGAGCGGCGGATCAACTCCTGCGCGCCCGCCCAATCAAGCCCCATGCCGCGCTGGGCGGTATCCATCGCTTCCGCAACGCCAAAACCGAGATCCCACAAATACTCGCGGAAGGCGATGGTCGTGTCCCAATCGACCGAGGCATCGAGCCAGGGGCTGTTTTCGGCCAGCGGATTGACCACCACATGGGCGGCGGCATAAGCAATACGGTTGAAGGTCGGTGCGCTGGCCGGGCGCGGCAGCGGCGCGTTCTGGAGAGTGTAGGGGGCGAGGCGCCCCCCCGGGGTTGGCAGGGTGAGCGTCGTCATGGTTACGCGTCCAGCGCCGGAACGTCGAGCCAGCGGCGTTCCTGCCAGCTCTTAAGACCAAGCTCGGCAAGCTGAACCCCCTTCACGCCTTGCATCAGGTCGAACTTCCAGGGCGAGTCCGTCACCAGATGGCGGATGAAGTCTTCCCACTGGGCTTTGAAGCCATTGTCGTAGACCTGATTGTCCGGCACTTCTTCCCATTGATTGAAGAAGTTCATGGTCTGCGGTTGATCGGGGTTCCAGACGGGGCGGGGGGTGTTGACGCGATGCTGGGTCCAGCATTTGGTCAGGCCCGCGACAGCCGACCCGTGGGTGCCGTCCACTTGGAAGGTCACCAGATCGTCGCGGCGAACCCGCACGGTCCAGGATGAGTTGATTTGCGCGATCACGCCGCCCTCAAGCTCGAAGGTGGCATAGGCAGCATCGTCGGCATCGGCGGCATAGGTTTGGCCGCGCTCATCCACCCGGCTGGGGATATGGGTCGCGCCTAGACAGGAGACGGCTTTTACTTCGCCGAACAGATTGTCCAGCACATAGCGCCAATGGCAGAGCATATCGAGGATAATGCCGCCGCCGTCATTCTTGCGGTAATTCCAGCTTGGACGCTGGGCGGCTTGCCAATCGCCTTCGAAGACCCAATAGCCAAACTCGCCGCGCACGGAGAGGATTTTGCCGAAGAAGCCGCTGTCGCGCAGCATTTTGATTTTGCGCAGGCCCGGCAGATACAGCTTATCCTGTACCACGCCGTTCTTGGCGCCCTTGGCCTTGGCGAGCCGTGCAAGGGCGAGGGCCGTGTCGACATCTTCCGAAATCGGCTTTTCGCAATAGATGTGCTTGCCCGCTTCAATTGCCTGGGTCAGCAGCCCGGCGCGCATCTGCGTCGATCCCGCGTCGAAGAACAGGGTATCGTCGGGATTGGCGAGGGCGGCGGCTAGATCGGTGCTGGTGCGGGTAATGCCGTGGCGCTTGGCGATTTCGGTGATCTTATCGGCATTGCGCCCGACCAGGATCGGATCGGGCATCACCCGATCGCCGTTCGCCAGCAACACGCCGCCTTGATCGCGGATCGCCACGATGGAGCGCACCAAATGTTGATTATAGCCCATGCGCCCGGTGATGCCGTGCATGATGATCCCGAGACGGATCGTCGCCATCGTTGTTTCCCCCTAGGAAAGCGCGGTCCTTTGATCAGGCCGCCGTTATAACCAGATGGTTACTAGACAGTCACGATTTGTCAGACCGGTCAAGAGGGATCGCGAAATTTTTTAGGCGGTCAGGGGCGCAAAGACGAAACAATCATATCGGCGATATGGGTTCCCCAGCGCTGCAGTTCTTCCGGTTTCACCATGTCGCGATTAAAAATGATCGAAGTCGTGTAGTGATTTGAAAGATAATAATACCCGAGTGCGGCGATGCTCAGATAGATTTGCACCGCATCGGCCCCGGCGCGGAAGTGCCCGGCGCGATGACCGCGCTCTAGAACTTCGGTAATGGTTGCAATCAGCGGCGAGTGTTTTTCTGTAATCCCTGGGCATTGTTTTAGAAACTTTGCCTTTAGCAGGTTTTCTGTACTGATAATCGACAGAAACTCTGGGTGATCGAGAAAATACTGCCAGGTGAAGCGGGCAAGTTCGCGAATAGCATCGACCGGATCGCGGTCGGTTAGGTGCAGATTGACTTCGGCGCTGCGGATGCCGACATAGGTCGACTCTAGGACAGCAAGGTAAAGGGCGTCTTTTCCGCCATAATAATGGTATAGCATCCGTTTATTGACGTCAGCCCGCGCGGCAATCTCATTAATTCGGGCGCCACCATAGCCATTTTCGGCAAACTCGCGCGTTGCAGCGGCTAGAATTGCTGCCGATGTTCTTTCTGGATCACGAATTGCTTTATCCCGGGCTGGAGAATCCTCAGCGATTTTCAGTCGGTAATTCGGAAAATTCGCGTCGATCTCGATGTTTTTTTCAATTTTTGTCATGGGAGACCATCCAATTCCGCTTCCGTGGGACAAAAACGCGCAGCAGGGCGCTTGACAGTGATCCTAAACTCGATCTAGCTTGTAACCAACTGGTTATAAATGGCAGGCGCCGATAACCACTTGGCGGGAAAAACCCACCAAGGCCACACCGAGGGAGGAGTGGAACGCCGGTACAATCCCGATACGCGGCTCACTATCGGAAAATTTGTCCGACAGATATGCCGAATTCGGAAGGCCGGTCTGCCATCTTCCCATCGCTAGGTCTGCAAAAGCAACCCTCAGGGATGGAGGAAACGTCATGAAGCAGCCTCAGATGAACCGGCGGTCGGTATTGAAGGCGGGGGCAGGCCTCGCCGGTCTGGCCGCGCTCGGTCTACCGGCCTCGGCTTTCGCGCAGGAACGCCGCTTGCGCATGTATTGGTGGGGGTCGAAGGAGCGGGCGGACCGCACTCTTCAGGTCAACAAACTCTATCAGAATACCTACACCGGCGTGGCCATCGACGGGGAGACCCTGGCCTGGGGCGACTACTGGCCGCGCCTTGCCACCCAAACGGCGGGGCGTAACGCGCCAGACGTGATCCAGATGGATTACCGCTACATCGCTGAATATGCTCGCCGGGGAGCGCTGTTACCGCTGGATCCGCATGTTGGTAAAGGTTTGGATCTAAAAGATTTTCCGCCATCGGTAGTGGATAGTGGCAAGGTTGATGGTAAGATCTACGGCATCAGTTTAGGGGGCAATACGTCCTCTACCATCTATGATAAAGATGCCTTTGCTGCCGTTGGTCTGCCGCCGCCTAACCTTGATACCGATTGGAAAGCTTTTGCCAAATTAATGGCTGAGTTTACCAAGGCTGCCAAACGTCCCGGCTATTTCGGTTCTCAAGATGGCGGTGGATTGGAGCCGATCTTCGAAGGATGGCTGCGGACGCGCGGGCAAGAACTTTACACGCCGGACAATAAACTTGGTTTCGGCGAAAAAGATATTGAAGAATGGTTCGCCTATTGGGCAGATATGCGTGCCTCCGGCGGCTGTGTAACGCCCGAACTCCAGGCATTGGATAAGCAAAACGTCGAAAACAATATGCTGACCCTTGGGAAGGCAGCAATTGGTTTTGCCCATTCTAATCAGCTTGTCGCCTTTCAGTCGCTGAATAAGAGCAAGCTTGCGATGACGAGCTACCCCACTGGCGGCCCGGGTGCGAAGCCTGGTCAGTATATTAAGCCATCGATGCTGTTCAGCTTGTCCGCCCGCACGAAAGAAGTTGATGAAGCGGTGCGCGTTCTCAACTTCTTCGTTAACGATGTTACTGCCGGAAAAATCCTTGGCGTTGAACGCGGTGTGCCAGCTTCGGCGCCGGTCTTGAAGGGGATCGCCGAGTCGCTGGACGATCTGGGGCGTGCAATGGCGGATTATATTGCCGCTATGAATAGTCGCGTCGGCCCGCTCCCGCAGACCCCGCCGGGTGGCGCTGGTGAAATCCAAGTTCTGTTACGTCGGGTTAACGAACAAATCGGGTTTGACCGTCTGAAAGTTGCCGATGGGGCGAAGCTGTTCGTTTCCGAAGCATCTCGTATTCTGGCGCGGGGGTAAAAGCATGACCACACTGGCCTCTCCCTCTGTTGCAGTGGGCGGGGCCAGGTGGGTTCGCAGCTTGCGCCGCAACCTTCCTGGCTACCTGTTTCTACTGCCGTGGCTCCTCGGTTTCTTGGGACTGACGTTAGTTCCGGCCCTAGGGTCGCTCTATCTGTCGTTCACCGAATTCGATTTGCTGCGCGACCCGCGCTGGGTAGGGGCGGCGAACTACGTGCGGATCGCGACCGACGATCCCAAGTTCGTCGCGTCGCTGTATGTGACCTTCGTCTATGTGGCGCTCTCTGTACCGTTAAAACTAGCTCTCGCCTTAGCCGTTGCCATGTTGCTGAACAAGGGGATTGCGGGATTACCCCTTTATCGCGCGGTTTTCTATCTCCCCTCCCTGTTGGGGGCAAGCGTTGCGATTGCGGTTCTGTGGCGCCAATTGTTTGCCGGGAATGGGTTAGTCAATCAGGTTGTCTTTTTGCTCTTCGGTGTCCAGGGACCAAGCTGGATTTCCGACCCCGACTATACGCTTTACACGCTGGTTGTTTTGAGCGTTTGGCAGTTTGGGTCACCGATGATCATCTTCCTCGCGGGCTTGCGACAGATTCCGCAGGATATTTACGAGGCAGCCCAGATCGATGGGGCCAGCAAGGTTCGCCAGTTCTTTCGTATAACCTTGCCAATGCTGACCCCGGTGATCTTCTTCAATGCCGTAGTGAAGACAATTGATGCCTTCAAGGCATTTACCCCGGCCTATATTATCTCTGAAGGGACTGGTGGTCCGATCGACAGTACTCTATTCTATACACTGTACTTGTATCAAGAAGCCTTTGCGTATTTTCGCATGGGATATGCTTCTGCGCTTGCCTGGATTTTGTTGGTCATTATCGCGTTTTTCACCGCCTTTTCCTTCCTCAGCTCGCGCTATTGGGTGCATTATGACGACTAAACCCAACCGCAGTCTGCCCGCTAGCTTTGCCGTACATGGCGCGTTGCTGGCCGCGTCGCTGGTGATGCTCTACCCGTTGCTCTGGATGTTTGCCAGTTCCTTTAAGCCGGAGGAGGAGATTTTCACTAGCGCGTCGATCTGGCCGACCGCTTTGAATTTCGATGCCTATGTGCGCGGCTGGCGGGGGTTGGATGTTAGCTTCGGGGTCTTTTTCTGGAACTCGATGGTCATCTCCGTCCTATCTGTGATCGGCAATGTCATCTCCTGCTCATTGGCAGCTTTTGCCTTCGCCCGCCTACAGTTTCGCGGTAAGAACTTTTGGTTCGCGCTGATGCTGGGAACCATGATGTTGCCCTATCATGTCACGTTGATCCCGCAGTATGTGTTGTTCCTCAATCTTGATTGGGTGAATACAAATCTGCCGCTGATCGTGCCGAAGTTTCTGGCGGCGGATGCTTTTTTTATCTTCCTTCTGGTGCAGTTTTTCCGGGGGATTCCGCGCGAACTCGACGAAGCTGCGATGATGGATGGGTGCAGCCCCTGGCGCATCTATTACAAAATCATCCTGCCGCTTTCGCTGCCTGCGCTGGCCACGGCCTCCGTCTTCACCTTCATCTGGACCTGGGATGACTTCTTCGCGCCGCTGATTTACCTGAACGACATGGGGTCGTACACGGTGCAGCTTGGCCTGCGGAACTTCGTTGACTCCACCGGGCGGTCTGACTGGAGCGGCTTGTTCGCCATGTCCTCCGTCGCGCTGGTGCCGATCCTGGTCTTCTTCGTTCTTTTCCAACGGCTTCTAATCGAAGGCGTTGCTACGACCGGTATGAAGCGGTAACGCCGCATCCCGGGTGCATGAGGATAAAATGGAACCAATCCGCTTTGCCGCCATCGGTCTCGATCATAATCACATTTATGGCCAGACCGATATGTTGATCCGAGCGGGGGCTGAGTTCGTCAGCTTCTATTCGGATAAGGACGATCTCGCCGCCGCCTATGGCGCCCGCTTCCCGCAGGCCCGCCGCGTTGCCGACGTCCGGGAGATTTTGGAGGATACCAGCATCGCCCTGGTAACCGGGGCGGGTATCCCCGATCAGCGGGCGGCGGATGCTATCGCCGCCATGCGCCACGGTAAGGATGTGTTGTTCGATAAGCCGGGCATGGTCTCGCTCGATCAGCTTGCCGAGGTGAAGAAGGTCCAGGCCGAAACCGGGCGCATCTATGCCGTCTATTATTCTGAACATATCGAAACCCGCTGCACGGTGAAGGCGGGCGAGCTGATCGCCGACGGCGCCATTGGCCGGGTTATCCATACGGCGGGCTTCGGCCCACACCGGCTAGGCCATAATAAGCGCCCCGATTGGTTCTTCGACCGGGCGCGCTACGGCGGCATTCTGACCGATATCGCCGCGCATCAGTTCGAACAGTTCCTGTTCTTCACGGGGGCGGAAGATGCCGAAGTGGTCGGCGCGACCGTCGCCAACCTCGGCCATCCCGCCACGCCCGGCTTGCAGGATTTTGGCGAGACGATCCTGAAGGCCCCCGGCTGCACTGGCTATATCCGCGTCGATTGGTTTACCCCGGACGGGCTGCCGACCTGGGGCGACGGGCGCCTGACCATTCTCGGCACCGAGGGCTATATCGAGCTGCGCAAATATGTCGATATCGGCGGTCAGCCGGAAACCGATCATCTGTTTTTGGTCGATCAGAAGGGCGTGAAGCGCATCGACTGCACTCACCAACACCTGCCCTATGGCGGTCAGCTTCTGAACGATATCCGCAACCGCACCGAAACCGCTATGCCGCAGGCGCGCACCTTCAAGGCGATGGAACTCGCCCTGCGCGCCCAGGCCGCTGCTGAAGGAGCCGCGCGATGAGCAAGATTTGGAACGTCGCCGTCGTCGGCCTCGGCATCGGGCGGACGCATATTTTCGAGGGCTATTCCCGCCACCCGGACAAGTTCAAGGTGGTCACGGTGTGTGATCTCGACGCCGGGCGCCGGTCGGCGGTGGCGGCGGAATTCAATGTGCCGCACCAGACCGATAGTTTCGCCGATGTGCTGGCGATGCCCGATGTCGATATCATCGATGTCTGCACCCCGCCGGGACTGCATTTCGACCAGACGCTGGCGGCCCTGAAGGCCGGAAAGCATGTGGTCTGCGAAAAGCCGCTGGTCGGTTCCTTGGCGGAGGTCGATGCGCTGATCGAAGCGGAAAAGACTTACGGCCGGACGATCCTGCCGATCTTCCAATATCGCTACGGGAATGGCGTGCAGCGCGCCAAACGCATTATCGATCTTGGTATCGCCGGGAAACCCTATCTGGGGACGGTCGAAACCTCCTGGTGGCGCACGGCGGACTATTACGCGGTCCCGTGGCGCGGCAAATGGGAAACGGAGCTGGGGGGCGTCCTCGTCACCCATGCTATCCATAACCACGATATGCTGATGTACCTGATGGGCGATGTGGAGCAGATATTCGCCCGCGCCGCCACCCGCGTGAATGAGATCGAGGTCGAAGATTGCGTTTCGGCCAGCTTGAAGCTTAAAAGCGGCGCCTTTGCCTCGCTATCGGCGACCCTGGGGTCCACGCGCCAAATCTCCCGCCTGCGGCTGTGCTTTGAGAATGTTACCTTCGAAAGCGGTCTGGAGCCGTACCGTCCGGGCGATGACCCCTGGCAGATCATCGCTGCCACTGCCGAGGTGCAGGCACAGATCGACGATGCCTTGAAGGGCTGGCAGCATGTGCCGACGCGCTTTGATGGCCTGTTCGCCGACTACGCCCCGGGGCTTGTGACCGGCAAGCTTCCCATCACACTGATGGATGCCCGCCGGGCATTGGAACTGGTGACGGCGATTTATCAGTCTGATGCCGACAATCGCCCCGTCGATCTGCCCGTTGGGCCGGAAAGCCCGCGTTATCATAGCTGGCGTCCCGCCGCCGCCCGCGCCACCGTTCTTGCCGAGGCTCCGTAACGCCATGACAGCGCTATCACTCAATAAGGTCGTCAAGCGCTATGCCGATCTGCAAGTTATCCACGGGATCGATTTGAAAATCGAACCGAAGGAATTCGTCGTTTTCGTCGGCCCGTCCGGCTGCGGCAAATCTACTTTGCTGCGCATGATCGCGGGGCTAGAGGAAATTTCTGATGGTGATCTCACCATCGGAAGCGAGCGAATGAATGATACGGCCCCGGCTCAGCGCGGCATTGCGATGGTTTTCCAGTCCTACGCGCTGTATCCACATATGTCGGTCTATAAAAACCTCGCCTTCGGGTTGGAGACAGCGGGGGTTTCTAAGGCCGAAATCGATGTGCGTGTACAAAAGACCGCTGCTATTCTGCAAATCGATCAATATTTGCAGCGCAAGCCGAAGGCTTTGTCGGGTGGTCAGCGCCAGCGCGTCGCCATCGGTCGTGCTATCATTCGCGAACCAAAGATTTTCTTGTTCGACGAGCCGCTGTCGAACCTTGATGCCGAACTGCGCGTGCAGATGCGCGTGGAGATCGCCAAGCTGCACCGTGATCTTGGCGTAACGTCAATCTATGTGACCCATGATCAGGTCGAAGCCATGACGATGGCCGATAAGATCGTTGTGCTGCGCGCCGGGCGGATCGAACAGGTCGGCTCGCCGCTCGATCTCTATAATCGGCCGGTCAATAAGTTTGTCGCCGGGTTCATCGGGTCGCCAAAGATGAACTTCCTCAAGGTGACCGGCCAGCAGGAAACCGGTACGGGCACGGCGGTAACCGTCGCCTCAACGCAGATCCCGCTGCCGCCGGTGCGCGGCATGGCCGATAGTTTGGGGGTGCGGCCCGAACATCTGTCCCTAACCGACGGCGTGCCGCTGGGGCCGATGACTATCCAAATTGTGGAGCAATTGGGCGGCTCCACGCTTCTCTATGGGGCGCTTACCGATGGGCAGACCATTACGGTCCAGCTCGACGGCCAACAGTCGCCGCAACGCGGGTCGCAGGTGTCCCTCTTCGCCGATCCGGCGACGTGTCACCTGTTCGACAAGGACGGTTTAGCGCTGCGCTGAACCGCCGGGTTTCTATCCTCCCTCCTGGATGGCCGGTTCCCTTGGGACCGGCCTCTTTTTTTACGGGGTGCGCTGGTAAAGCGTCCAACCGTCGACTTTACCGATGGGGCGATAGGCTTTCAGCGCCTCGGCAATGCGCGGATCGCGCCCGAAGTAGGTCAGGTGATCCCAGGGTTGCCCGCCGAACCCAGGTTCCGACGCGCCATCCGTGACGACGATCAGATCGGGCTTGCGGGCCAGATCGGCGGCGGTGGCGTCGATCACTTGGCGCTCAACCCCCTCGCTGCGGGCGATGGGGTTCAGCACGTGCGGCGCTTCGGGCGGATAAAGCTCCGGCAATGGCCAAAGGCTCATGTAATGGCCGATGTAGTGCTGACCCAAGGCCTGAACGAGCGAGAATTGCGGCTTCAGCGAGGTTGTGAACCATAGCACCGAGGCGTGCGGTACCGCCTGGGCCATCCTCTGCCCGAGCTTTGCCTCGGGCGTTGCCGCAAAGCGGCGCTGGGCGGCGAAGGGTGGGGCGGTCAGGCTGGCATACCCGAGGCTCAGGACAAAAGCAGCACTGACGGCGACAGCAGGGCGCTTCAGCCAGTGGCCGAAAGTCCAGCCCACCAGCAGCAGCAGCCCGCCGCGCGCGGCGACGAAATGATAATCCCAGCCTTTTAACTGGGTCACCCCTGCGACCGTTGCCGCCAGGGTGAAGATCAACAGCAGGCGCGGCGCCGGGCCGTGCTTCCAGCCGATACCGCCGAGGATCAGACCGCCGAGGATCAGCGGCGGCACCTGATCGCCGAGCAGAAGATGCCCCCAATCGGTGCCTGCGCCAGTATATAGCTCCGCCATCATCGGTAGGATGGTCTGAAAATAAGCTGGGGTGAGCCAGACGACGGCGGCGAGATAGGCAAGGCCAATCCCGACCATGACCGCGATGACCGGATCGCGCAGGCTGGTGCGCAGCCCCCGTCGGACCAGCAGATAGGCTTCCACCCCGGCGGGCAGGGCCAGAAAATGCGGCTTCAGGCACACGGCAACGGCAAAGAGCGCTGCCGTTGCCATCATGCTGGGCGCCCTCAATCCTTCCGCCCGCGCCAGGGCATGCAGCAGATAGGGCAGGGCAAGGGCAAGCAGCAGATGTTCGCGCTGGGTGAAGCTATGGGCGGGCAGGATCAGCAGCGCGCCAACGGCGGCGGTTAGCAGGCCCCAGCGCGCCCCCTCCGGCAGCACTCGGGGCAGGAACGGCAGGGCGAGTGCCACCCCGCCAAGGCTGAGCGCGGCGTACCAAAGCACCAGCAGCAGCGGTGCAGGCAGGCCGATCCAGCCCGCGACGGCGGCGGGGGGTAGGTTCAGCCAAAAGATCATCGGCGGGTTAACGTCGATGAGGTCGATATACAGCCGTTCGCCCGCCACCATGCGCTGCGCCCAGGTTAGGACGGCGGCGCTATCGTGATTGAGCGGCGGAAAACACGCGGCAATCAGCCAGGGTAGGCCCAGCAGGCCTAGAATCAACGGCAGCCGACGCGCGGCCATAACGTGAAGTCTCCCCTGGCAGGTTACAGAGTTTTCATGCGCGACCGGATAAATTTACGGCATGATGGGGCGGCTGTCGTGTGAAGAAGCAGAAAGGTTTGCCGCCGATGACCGCACCGTCCCCCCTGACGCCGACGCCTGCGCCCTTGGCGGATCTAACGCAGATCCAGCGCATCACTTTTCCGCAGTTCCCGGCCCCGGGGCGGGTGCTGACGATTTACGAAAGCGGCGCCGCGCTGCCGATCCCCGTGGCGCGGGTCTTTACCGTCGCGTCGGACGAAGCCGATACGATGGGCGGCGGCCATGCGCATCGCTGGTGCTCGCAAGTGCTGGTCTGCTTGCAGGGGGAGGTGGAGTTCGTTGGGCGGGATCACCTCGGTGGCGAAGTCCGGCATCGGTTGGCCGATCCGCGCGACGCGGTGCTGATGCCGCCGACGATCTGGGGCGAGCAATATTATCGCCAGACCCCGGCGCTGCTGATGGTCTTTTGCGACTATCCGTTCGACGCGGCGGATTATATCCGTGATTTTGAAACCTTCCGGGCCTATCGCGCCAGTCTGGCCGCAGGGCAATAGCCGTGGAAGCCGCAGAATATGGGCGGATGGCGGCCATTGAGGACCGGTTCTGGTGGTTCCAGGCGCTGCGGCGGAATATGGCAGGCTGGCTGCCGCCGCCAGGGGTGGCCCCGCTGCGCCTGCTAGATGCCGGGGCGGGCACGGGCGGCTGGCTGAAATATCTCGCGGAGCATCGCCCGGACATTGCCGCGACGGGGCTAGAGTTCGACGGGTCTGCCGCCGTTTGGGCGGTGCAGCGGTGCGGGCGGCCCCTCGTGCAAGGCACGATCAATCATCTGCCGTTTGCCGATGGTGCTTTTGAGGTCGCCACCTCGTCGGACGTTCTGTGTCATGCGGGGGTGGACGAGGCCGGGGCGCTGGCCGAGTTGCGCCGAGTGTTGGCGCCGGGCGGGCGGCTGCTGTTGTCCTTGCCCGCCTATGATTGGCTTTTGTCAGAGCACGACCGCGCCGTCCATAATTCCCGCCGCTACACGGAAACCCGATTGCGGACCGTGCTGAGCGGCGTTGGGTTCCGGGTGCAGCGTTGCACCTATTGGAACACGCTGCTGTTTCCGCTAATGGTCGCCAAGCGCAAACTATGGCCGAGCCAGGGTAGCGATGTGGAGCCGATGCCGCCGATGATCGACGCGGGCTTCGCTTGGCTGACCGAGGCGGAAAGCCGATGGCTGCGCGCCGGGGGCAGTTTGCCCTTCGGGGGGTCGATTTTATGCGAGGCGGTTCGGGATGAGTGAGGCAGCGCCGGGATTAAGCATCGTCGTGCCGGTCTATAATGGCGCGGCCACGGTCGGGCGGCTGGTGGAGGCTCTGTCGGGCCTGTCGGTCGACGGCGGGCTTGAAATCGTGCTGGTCTATGACGGCAGCCCGGACAATAGCCTTGCTGTGTGCCGCGCCCTTGCCGAAATCGCGACTGTGCCGGTAACGGTGGTCGAGCATAGCCGGAACTATGGCGAGCATAATGCCGTCATGACCGGCTTCCGCCACGCGCGCGGGGCTTACATCATCACGATGGATGATGATCTGCAGAACCCGCCCGAAGAAGTGGTGCGGCTCTATGATGCATGCCGCTTGGGGGGGCATGAGGTCGTTTATACCTTCTACGAAACCAAGCAGCACGATAGCTGGCGCAACCTCGGCAGTCGCTTCAATGGCTGGGTGGCGGATAAGCTGCTGGATAAGCCGAAGGGCCTATATCTTTGCTCCTTCCGCTGCCTCTCGGCCTTTGTGGCCGAGGCGGTGACAGCTTACGAGGGGCCGTTCGTCTATGTCGATGGTCTGATCCTGCAAGTCACCCAGAAGATCGGCACCCTGCAGGTCCGGCATTTGGCGCGGGCGGAGGGGCAGAGCAATTATACCCTGCGCCGCTTGATCAACCTCTGGCTGGCGATGGCGCTGAATTTCTCCGTTCTGCCACTGCGCTTCGCCACCCTGGCAGGGGCGGTGACGGGTGGGCTGGGCGTCCTTGGGCTGCTCGCCGTGCTGATCGAAGGGCTGTTCGGTCACCCGCCGGAAGGCTGGGCGTCGATTGCCGCCATCGTTCTCACCCTCGGCGGTTTACAGCTTCTGATGCTGGGGATCGTTGGCGAATATGTCGGGCGGCTATTCTTGACCGTTAACAAGCGCCCGCAAGGGGTGGTGAAATCCGTGACGCGCGGCGGCCCCGGCGCGTGACGGGGCTTGCTGACCGGGTGCTGTTCCGTGACGGGCGGGTGATTATCCTCGATAAGCCCGCCGGTCTCGCCTGCCATCCCGGCCCGCAAACGCGGGAGAGCGTCGAAACCTATCTTCCCGATCTGACGTTCGGGATCAGGGAGTTGCCGCGCCTTGCCCATCGCCTCGACCGCGATACGGCGGGCTGCCTCGTGTTGGCGCGGACAGCGCGGGCGGCGCGGCAGGTGGCGCGGCTGTTTTCGGCGCATCACGTGCGCAAAACCTATTGGGCTGTCGTGCATGGCGTGCCCGATCAGACCGAGGGGCGGATCGACGCGCCGCTGTTGAAACTATCCACTGCGGCGGACGGCTGGCGCATGATCGTCGATCCCAAAGGCCAACCCGCGCAGACCGATTGGCGCTGCCTTGGTACGGCGGAGGGGCTTGCGTGGCTGGAGTTTACGCCACTGACGGGGCGGACTCATCAGATCCGCGTTCACGCGGCGCACCTTGGCCTGCCCCTGGTTGGCGACCCGGTCTATGGGAACGGTGATGGTGAGCGCATGCAGCTTCTCGCCCGGGCGATCCATCTGCTGCTCGGCGAGACCCCCGTTGCGGCCCAGGCTCCCGCACCGCCCCATATGCGCCCTTGGCTTAGCCGGTGTGGCTATAGCGGCAATTGATCGGTTTCGGGGCGTTTTTGATCGGTTGGCGCGCGCGCAATGATCGCCGTTAAGGCAGGGTGGGTCCGTCCTTAAAAGACGGAGCCATCTTCATGAAAATACTCTCTTTTTCCGCCGCTCTCCTGCTATCGGCCTCGGCCCTTGCCGCGTCGCCGTTGACCGTCACGGTCGGCGGTGTTCAATCGAACGGCTGGTTTGCGGCCGATCACGCCTTCTGTACTGCCAGCGGTTTCGGGCCGAACCTCAGCCCGTCTGTGCAGTGGAGCCAAGGCCCGGCGGGCACGAAATCCTACGCGCTGGTCATGCTCGACCCGGATGTGCCCGCCGATCTCAGCCTCTATAACAAAGCCGGGGTGACGATTGCCGCCGATGCCCCCCGGCAAATTTTTCCCCACTGGTTGCTGGCCAATATTCCGCCCACCGTTACCCAGATTGCCGAAGGCACCGAGGGTAAGGGCGTTGTGAAGGGTAATCTGCCACTCGGGCGCACTGCCATCGGCACGCGCGGGCAAAGCGGTTATGCCGCCTTCATGGCCAGTAATCCCGACATGGCGGGCGACTGGGGCGGTTACGCCGGCCCGTGCCCACCGCTGAACGACCTCCGCCGTCACGAGTACCGCATCCGCGTCTATGCCTTGGATGTCGCGAGCTTACCGCTGCCAGATCGCTTTACCTGGGCCGATTTGGAACCCGCGCTGAAGGGGCATATTCTGGCGGAAGGCGAGGCGAAGGCGGCCTATAGCCTGCATCCGGCGGTTAAGTGAGAAGCGGGCTTCGGGCCAAGCCCACGGCTGCCGCCGCATCCGCTGCCGACAGGCCATCGGCTAGCAAGCGGGCGGCTTGATCCCGGCGCAGGCCGGTCAAGAGTTTGCGCAGGCCAATCCCCTCCGCAGCCAGACGGCGGCGGAGGGTTGCCTCGCTCATACCGATCAGGCGGGCAAGGTGGGCGGCGGTCCACGGGCGGCTAAGATCGCCCGACAGAAGACTGGTAACGGCAGCGCCGGTTTGGCCGTCGCGCAGTAGGGCGCGGGCGGGCAGCAGCGGCTTATCGGCCAGCAGCAGCGCCACTTCCATCACCCGATGATCGAGAATTTCGGCGGGAACGCTTTCCGGCGCGGCGACGGCATCCAGCACGCGGGCCACAGCCTCTTGCAGCAGCGGCGTTGACGGAACATCCCAGCGGCGCGGGTCGAGTGTTTCAAGCCCAATCGGCGCGAAGGCCGTGGGGTGCAGAAGGCGTACCCTTTGCAGCAGGGGTAAGGGAAACAGGATCAGGGCGGCGGCATAAACGCCGGTTCTGGCGTCCGGCTCGTTCACCACATCGATGGCGGTATTGGCCGGGATCAGCGTCATCGTCCCCGGGCCGCGCGCCACGCTGCGCCCGGACAGGCCGATTTCTTTCTGGCCGGAGGATAGAATGGCCAGGGCCGGAACATCGGTCTGATAAGCGCGTGCTGCCTCGCGCCGCCGAATGATATAGCGGGTAAACCGTTCCGGGTGATCGTGGAGAACGTCGAACGGATGGGCGGCGATCAGCCGCCCAAACGCGGTAGAGAGCAGGGCGGGGGCGCGGTCGGCAACCGGGGCGGTGGCCGTCATGCCGGTTAACCCTTTAGCTTTTGAACCTTTACCGCCGCTTGCGGCGCGGCTTCCACCGGCGGTTCGGCGGTGGCGGTCTGCGGTGCGGCAACCGTCGGCGCTTTGCCCTCGTCCGCCCCCGCTTTACGATAGGCGGCGCGCATCGCATCGACCGACAGGGTGATCGAGCCGCCCGTGTTCTGTGCAGCCTGCTTGCCCGCGTCCTGGTGGGCTTGGAAATCGAGAATCTGGCGCTTCACCTGATCGGCAATGCCGACACCGCCCGATTTGGCGATGATCTTGCCGTATTCATCGACCAGCAGATTCTTAAAGGCATCCTCGCCCGCGCCGCCACCGAACATCCCATCGGTTTTCACCGTCTCGAAGATCGGTTGCAGCATTTGCGACAGGAACATCGCTTCGAACTCGCGGCCCGTGCGTTCGGCCACGGCCTCATTGGCCGTCGTCGGCATGCGGGTGTTCAGCGAATTGCTGAGCGCCTTTTCGCGGCTGGCCGACAGGTCCGTACCGGGAAGAATGGGGCTGGAGGTCATGGCAGCGCTTCCGGGCTTAGAGGATTTCGATATCCGCCTGCAACGCACCGGCGGCTTTGATCGTTTGCAGAATGGTGATCAGGTCGCGTGGCCCGACGCCCAAGGCGTTGAGGCCCGATACCAACTCGCCCAAGGTCACGCCGGAGGGGAGAACCGCTAGGCGGCGCCCGGCCTGATCGTCAACTTCGATCTGAGTACGCGGCACGACAACGGTCTGCGCGCCGCCGCCCAGCAGACCGGACTGGCCCTGCTGGTTGCTTTGCTGCGTAAGATTGCCATTGGCGTCGAAGGTCTGGCTGTTCTGGCCCGGAATGCCCGCCAGCGCCGTAGCGCCCGGGGCGAAGGGGTTCGGCTGCGAGACCTGCGGGGTTTCGGTAATGCGGATGGTAAGGTTACCCTGGGCGACGGCAACGGTGCTGATGCGCACGTTTTCGCCCATGACGATCACGCCGTTCCGCTCGTCGATAACGATCTTAGCCACCGAATCCGGCTGGATCGGCAGGTTTTCAATATCGGTGAGCATCGCGACCGTATCGCCCTGATAGCGCGGCGGCACGGCGATTTCGATGGTCGCGGGATCGAGCGGCTTCGCGGCTTGCGCGCCAAGGAAGGCATTGACGGCAGTCGCGACACGGCGGGCCGTGGTGAAATCCGGGTTGCGCATCGACAGACGCACGGAGTTCAGCGCCGCCAGTTCGAACCCGACTTCGCGTTCGACAAGGCCGCCGTTAGCAATCCGGCCCGAGGTGGGCACCCCGCGCGTGACGGAAGCCGCCGCGCCGCGCGCCGCGAACCCGGAAATGGCGACCGCGCCCTGCGCAACCGTATAAACTTCGCCATCCGCGCCCATCAGCGGTGTAACCAGCAGCGTGCCACCCTGCAAGGAGGTGGCATCGCCGAGCGCGGAGACGGACACATCAATGCGCGCGCCTTGGCGGGCGAAGGGCGGCAGATTGGCCGTCACCATCACCGCCGCGAGGTTCTTCGTGCGCATTTCATTATTCGCGGTGCGGGCATTAACCCCCAGACGCTCCAGCATCCCCAGCAGCGATTCGCGGGTGAAGATCGCGCGGTTCAAACTGTCGCCGGTGCCATTCAGGCCGACCACCAACCCGTAACCGATCAATTGGTTATCGCGAACGCCTTCGAAGTTCGCCACATCCTTGATACGGACGGTTTGGGCCAGAGCGGGGGAGGTTGCCGTGACGGCGGCGCAAGCCAGAAATGCCGTCGCCAAAGCCGCGCGCATACCGCGCCGCCATGCTGAGGCCTGGTCAAAGTGCCGTTTGATGCCCATGTTTGGCGTCCCTATCCTTACATCCGACCCGGCGCGTAAGCCCGCCTATCGTGCAACGCCGACAAGCGATCTCTGTGCCAATATGAACAATACAGAATAATGATTTGTTCGGAAACAGAATTTTCAGTTTGCGTGTGTTACGAGAAAGGGAGGCGCGGCAAAAAATTCCTGGCAGTCGGCAGGATGCGCCGATAGGAGACGTAAGACAGATCGTGTAAGCTCATCCCATGCGTATTCAAGGCCCAAAAGATACTGCCCCGCTTGCCGCCGGGCGCCGCACCGAGAAAACCGCTGGTCCCGGCCAGTCGGAAGCCTTCTCACGCCTCCTAACGCCCGAAGAACCGGCCGCCGCCGCCCCGGCGCGGGGAACGCGGCCGGTTGCCAGCGTCAACCCGCTCCTGACCGTCGATCCGATTGGCGAGGAGCAGCAGCGCCGCCGCCGCAACCGCCAGCGGGCCGATACGATCCTTGATCATCTGGATGAAATTCGTCACGGGCTGTTGCTCGGGGCGATCCCGGGGGAGGCGCTGCTCGGTCTCGTCGATCAATTGGCCGTTGCGCGGGAAACGGTTTCGGACCCCCAATTGCTGGAGGTGCTGGACGAAATCGACCTGCGCGCCCAGGTGGAACTGGCGAAACTGGAGATGGAGCAAGCCGCCCAACGGGGGGACGGGTAGCGGGGCGGGGGCGGCCATTCTGACCCCCCAAAATTGTCCCCCTGCGACCAGGCAATTGTGCCCATTGCCCCACGCATCGACTCCCCCTATACTCCGCGCGCCTTGCTGAAGGGGGATCGAGGGAACTCGAATGACGTCACAAGTAACCCGGATCGTTTTGCCGCCGGAATATCGTCCGACTGACGATGAACCGTTTATGAACGAGTTGCAGCGTGAGTATTTCCGTCAAAAACTGCTGCGTTGGCGGGAAGAATTACTGAACGAATCTTCGGAAACAGTTCAGCACATGCAGGAAGAAAGCCTTCAGCAGCCCGATTTAACCGATCGTGCGTCGATGGAAACGGACCGAGCCCTTGAGCTTCGCACCCGTGACCGCGAACGTAAGCTGATTAGCAAGATCGATGCGGCGCTGCGGCGCATCGATGATGATACCTATGGTTATTGCGAGGAAACCGGTGAACCGATTGGCGTCAAGCGCCTTGAGGCACGGCCGATCGCGACCCTAAGCGTCGATGCCCAGGAGCGGCACGAGCGCATGGAGCGGACCCACCGGGAAGATTAAGGCACCGTCGCTAGGTACCTCCCGCTCGGGATTTGCACTAACGCTCAAAGACTTACAGAGGCGGCCTGCGGGCCGCCTTTTTACTGGACTGATCCTAAAGAAAACCCCGCCGATCCATCAGGACCGGCGGGGTTTTGTCTCAGCGCCCGTCGTTAGAACGGCAGTAGAATATCCATCAACTGCGTACCATAGCGCGGCTGGGCGATATCCTTGACCTGACCGCGACCGCCATAGGCGATGCGGGCCTCGGCGATCTTGTCATATTCGATGGTATTGCCAGAGCTGATGTCTTCCGGGCGGATCACGCCGGATACCAGAAGCTCGCGCATATCGTAATTGACCAAAAACTCCTGACGGCCCTGGATCACCATATTGCCGTTCGGCAGCGTCTGCATCACCACGGCGGCAAGGCGGAGCTGGTTGGCCGCATCGGTGCCGTTGGTCGTGGCGTTGCGGCGCGAATTCAGGCTGCTGTTCGCCCCAAACAGGGTGGTGGGATCAGCGCCGCCCAGCGCCTGCTGCACATCGAGACCGAATAAGCTGCCGGCGCTGTTTAGCCCGGCGCCGGTCGTATCGGTCTGCTGGCGATTGAGACCGCCGCCCAAGGAGGCGGAGCGATTGCGGAAATCGACCACCACGGTGACGATATCGCCGACCGTGCGCGCGCGGATATCGCGGAAGAAGGTGCGGCTTCCAACGCGCCACAGCGAATTCGGCTGCCGCGCAGTTGCCACCGGCTGCGGCATCGGCATGCTGATCGGCCTATAGTTCGCTTGCTCGGTCGGATTGGTGACCGGGGTAAACTCCTGGGTCTTGCCGATGCCTTCGATGCGCTCCAGCGTATTGCAGCCGGTCAGCAGCAGCGCCCCGGCCATCAACGCCGTCGGCAGCAATGGCAGGCGGCGAGCGCGGGTCGAAATCTGGGGCGTGGGTGTCATCATCGGCCTCTTTCTGCTCACCTGCTTAATTCGTCTTTGCGCCAACCCCGCCACCGACCGTTACGCTGGTCGCCTGGACCGTAACAGTGGAGGGGGCGGAGACCACGCCGCTGAGCACCTTATTGCTGCGTATGTTCAGCACGCGCACAGTATCGCCCAAGGCGCCATCATCCAGCGCTTTGCCCTGCATGGCCAAGGCCATCGGGCCGGAAACCACATTAACCGTGATCGGCGCGTTTTTCTGCACCATCATGGTTGCGTTCAAATCTGCCGGGCGCACCGGTTGGCCCGCCAGCAGCATCCGCTTGGCGGTCTTGCCGACGATCCGGTCGGGGTCGATCACATAGGACCGCCCGGCTTGATCGGCCCGCAGGCGTTGAATGGTAATATCCCCCGCCTGAATGACCTCCCCGGCGCCGACGGCACGGGTCATTACCGGCACATCGGCCATGGCGATCACCCGGCCCGCAACCCGGCGCATCTCGCCCCCGGCGGCGGGGCCGATCTGCGCGGTGAAGCGCGACAGTTTCGGGTCGAAACTCAGATCGGCAACCTTCAGCCCCTGGCGTGCCTGACCGCGCCCAACCGTGAACGGGCCGGGGGAGGCATCGAGCCGGATTTCACCGGTGGGAAAACCCTGGGCGGCCAGGGCTTGCGTCACCGTCTGCAACACCGACTCCTCGCCGATCTGTTCGACCGGGCGGTCAATCCGCAGCGCCAGGGTGGGCGAGGCGGGACGCCAGGACAGGCCATTGTCGCGTGCGATACTTTCCAGCCGATCCGCGTCCAGGATCGCCCCCGGCTCCAGCGCCCCAAGACCCCGCACCGGACGGGCGGCGATATCGGCGGGCAACCCGTCGAAGAGGTCACCCAGCCGAATCTCTGGTCGGTCGAGAATCAACACCCCGCTGTTTTGCAGCGCCGTCTTCAGCGTCGCAGCCGCCTGGGCCGCCATTGGCACAAGGGCCAAGAGCAGCATCAGCGCGGCGAGCGGCAGAAAAAGGCGCGACAGACGGGACATATGGTGGGCTATTCCTTTACGCTAGGCGCGGCTTAGCGCATCTGGGTCAGCGTGCTCATCATCTGATCGGAGGTTTCGATCACCCGGCTGTTCATTTCGTAAGCGCGCTGCGCCGTGATCAGATTGGTGATTTCCGAGACGATGTTGACGTTGGATGTTTCGAGGAACCCCTGCAAGATCGTGCCGCGCTGTTCGACGCCGGGAACCCCTTCATCGGGTTCGCCCGACGCCTGGGTCTGCATGAACAGGTTCTGACCGGTGGCCTGAAGCCCGGCTTCGTTGACGAAGGTGGTCAGGTTGATCTGCCCGACGTTCTGGGCCTGGGTCTGCCCCGGCACCTTCACCAGCACTTCGCCCGAGGAATTGATGGTGATCGACTGGGCGTTCTGCGGAATCTGACCCGGGCCGCGCAGTTGGTAGCCATCCGGCGTGACGATCTGGCCGTTTTCATTCAATTGGAACGAGCCGGCACGGGTATAGGCGATTTCGTTGGTCGGCAGATCGACGGCGAAATAGCCCTGGCCCTGCACGGCGATGTCCAACGGATTATTGGTCGGCTGGATATTGCCTTGTTCGTGCATGCGGTAGACCGCCGCCGTGCGCACCCCGAGACCGACCTGAATGCCCGAGGGGATCGTCGTCCCGGCATCGGAGGAGGTGGAGCCGACGCGGCGTTCGTTCTGATACAGAAGATCCTGAAATTCCGCACGCGACCGCTTGAACCCGGTGGTGTTCAGGTTGGCGATATTGTTCGAAATGACTTCGACATTGAGCTGCTGGGCCAGCATCCCCGTCGCGCCGATATTAAGTGACCGCATCGTTCGCTATCCTTCTTTCCTGGCTTTCCGCCACCAGTCAAATTTTGCCGGGTAGGCCGGGCTTAAGTCTGTTTCGCGATCTTGGTGATCGCGCTGGTCTGCCGGTCGCCTTCCGCGTCGATCAGCTTCTGCAGCGACTGATAGTCGCGCATAATCTCAAGCATCTGAGTGACTTCCAACACCGGCTTTACGTTGGAGCTTTCGATATACCCTTGGGCCACCACGGTTTCGGGGGCGGGGAGGGCCTCTTGATCGGTCGCGTACATCGACGATCCCGCCGGGCGCATCGCCTGCTGATCGTTGAAGCGGACCAGCGCCAAGCGCCCGAGATCCTGAATGCCATTCTGCGTGGTGAACGAAACCGTACCCTGACTATCGATCAGGATCTGGCCGCGCTCGTTCTGCGGAACGCTGATCGGCTGGCCGTTTTCTGCAAGGATCGGGTAGCCGTCCGCCGTGACAATTTGACCATTCGCGTCGAGATGAAACACGCCGTTGCGCGTATACATATTCTGCGCCGGATGACCGACCGTGAAGAAGGCATCGCCGCGCAGCGCCACGTCTAGGGGGTTGCCCGTGCTCGATAAGGTGCCTTCAGAAAAGTCGCGGAACGTACCGATGTCCTGCGTGTAGGAAACCATTTGGCGGTTCCCCGGGGTGCCCGTGCGCGCCAGATATTCCTGAAACAGCGTCTGTTCCCGCCGGTAACCGGATGTTGACGCATTGGCGATATTGTTCGCGGTCGAATCGAGCGACCGGCGCAACGCCGTTTGACGGGAAAGGGCAATTTGGATCGGCGATTCCATAGGTGGATCCTTCGGTTCCCCACGCGATAATGCGCACTCTATCGCATTTCCCGTGCCACCGTCAAACCATGTTTCTGTTCAATGTATTACGAGGATGTGTGAAAGTGACTAGCGAAGATATGTCGACTATGCTATGCAGTCTCTGCCGGGCAAAGTTTGCCGCCCCCCACCCAAGGGGCTGTGATACGGGTCCGGCGGCTCTTATTGCTTGCAAGACAACGGTTTGTCAGCCACAAGTGTGTTAGAGCTTTCACCTGTATCAGCGGCCCATTGGGGTGGAGATTGGTCATGTCGGCTGAGATGTATGAAGATGACGGTGCTGGCGTCGAGCGCCATTCGATGGGACGGCGGCGTCTCAGCGGCAAGAAACTGATCCTGTATATTCTGCTGCCGCTGCTGATCATCGCCGGCGTGGTTGCGGGTCTGTATTTCTCGGGCATCCTCACCAAGGTGCTCGGCGGGTTCGGGGGCGCGCCGGTTGCGGCGTCGGCTTCGACCAAGAATGAACGTCCGCTGGACGTCGTCTATTACCCGCTGCCGGATCTGTTGGTGAACCTGCGCAGCGATACGCCGCGCCCGGCGTTCCTGAAGCTGAAGATCAGCCTTGAGCTGAGCAGCGCGGCGGAACGTCAGGAAGTTGAAAAGAAACTGCCGCGCGTTCTGGATACCTTCCAGACGTATCTGCGCGAGCTGCGTCCCGATCAGCTTCAGGGCGCCCAGGCGATGTTCCGCCTGCGCGAAGAACTGCTGGCCCGCGTCAATGCGGTGATCCGGCCGATCCAAGTTAAAGAAGTTCTGTTTACGGAAATCGTGGTACAGTAACCCTTCGATTTGTAAGGGCGCTGTCAGGCACGAAGGCTTCGCAAGAGGAGCGGGAAGATGGGCGGTCCGTTGGACGATCAGGACGATGATCTGCTGGCAGCCGAATGGGCCGCCTTGGCGGATGGCGACGCTGGCGGCGGGGCTGATGACGCTTTCGCTTCGGCAGGCGGGGGTGAAGGCGGCGGTGCGCCCGCCCGGGTTCTGAACCAAGACGAAATCGACAGTCTGCTCGGTTTCGACGATGGCTCGTCCGGGGCGTCGGACGGGTCGGGGATCGCGGCGATCGTTAATTCGGCGCTGGTGTCATACGAACGTCTGCCGATGCTCGAAGTCGTCTTCGACCGTCTTGTGCGCATGATGTCCACGTCGCTGCGTAACTTCACGTCCGACAACGTCGAAGTCAGCCTCGACAATATCACCTCGATCCGGTTTGGCGATTACCTCAACTCTATCCCGCTGCCGGCCATGCTGTCGGTCTTCAAGGCGGAGGAGTGGGATAACTTCGGTCTGCTGACCATCGATAGCGCGCTGATCTACTCGATCGTCGATGTGCTTCTCGGCGGTCGGCGCGGTACGGCGGCAATGCGCATCGAAGGCCGTCCGTATACCACCATCGAACGCACGCTGGTCGAGCGCATGGTGCATGTGGTTTTGGGCGATCTATCGGCGGCCTTCGATCCGCTGTCGCCCGTGACCTTCCGCTTTGACCGACTTGAAACCAACCCGCGTTTTGCCGCCATTGCTCGCCCGGCCAATGCGGCGGTTCTGGCCCGTCTGCGCATCGATATGGATGATCGCGGCGGCCGTTTGGAACTGCTGCTGCCCTATGCGACGCTGGAGCCGGTGCGCGAAATTCTGCTCCAGATGTTCATGGGCGAAAAATTCGGCCGTGATTCGATCTGGGAAAACCATCTTGCGGGCGAGCTTTGGCACACGGATGTGTCCATCGAAGCTGTGCTGGAAGAAACCCCGTCCTATCTGCGCGAAGTTCTGTCGTGGGAGCCGGGAACGCAGGTCATCTTCAACTGCACGCCGGAAACGCCGGTCATGCTGCGGTCGGGCGGTGTTGCGATGTTCCGCGGCAAGGTTGGTCAGCGCAACAATCACATCGCGGTGAAGATCGAATCCCGCAGCTTGAAGGAGTAGCCCCGCGATGATGACCCTCGGCTTTTATCTCGACATCGTCGTCGCCGTTTTGCTGGTTGCGACAGTGGCTTTCTGCTGGGTGCTGAATAAGAAGCTCGAGGTGATCCGCAATCACCGGGCCGAACTGGAAGCGCTGATTGCTGCCTTCAACGATAGCTGCCTGCGCGCCGAGTCGGGCGTCAAGGCGCTGCGGTCGGCGACCGATGAAGCTACCCGTTTGCAGCAGTATCTGGAGCGCAGCCAGAACCTGCGCGACGATTTGTCCTACCTCGTTGATCGCGGCGGCAGCCTGGCGGATCGCCTCGAAGGCGGCGTGCGCACCGCGCGGACCGAAGTGGGCCGTCCCGGTGCCAAGCCGGATGGGCGCGATAATGTAAGCCGCCTGCCGGAACGGGCCGAAAAGCCAGCCGAAGCCCCTGCCGCCCCGACGATGGGCCTGGGTGGCGAAGCGCGCACGGATCGCCGCGCCGCCCGCGCAACTCTGGAAACCCCGGCAGCTTCCCCGATGATGGCTGAAGCCCCGGAAGCCCCGACGGGCCGTCCCGAACGCGCTGCTCGTCCGACCCGGGATCGCGCCTCGTTGCGCCAAGCCCTCGCGGGCGGTACTCCGCCAGAAGCCGGGGAGGGTGGGGGCGAGGCCGCACCGCGTTCGCGCGCCGAACGGGAATTGTTGCAAGCCTTGCGGGCGCGGCGTTAAGCCGCCCCTGCGCCAGATCAAGCCTTCGCGCGGTATCGTTCAGGAGAGTTGCCAATGCGCCGGTTCCTTCCCCTTCGTCTTTTGCCGGTGACGGTTTTGGCGATCGTTGGCCTGCTCTTCTTCAAAGTGCAGGAAGCCTACGAAGGGTTTAAAAACCTCGAAACCTTGGTGCCCTTTGGGACGACCGAAGCTAAGGCCCAGCCAGCGCCCGCCAAGAACGGGGCCGCAAAGCCCGCCGATGCTGCGCAGACCGAGGTTGCGGCGGCGCCCGCCACGGCAGAAATGCCGCGGGACCCGACCCGCTTCACCCAAGGCGAGATCGATCTTCTGCAAAAACTGTCGGAACGCCGCGATGCGCTGGATAAGCGCGAGCGCGAGATCGAGCAGCGCGAAGCGATGTTGAAGGCCGCTGAAAAGCGTTTCGACGAAAAGGTCGCGGAGCTCGAAGGGCTGAAGACGCAGTTGCGCAGCTTGGTCGATCAGCGCAGCAAAGATGAAGAAGAGCGCCTGCGCAGCCTTGTGCGCATCTATGAAACGATGAAGCCGAAGGAAGCCGCGCAGATTCTGGAAAAGCTGGACCTTGATGTCGTCGTCGGCGTCATTGGCCGGATGAAGGAAAATAAGGTTGCGCCAATCCTTGCCAGCATGATGCCGGACCGGGCCAAGACCCTGACCGCGTTGCTGGTGGATAAGAGCCGCGATCAGCCGCCAGCAGCCCCGGCACCGGTTGGCGCCGCGCCGCGCCGCCCGTAAGTCAAGGGCGTTATTCGAGTGTGTTTCGCACACGCAGGGTTGACGGAAGCGGACTAGTCGTAGACCTTGCGCCTGCGTAGTCCGATGACTCAAACAGGGGACGTAGAGCTTCCATGGATAAGAATATGCCGATTCTCATCGTCGATGATTACAAGACGATGCTTCGGATCATCCGTAACCTGCTGAAGCAGCTTGGCTTCGATAACGTGGACGAAGCGACCGACGGGTCGACTGCCCTCGCGCGGTTGCGGGAAAAGAGCTACGGTCTGGTCATTTCCGACTGGAACATGGAGCCGATGACCGGCCTTCAGTTGCTGCGCGAAGTACGCAACGACGCCAAGCTGAAGCATATTCCGTTCGTGATGGTGACGGCGGAAAGCAAGACTGAAAATGTCATTGCCGCCAAAGAAGCGGGCGTGACCAATTATATCGTGAAGCCATTCAACGCCGAAACCTTGAAGCAGAAGCTGGTTGCCGTTTTCGGCAATTTCTAAGCCTAGCGACTTTCCCCGCGCGGCAGAGTGTGGGCTGACGAATAAGGAGGATGCCGATGAAGGGTCTAACGGCGACGCCGGAACTGCGTCAGCATTTGGATGCCCTGCGTCAGCAGTCGCGCCAGCAGCCCATCCCGCCGGAGGAAGTGACACGGATCGTCGAGCAGGTTCTCGCCACGATGGGCGGCGAGATCTCCTCGATGGATGTGAAGCTCTACCGCGAATTGGAAGGGCTTGCGCGGTTTATTCAGAACGCGCGGTCCGAGATTGCCCAGGTTCGCCCCGATGCGATCAGTTCGCACGATATTCCGTCCGCAACCGATGAGCTGGATGCTGTGGTTGGTGCGACGGAAGAGGCGACGGGCGTTATTCTGGACGCGGCCGAGCAGCTTGAAAACCTCGCCAATACCCTGCCGCCGGAACAGGCCGCCGTTATTTCGGATGTGGTCACCCGGGTATACGAAGCCTGTAATTTCCAAGATGTTACGGGCCAGCGCATCACGAAAGTGGTACGCACCCTGAAACAAATTGAAGAACGGGTCTCGGCGATGATTGCCGCTTTCGGCGACGAGTTGGCGCGGATGCAGGGCGATCCTTCTCTGCCGAAGTATAATCCGGCGGCCGGTCCGTCGATTGCGCCCGATCAGGTGGATCTCTTGCATGGTCCGTCCTTGCCCGATGAAGCCAAACGACAGGCTGAAATCGATGCAATTCTGGCAAGTTTCGGATAAGCGCTTGAGCATGGTCAGCTTTTTTCCCCGTCGCGCCCATCGTGCGCTGCTCCTGTCCTCCGTCGCAGCGGCGGTTCTTGTTCTCGGAACGGCGGCCCCTGCGCCGGTTTGGGCCGCCAGCGCCCGGTCGGCTTTGCACGATGGCTATTCGCGCCTCGTGTTCGATTTCGGCGTTGCGCCGAAGTTCACGGCCAGCGTTGACGGCAATCAACTGATTGTGCGCTTCGAAGCGCCGTTCGATGGTGCTTTATCGCCTGCGGTCATGCGCGGGGTCGATGGCTATCTCAGTAACCCGCAGGTTTCGGCCGATCAGCGGAGCGTAACCTTTACGCTGCTGAAGGCTGTGCAGTTGAAAACCTCGACCACGGAACGCGCGGCCGTGATCGATATGGTCGAACAGAAGGGCCAGCCAGCGCCGGTCGCAACGGCGACCGCGCCGCAACCGGCAGCGGCGCCTGTGGCGGCACCGACGGCTTTGACCCCGGCCCCTGAAAAACCCGCGCCGACCCCGGTTGCACAGGCCGCTGCGCCGCAGGCGGCCCCAGTGGTGAGCGATGCGCCGCGTATTAAGGTTAACGTTGGCGATAATGGCACCTTCACGCGCTTCGTTTTCGATTGGCCCGCGGGGACGAATTATCGCGTGACCTCGGCGGACGGGGTGGCGCGCATTACCTTCGATAAGGCCGGGCAGTTCGATCTTGCGGATATCCGCCGCCGGGCGACCAAATCGATTGGTGCCGTCGATGCGGCGACCAATGGCAGCGCCACGGAATTCGCTTTGTCATTGCCGCCGAACGCGAAGCTGGTTGATCGGAAGATCGGCACGCGCATTCTGTTGGACGTGCAGGCCCCGCCAAACGGCCCGGCAGGGGCGTCGAAAGTCACCGCGTCGCTGCCCGCGGCCGCACCGGTCCAGGTGGTGCAGACACCGCAGCCGCAACCCCAAGCCGTTGCCGCCGCGCCCGCCCCGCAAACGCCGCCGCCGGCCCCCGTGAATGTGCCGCCGAAGGCGCCGGTCGAGCCGTTGATTGCGCCACCCGCGATGACGCCGGTGCAGCCGATCACGCTAACGGCGGTGCAGGCAGTCGATAAGTCCGTCACCATTCGCGTACCGACTGCGGCGCCTGCAGCGGCCTATTTGCGCGACGATCAGCTTTATCTTGCCTTCGGGGCACCGCTGGCCGCCGACCTGACGGCAGTCGCGCGCCTGCGCAGCCGGGTTGAACCGGCGCAGTTGCAAGCTGCCCACGGCTCGCTGATCCGCCTAACGGTTCCAGCGGGCCTGATCCCGGCGCTCAGCCGGGAAGAGGGGGCGTTGGTCGTTCTGCTGCGCCCGAAAGGCTCGGGCCGCCCGGATTCGGCCGTTACGGTCACGTCCGACGCCGAAGGCGGTTTGGTGACGCTTGGCGTTGCCCAGGCTTCCTACCCGATTTCAGCGACCGATCCCGATACCGGCGCGATTTGGCGCTTCATCGCGCTCCCGCAGACGACGCGCGGGATCGATACGCCGCGCGATTTTGCCCAAGTCTCGCTGCCGCGCACCCTAGCGGGCGCGCTAATCGTTCCCAAGGCGGATACGGTCGACATTCGCGTAACGCCGAGCGCCGTTTCTATCGGTGCCTCGCTCAGCCTGTCGCAGATTCCGGGGCGACCCGGGTCGGTGAAGGCCTATGATTTCGCCAAGTGGAAAATTGCGGACGACGCATTCCTCGAGACCCGCCAGCGCCTGATGACGGCGGTGACGGATACCGATGATCTCCGTCGTCCGTCGGCCCGCTTCGATCTGGCGCAGTTCTTTGTGGCGCAGGGGCAATATGCCGATGCTTTGGGTGTGCTGGAGCATATCGCCCGCATGACGCCCGCGCTGGCGACCGACCCGGCGCTGCTGGCCCTACGCGGCGCTGTGCGCGTAATGCGCGAAGAAGGGACGCAGGCGCTGCCCGATTTGTCGGACAAACGCCTCGATAGTGACCCGGAAGCCCTGTTGTGGCGCGCGGCGGCCTCGGCCCAGATCGAGTCGTGGCAGGCGGCGGATGATTTGTTCCGCCGGGCGGGTGGTATTCCTGAGACCTACCCAATGCCGATGCGCGCCAAACTGGCGCTGCTGGCGGCGGAAGCGGCGGAAAAGGTAGGCGATGCCCGCCGGGCGCTGGCGTATACCGATCTTCTTGCCCGTCCCGATGCCCCGATGGACGCGCGGGGCGAAGCCGATTTCATCCGCGCTAAGGTGATGCTGAAGACTGATCGGCGCAGCACGGCGCTGCCGATCCTAGACCGGTTGCTGACCTCGGATGACCGTCGCATTCGCGCCCATGTCGAACCCGTCTGGGTTGAAGAAGCGCTGAAAGACGGTCGAATCGACCGGCTGGAAGCCATCGACCGGCTGGAAAAGACGCGCTACGCTTGGCCCGGCGGCAGTCAAGAATATATCATGCTGAAGCGGTTAGCCGATCTTTATGCACAGGGCGCGCAGATGAGCGAAGCGCTGCGCACCTTGCGCGAAGCGGTCACGCATTTCCCGCAGTGGGCCGAGGCCGATAAGCTGAGGGATAAGATGACCGATATTTTCGTCGGTCTATACGATGGCGAAACCGCCGGGAAAGTGCCACCGTTGGCCGCCTTGGCGCTCTACGACGATTATCGCGACCTGACCCCGCCGGGGCCGCGCGGGGATGCGATGATCCAGCGGCTTGCCGACCGTCTGGTGCAAATCGACCTGTTGGATCGCGCCGCCGATTTGTTGACCTATCAGATCGATCAGCGCTTAAGCGGTGTTGAAAAGGCCAAGGTTGGTGCGCGACTTGCCGTCGTTCTGCTGCTCGACCGTCGCCCGCAGGACGCCGTCGCGGCGATTGATCGCAGCGATGCCCCCAATCTGCCGGCCGATTTGCAGCAGGAACGCCGCCGCCTGAAGGCGCGCGCGTTTATGGATGCGGGTCAAGCAGATCGCGGTCTCTCGGCGATTGAGGGCGATGTGTCGCGCGAAGGGGAACTGCTGCGCGCGCAATTGTTCAGCCGGTCGCAAAACTGGTCGGAAGCGGCGGCAACGCTGACGCGGCTGGCAGGATCTCCGTCGGACCGGACGATGACGCCCGAACGCGAAGGGCTGGTCGTTAATTTGGCGATTGCGACCGCGCTGGCGGGTGAGCCGGGTATGGTGGCGCGCCTGCGGGCCGATTTCCAACCGCTGATGGCGCAGACGCCCAGCGCCTCGGCCTTCGAACTATTGACAGGCACGACGCGCCAGACGGCGACCATCGACCAGACGGCGCTGGCACAGCGCTTTACCGAGCTGGATATTTTCCAACGGGCGATGGCCGATTACCGGCAGAAGATGCAGCAGGGCCGCCTCAGCGCGATCAACTAACCTTTTAGGGCGTCAAGAAAAGGCCGGTTTCTGATGAGAACCGGCCTTTTTGTTTCAACCCTTAGCGGGCAATAGGGTTTCGATAGCTTTGGTGACGCGCGGCGAGGTTGGTTCGGTCACTGTCGAAAACCAATCGACCAGCGCCCCATCCGGCCCGATCAGATATTTGTGGAAGTTCCAGCGCGGTTTTGCGACCATGCCCATTTTCTCCGCTGCCCATTTATAGAAGGGGTGGGCGTCGCTTCCGGTAACGTGGGTTTTCTCGGTGAGCGGAAAGCTGACGTCGAAGGTTGTTTCGCAGAAATTCTTAATATCGCTGTTCTGCCCTGGCTCCTGCCCGCCGAAATCATTGCTCGGTACCCCCAGGACGATTAGGCCTTGGGCGCCGTAGCGATCATAAAGCGCTTCCAGCCCCTTATATTGCGGGGTGAACCCGCATTGCGAGGCGGTATTCACCACCAGCACCGCTTTGCCCTTGAAGGTAGCCAGCGGCAGCGGCTGCCCGTCGATGCTCTGGAAGCTGAAATCATAGGCGGACCCTGGCATATCCGCCTTGGCGAAGCCCAAGAAACCCAACATGGCGAAAACCCCCAACCCTGGCACGATCATCCGGCGCATGGCGCGACCCTCCCAAGAGTATCCGAAATCACTGCTTGATACGATCCTACCAACCGTTTGGATGTCTGGGGCGGGCAGAAGCCTCGCCCCAGACTGGCTTAAGCGATTTTGGCGAGGGCTTGGCGCAAGTCGGCGATGATATCGTCCACCGTCTCGAGCCCAACCGACAGGCGCAACACATCCGGTCCGGCCCCAGCGGCGAGGCGTTGTTCGTCGGAAAGCTGGCGGTGCGTGGTGGAGGCGGGGTGGATAATCAGCGACCGAACATCGCCGATATTGGCGAGGTGGGAGATCAACTCCACGCCTTCCACGACCTTTACCCCGGCGTCATAGCCGCCCGTCACCCCGAAGGTGAAGACGGAGCCAGCGCCCTTCGGCAAATAGCGTTGGGCAAGGGCGTGATACTTGTTCCCCGGCAATCCGGCGTAATTGACCCAGGCGACGGCAGGATGGGCTGCTAGAAACTCGGCGACCTTTTGGGCGTTAGCACAGTGGCGTTCCATGCGTAGGGCCAGGGTTTCCATCCCAGTCATCGTCAGAAAGGCGTTCATCGGCGCCATGCTGGCGCCAAGATCGCGCAAGGAAATCGCGTGGCCATAGACGGTAAAGGCGAGATCGCCGAAGGTTTCATGAAAGCGCAGCCCGTGATAGGCGGGTTCGGGATCGGCGAGGCTGGGGAAGCGCCCCGGTACCGCCGACCAGTTAAACCGCCCGCTATCGACAATCGCCCCGCCCATCGCATTGCCGTGGCCCGATAGGAACTTTGTCGTCGAATGGCACACCAGCGTCGCGCCATACTCGATGGGACGGCAGAGATAGGGGGTGGCCATCGTGTTATCGACGATCAACGGCACGCCAAGATCGTCGGCAACCTGGGCCACGGCTTCGAGATCGGTGACGATCCCGCCCGGGTTGGCGAGGCTTTCGACGAAGAAGGCCTTGGTCTTGTCGGTAAAGGAGCGGCGGAAGTTGGCGGGGTCATCGGCATCGACGAAGATCGCCTGCCAGCCAAACTTTTTGAAGGTGCGCGAGAATTGCGTGACCGAGCCGCCATAGAGTTTATTGGAAACAACCACTTGATCGCCGGGGCTCATCAGCGGGAAGAGCGCCATCATTTGCGCGGCGTGGCCTGAGGCACAGCCGGTGGCGCCGCGTCCGCCCTCAAGGCTGGCGATCCGCTCTTCCAACGCCGCAACGGTCGGGTTGGTCAGGCGGCTGTAGATATAGCCATAGGTTTGCAGGTTGAAGAGCGAGGCCGCGTGCTCCGTGCTGTCGAACACATAGGCGGTGGTCTGATAGATCGGCGTCACCCGTGCGCCGGTGGTGGGGTCGGGGGCGCCGCCTGCATGGATGGCGCGGGTTTCGAAGCCGGGAAGTTGGCTCATGATTTTCGTCCTAGGTTTTGATTTTAGAGAGTTTTACGGCGGCTGGAGAGAATGCCGGTATTAACGCCGCCCCAGCCCAATTCGCCGAACAGCCGGGCATATTCGATCTTCGGGCAGCGGTTCATGACCACCTGAAGCCCGGCGTCTTCGGCGGTCGCGGCGGCCTCGGCGTGCTCGATACCAAGCTGCATCCACAGAACTTTCGCCCCGATGGCGATGGCGTCGGTGGCCACTTCCGGCGCGGCGTCGGCCTTGCGGAACATATCCACCATATCAACGGGAACGGGAATATCGGCCAGCGTCGCATAGATCGTCTCGCCCAGCAGCTCCTGGCCCGCCGCCCCCGGATTGACCGGAAGAACGCGGAAACCTTTGCCCTGAAGATATTTCATTACGAAATAGCTCGGGCGGTTCCAATTGGTCGAGGCGCCGACCATCGCGATGGTCTTCATCGAGGTTAGGATGGCGCGCAACCCGGCGTCGTCGGTCACGGGCATCGGATCAGGCTCCACACCAAACGGGGGCGCGTTTGGCGATAAACGCCTCGATCCCCTCCGCCGCGTCGCGGGTGGCGAGGTTTCGCGCCATGACGGCGGCAGTATAGGCATAGGCATCGGCGGTCGAAAGCTCGTCCTGGCGGTAGAAGGCTTCCTTGCCGATCTTCAACGTCAGCGGCGATTTGCTGGTCAGCTTGCCGGTCACTTCGGCAATAGCGTCATCCAGCCGATCCGGGGCGACGGCGCGGTTGATCAGCCCGTAGGCGAGGGCGGTTTCGGCGTCGATCGCCTCGCCCAGCATCAACATTTCCAGCGCCCGCTTGCGCGGCACCGTGCGGGACAGGGCAACCATCGGGGTGGAGCAGAACAGGCCGATATGAACGCCCGGCGTGGCGAACTTCGCCTCGGTCGAGGCAACGGCCAGATCGCAGGTGGCGACCAACTGGCACCCGGCGGCGGTTGCAATGCCGTGAACGCGGGCGATGACGGGCTGGGGCAGGGCTTGGACCGCCAGCATTAGGGCGGCACAATCTTCGAACAGTGCGGCATAGAAGGCCGGATCGGGATTAGCTTGGATCTCCTTGAGATCATGGCCCGAACAGAAACCCGGCCCGGCCCCGGCCAGCACAACCGCCTTTACGCTCGTATCCGTGGCCAGTCCGGCAAGCTCCGCGCGTAAGGCGGCGATCATGGCGCGCGACAGGGCATTGCGCTGCTGCGGCCGGTTCAGCGTCAGCCATGCGACCCCGTCGGAATCCTGGCGCAGGACGAAATCGTCGGTCATCCTTGGTGTCCCTCCCCGTTTATCGTTGGCCGTCAGTGTAAGGCGTGGGGCGGGTTTCAGAAGCGGTAAAATAATACCGCGCTTCGGAAGATTCTTTGAAACCCGCAGAAAATGAGGCGCTTCGGGGCTTGACGACGGGGGCGGCTTGGCGTAATTCAGCGCCTCACCTTAACCGGGGTGCCCATGTTGGGCAGTTCCGTCGCCGTAGCTATCAGGATCGTCTATGAAGACCTACTCCGCGAAGCCGAGCGAGATCGAGAAGAAGTGGTTCATCATCGACGCCGAAGGCGTCGTGCTCGGTCGTCTCGCTACTATCATCGCCAACCGCCTGCGCGGGAAGCATAAGACCACGTTCACGCCGCATATGGATTGCGGTGATCATATCATCGTCATCAACGCCGAAAAGGTGCATGTGACGGGCCGCAAGCGCGAGCAGAACAAGTTCTACTGGCACACCGGTCATCCGGGCGGGATCAAGGAACGCGGCTGGGGTCAGATTCTCGACGGTCGTTTCCCGGAACGCCTGATCGAAAAGGCTGTGGAACGTATGGTTCCGCGTGGGCCGCTGGGTCGCCAGCAGATGAGCAATCTGCGCGTCTACAAGGGTCCGAGCCATCCGCACGAAGCGCAGACGCCGGCAGTGCTGGATGTCGCCAGCTTCAATCCGAAGAATAAGCGGAGCGCGTAATCATGGCCCAGGGTTTTGAAGTTCTTCAGAAGGTTTCGGGCCAGGTTGCTGCGGCTGCTTCGGGCGAAGCGGCTGCCCCCGCCGAACCGAAGATCGATGCGCAGGGCCGTTCCTATGCGACCGGCAAGCGTAAAAATGCCATCGCCCGCGTGTGGGTGAAGCCGGGCACCGGTAAGCTGACCGTCAATGGTCGCGACGGGACCGTGTACTTCGCGCGTCCGGTGCTGCGCATGCTGATCAACCAGCCGTTCCAAGTGGCGGATCGCGTCGGCCAGTTCGACGTGTGGTGCACGGTGCGCGGCGGCGGTCTGTCCGGTCAGGCCGGTGCGGTGCGTCACGGTCTTAGCCGTGCGTTGACCTACTTCGAGCCGGCCCTGCGCGGCGTGCTGAAGTCGGGCGGTTTCCTCACCCGCGATAGCCGTGTGGTCGAGCGTAAGAAGTACGGTAAGGCCAAGGCCCGCCGCAGCTTCCAGTTCTCGAAGCGCTAAACCTTCTTCGAAAGTTTGTGCTAGAAACCAGGGGGCATCCGGCAACGGGTGCCCCCTTTTCGTTGCAGAAGGCCCGCAGCCCAGTGGCTTCCGGGTGGGAGTTCGAGAGATGTCGGAGATCAGGGTCGCCATTCTTGGGGCGAGCGGTTACACGGGGGCGGAGCTTATTCGCCTGCTGCACAACCACCCGAAGGTGCGCCTTGTCGCGCTGACGGCGGATCGCAGCGCGGGCAAGCCCGTTGGCAGCGTCTTCCCGCAACTCGCGCCCTTCGGCCTGCCGGATCTGGTGGCGATTGCCGATGTTGATTGGTCGGGTGTGGACTTCGTCTTCTGTGCCCTGCCGCACGGCACCACCCAAAGCGTCATCGCCGGGTTGCCGCAGCACCTGAAGATCGTCGATCTGTCGGCGGATTTCCGCTTGGATAATCTCGATACCTATGCCCAGTGGTACGGCCACGCCCATCAGGCGCCGGATTTGCAGACGGAGGCGATTTACGGTCTGACCGAAATTCACCGGGCGGCGGTGCAAAAGGCCCGGCTGGTCGCAAATCCCGGCTGTTTCCCCACCTCGGCGTTGCTGCCGCTGGTGCCGCTGGCCGAAGCCGGGCAGATTGATGCTGAAGATGTGATCATCGACTCGAAGACCGGCACCTCCGGGGCGGGGCGGTCGTTGAAGGAAGGGTCGCTTTACTGCGAAGTGACCGAGGGCGTGCATGCCTATGGCGTCGCCTCCCACCGCCATGCACCGGAAATCGAACAGGATCTGTCGCGCGCGGTGGGCCGGTCGGTGCTGGTCAATTTCACGCCGCACCTGATGCCGATGAGCCGGGGCATGGCCTCCAGCATCTACGTCAAACTCCGCCCAGGCGTGAGCGCGGACGATCTGAAGGCAACGCTAATCGCCCGCTATAAGGACGAGCCGTTTATTACGGTTCTGCCGGGCAAGGACGTGCCGCAGACGCGCCATGTGCGGGGTACCAACCGCTGCCATATCAATGTGATCGCCGACCGGCTGCCGGGCCGCGCCATCATTCTGTCGGTCATCGACAATCTGGTGAAAGGCGCCTCGGGCCAAGCCATCCAGAATATGAATGCCATGTATGGCTTGCCAGAAACCACGGGGCTCGATCTCGTGGCCGTCTTCCCATGACGCGCGGCGGCCCACTGCCTGGGCCGATCCTGATGCCGTGGAACGGCGTTTGGCCGACCATTCACGACAGCGCCTTCATCGCCCCTGGCGCGGTGATCATCGGCGATGTCGTAATCGGTGCCGAGACGAGCATCTGGTTCGGGGTGGTCATTCGCGGCGACGTTCATGAAATCCGCATCGGTGCACGGACCAATGTGCAGGATGGTACGATCATCCACGCCACGCAGTTCAAGGCTGGCACCTATATTGGCGACGCCGTAACCATTGGTCACGGCGCCGTCCTCCATGCCTGTACCTTAAAAGATCGCTGCTTCATCGGCATGGGGGCGGTGGTGCTGGATCAGGCCACCGTCGAAACCGATGCGATGGTGGCGGCGGGCGCGCTCATTGCTCCAGGTAAGACGGTCCCGACCGGTGAGCTATGGGCGGGCAATCCCGCCAAGATGCTGCGGCCGCTGAAACCCGCTGAAATTGAAAATATCGCAGGCTCCGCCGACCGTTATGTTGGGTTCGGCAATAGCTATCGCGCGCAAATGGGCGCGGGTCAGCCCTAGGCTTTGGGCGGGGCCGCGTCCCGCCCAATAATTCCAAAATGAAAATTGACGATACCCCTTATCTGCGCCCTAAAGGCTGCGGGGATAGAGTGTTTTTTACTAATTGATGATAGTGAAAAAAGAGAAGCTAAGTATTTATCCGATTGTTGTTGCGTTGCATCAAAACAGTTGATAAACTATCGCAGTCCTTCAGCAATTCTTTCTGTACGAGGTAAGAATGGTAGCATTGGTCCCGTTTGGCGGCCGAATCGTCATGTTGGGTTATGGTAGCGTCGGTCAGTCGGTGGTGCCGGTTTTAGAACGGCATTTCGATCTTCCGCTGTCGAATATCACGATCATCGAAGCCGATGATCATGCAGATAAATTCGCTCCTTTTGCTGCAAAAGGGATGAATTATGTTCGCCTCTCCCTAACCCCTGAAAATCTGACCGCCTCACTGGGCAGCTACTTGAAAGCCGGTGATCTCTGCATCAATCTGACCGCCGGGGTCGATGCCCTGTCGATCATCGATTGGTGCCATCACAATGGCGTTCTTTACGTCGATACCTCGCTGGAACCCTGGGCCGATCAATATGGCGAAGAGGGAATTCCGGCGGCCAAGCGCACCCATTACGAAAGCCACGAGCGGATGCGCGCGATGGCGGCCCCCTGGGGCGGCAAGGGGCCGACGGCGGTGATTACCCACGGTGCCAATCCCGGCATCGTCAATCACTTCGTTAAGGCGGCGACGCTCGACATCGCCCAAGCGATGAACCTCGATTTTTCGACGCCGAAAAGCCGCGAAGACTGGGCCGACCTGTTCATGCGGACCGGCACGAAGGTTATTCACGTTTCCGAACGCGACACTCAGCGCTCGTCGATCCCGAAGGAGCCGGATGAGTTCGTCAATACCTGGTCGGTGCTTGGGTATTGGGGCGAGGCGACCTATCCCGCCGAAATGGGCTGGGGCATGCATGAAAATATGCTGCCGCCGATGGGCCAGCATTTCACCCACGGGCCGGGCAATGCCATCTATATGCACAAGCCGGGCGGGTTGACGCTGGTACGTTCCTGGGTGCCGAAGGGCGGGCCGATCTTCGGCTTTGTGATTTCCCACTCGGAAAGCATCACCCTATCGCATTATTTCACGGCCTATGATCAGGACAACCGCCCGGTCCATCGCCCGACCGTGCATTACGCCTATCACCCCAGCGCCGACGCTATCGTATCTTTGCGCGAAGTGATGATGAAAGATTGGCAGCCGCCCGCCAAAGTCCGCATCATGCAGGATGATATCGTCGATGGGATCGACGAGTTGGGCGTGCTGCTGCTCGGCCACGGTAAAACCGCCTGGTGGTACGGCTCGCAACTGTCGATCCACGAGGCGCGTAAGATCATTCCGGGCCAGAACGCCACGGCGTTGCAGGTCTGCGCCGGGGTGATCTCGGCCTGCGTCTGGGCGGTCAAGAACCCGGATCGCGGCTTCTGCGAACCGGAATATCTGCCGCACGCGGAAATCCTGGAGATTGCCAAGCCCTACTTAGGGCCGGTGGCGAGCGTGCAGAGCGACTGGACGCCGCTGCGCGACCGGGCTGGGCTGAACTTCGAACCCTGGGTCGATCATCAAGACCCGTGGCAGTTCAACAACTTCCTGGTTCGGTAGTCTGTATAGAACAGGGGCTTTGCCCCTGCATCCCTGCTCAAGGGGCTGCGGCCCCTTGAGAATACAAAGTCATTTTATGCTCTTTTGGGAATTAATCGCGCATAATAGCCGCACATACTGGGCATTCGTCGTCAACTGCTTCCAAGATATTGTCGTGAATTGCTTTTGTTAAGTCAGAGCGCATGTACGCAGTGTCGTTTTGTTTAATTTTAATATTTGCGAGTGCGTAAGCGTGTCGCTCGGCCTCGTAATTGTGAGGGCGGATGACAATATCTGAATGGCAAGCGCACCGCTCAAGCGCGTTTGCCATGAATAGTGCTTCGTTTGCCAAATCATTGATGGTTTCGTAATATGTATTGATGTACATCCGGATTCCTTCGGTTTTTGTACTACCGGGTCGGATATCGTGATCAATTTTTGAAATTCAAGCCCCTCTTCGCATCAGCGAAATAGGCTCTCTGCGACCCGATCCACCGACAGATCCTCCAACCGCGCCTCCCGCAGCACGGTCACATCGCGCCCCACGGGGGCGGTGAGGGCTGGGTCGGAGGCATTGGAGAAAAGGGTTAGGCTGCGGCAGCCCGCCGTTACAATCAGATGCATCGGCCCGGTGTCATTGCCCACGGCAACCTCCGCCCGGCGGGCGATGGCGGCGATGCTGGCAACATCGGTTTGGCCGAGCAGCGAGCGGGCACCGGGGGCATTGGCTTCGATTTCCGCCAGCACGCGCGCTTCTGCCCCGGTGCCGATCAGCAGCGGCGTGATCCCGCGCTCGCTCAGGCGACGGGCCAGGGCGGCATAGCTTGGGGCAGGCCAGCGTTTTTCCGGGCGATGGGCGGAGCCACCGGGCACCAGCAGGGCAAAGCGGGGGGGCAGATCGAAGCGGGCAAGGTCGGTCGCGCACCAATCGAGATTGGGCGGCGGCACATCGAGAATCCCGGCGGCGCGCAATTGGCCTTTCTGCCGAACGACCGTATGAAGGTGGTTGCGGTTCGGATCGGCATCCGGGTGGGAGCAGCCGGGGGCGATGCCCGACCATTCCGGCGGGTTGGGCCGCATGAGCTGAAAATAGCGCGAGGATCGGCCAGAGGTTTGCAGATCATAGACCCGCCCGAAGCCGCCTGCCAGCAACTGCCGCCGCAACGCCAACCAGCCGAGGATATCGAGTGCGCCGGGGCGCGGGTCGATCCAAACGTCATCGAAATAGGGTGCCCGCCGCAACCATTCGGCATAGGGCTTCGTCGTCAGCAGCGTGATGCGCGCGCCCGGATGATGGGCGCGGATGGCGGCGAACGGCCCGGTGGCCAGCACGATATCGCCCAAAGCCCCGAGTTTGAGGACGAGAATCGCCGCCGAGCCCATCGCCTTAACTCTGCGCGACCGGGAACCGCTCCAGCAGTTCATTGTAGACCTGCAAGGTATCGGCGCACATGCGGTCTTTTGAGAAGTTGGCGCGGATATGCTCCTGCCCGCGCGCGCCCATCGCCGTGCGCACGGCGGTCGGCAGGGCCAGCGCCTCCGTCAGCGCGGCGGCCAGCGCCTCGGCGTCGCCCGGGGCGACCAGCCAGCCGCTTTCCCCGGCCAGTACGGTTTCGCGCGCGCCGCCGTGATCGGTGGCGATGACCGGGCGGCCCATGGCCTGGGCTTCGGCGACGACGCGGCCGAAGGCTTCCGGGTCGGTCGAGGCGGAAATCACGAGGTCGGCCAACATATAGGCCGCAGACATATCCTTGACTTGGCCCGCGAAGCGAATGATGCCGCCGAGGTCGCGCTCGCGGATCAGGGCTTCGATTTCGCTGCGATACTCCTCCCGCCCTTCGTCGCTGCCGATGAAAAGGCACTGGAAGTCGCGGCGCTCCATCCGGGCGATGGCTTCGACCAGCACGCGATGACCTTTCCAGCGCGTCACGCGCCCCGGCATCATCACGACGGGCAGCCCGTCTTCGATGCGCAGGCTTTGGGCGAGCGCGACCAGCCGGTCGGGGCGCATTCGGGCGGGATCGAAGAGCGCCAGATCAACGCCGCGCGGAATAGTACGGATGCGGTTGAGCGGGGTGTGATAGGTATGGTGAACGTGATCGGCTGTATATTGCGAGTTGGCGATCACCAACTCGCCCTTCTGCATAATCGCGTTATAGGCCCGCTTGAGCCGCGTCTTGAAGTTATAGATCCCGGCGAAGGTGGTCAGGAACGGGCGACCGGTGCGGCGGGCGGCCCAATAGGCGCTCCAGGCCGGGGCGCGGCTGCGGGCGTGGACGATATCGACGCCCTCCCGTTCGATGATCTCCGCCAGCCGGGCGGCATTGCGCCATAGGCGCCAAGGGTTCTTGGTATCGAGCGGCAGGGTAATATGCTTGGCGCCGCTGCGCTCCATCTCATGCACCATCGGTCCCCCGGCGGAGGCGACGAGCGCCCGGCAGCCGGCCTGCTGGGTCGCGACGGCGATATCGACGGCGGTGCGTTCCACCCCGCCGGTTTTCAGCGCCGGAAGAACCTGTAGAATAACCGCAGGTCGGCTAGCGGGTAGATCGGCGGAGGGAAACGGCGGCGTGCTCACCAAACAACATCCTTACGCGGGGGGCGGCTGGCGCGGGGATCCCGCGTCCCTGGACCGCCTTTTGACCGAGTTCCTGGAACGGCATCAGTCCTTACCCGATCCGGCGCCCCAGTATGAAATGAATTCGGTGCATGGACATCCCATCGCTTTCCGCCACCGGGCGGGGGCCGGGCCGCAAGTGCTGTTCATTGGCGGGTTTCGTTCGGCCATGAGCGGGATTAAGGCACGCTGGCTGGATTTTTTGGCGGCGCAGTGGGGCTTCGGCTTCACCCGCTTCGATCCGCTGGGGCATGGCGAAACCGGCGGCGACTTTCTGGCTGGGGATATTTCTGTCTGGCGCGACGATGCGCTGACCATGCTCGACCGGGTTGCCCAGGGGCAGGCGATCCTCATCGGCTCCTCAATGGGGGGCTGGTTGATGACCCTGCTGGCCCTGCGGCGACCGGAGCGGCTGGCGGGGCTGATCGGCATCGCGTCCGCCCCTGATTTCACCCAGCGGATCGAAGCAGCCCTGACGGCAGAGCGGCGGGCGGCTTTGGCGCGGGACGGGGTGTTCTTTCGCCCGTCGGCCTATGGGGCGCCGGACCCGATTTCGGCGCGACTTTTAGCCTCGGGCCGTGAGAATCTGGTCCTCGATCGCGCGCATTCGATCCATGTGCCCATCCGCCTGCTGCATGGAACGCAGGATGCCGATGTTCCATACGATTGCAGTCTGGCGTTAGCGCAGAAACTCACGAGTCCCGACCTACGACTCCTGCTTTTGGCGGGCGGTGACCATCGTTTGTCACATTCGCGCGATCTGGTCGCGCTTGCTCAGACTCTGGCTGAAGTGGGGGGCGATTCTGCTAAGAATCTCGCGACTCTATAGGGCGAAATTTCGGTCTCCTTAATCTTTGTTTAAGGGTTTGAGTCGGGTGACTCGTTTCCTGTCAAGACAATATAGCTTGTTGACTTGGGCGCAGGCTTACCCAATATCTTGTGTGTGACGGGGCGATGGCACATTGCATCCGTCCCTCTGGCCGAGCGCAGAAGGGTGCTGGACCAGGCTCAACGGCTTAATGCCAGCGATACCAAACGACAGAGTTGAAGAGGCCGGAATGATGGATGGTGATGTGCGGACGCATATGACGGCGGCTGTCCAAATCGACCGTTCGCGGGATGCGTTGCTGACCGATTTCGGGAAAGAGACGCTGCGCGATCGCTATCTGCTGCCGGGCGAAAGTTTTCAGGATCTCTTCGCCCGCGTCTCGACGGCCTATGCCGACGATGACGCCCATGCCCAGCGCTTGTATGATTACATGAGCCGCCTGTGGTTCATGCCCGCTACGCCAGTTCTATCGAACGGCGGCACCGGGCGCGGCCTGCCGATCTCCTGCTATCTGAATGCGGTGGACGATAGTCTTGAAGGCATCGTCGGCACGTGGAACGAAAACGTTTGGCTGTCGGCGCGCGGCGGCGGCATTGGCACCTATTGGGGCAATGTCCGCTCCATCGGCGAGCCGGTCGGCCTGAATGGCAAAACCAGCGGCATTATCCCCTTCATCCGCGTGATGGACAGTTTGACCCTGGCGATCAGCCAAGGGTCGCTGCGGCGCGGCTCGGCGGCGGTCTATCTCGACGTCAACCACCCGGAAATCGAAGAATTCATCGAGATTCGCAAGGCATCGGGCGACTTCAACCGCAAGGCGTTGAACCTGCACCACGGCGTGCTGCTGACCGATGAGTTTATGGAAGCGGTGCGGGACGGCAAGGAATATGCCCTGCGCAGCCCGAAGACCAAGGAAGTGGTGCGCATGGCCGATGCCCGTGCCATCTTCCAGAAGCTGGTCGAAACCCGCATTGCGACGGGCGAGCCGTATCTTGTGTTCATCGATACGGTGAACCGGACGCTGGCCGAACATCAGCGCACCCTGGGGCTGAAGGTCACCACCTCCAACCTCTGTTCCGAAATCACCCTGCACACCGGGCCGGATCATCTCGGCAAGATCCGCACTGCCGTTTGCTGCCTCTCCTCGGTCAATGTCGAGAAGTGGGACGAATGGAGCCAGGAGCCGCGCTTCGTTGAAGACCTGATGCGCTTCCTCGATAATGTGCTGCAAGACTTCATCGACCGGGCGCCGGACGAGATGGCCCGCGCCAAGTATAGCGCCGCGCGCGAACGCTCGGTCGGTCTTGGGGTGATGGGCTTCCACAGCTTCTTGCAGTTGAAGGGCATTCCGCTGGAAAGCGCCCTGGCAAAATCGTGGAACCTCAAGGTCTTCCGGCACTTGAAGGAACGGGCCGACGCGGCCTCCATGTACCTCGCCCAAGAACGCGGCGCCTGCCCGGATGCGGCGGAAGTCGGTGCGATGGAACGCTTCAGCCACAAGATGGCGATTGCCCCCACCGCGTCGATCTCCATCATCTGCGGCGGCACCTCGGCAGGGATCGAGCCGATCCCGGCGAATATCTACAATCACAAAACGCTGTCCGGCTCGTTTGCCGTGCGCAATCCCTATCTGGAAGCCTTGCTGATCCAGAAGGGCCGCAATAGCGAAAGCGTTTGGTCGTCGATCATCGAACACGAAGGCTCGGTCCAGCATCTCGATTTCCTATCGGCTGACGAGAAGATGATCTTCCGCACGGCTTTCGAAATCGATCAGCGCTGGCTGCTGGAATTCGCTGCCGACCGCACGCCCTATATCTGTCAGGCCACCTCGCTCAATATCTTCCTGCCGGGGGATATTGATAAGTGGGACTTGCTGATGCTGCACTATCGCGCCTGGGAACTGGGTATCAAGTCGCTCTATTATTGCCGTTCCAAGAGCGTGCAGCGCGCGGCCTGGGCCGGGGGTGTCGAGGCCGACAATACCTACGAGCGCCGTCAGGTGATCGCCGAGGTCAAGGATTACGACGAGTGCCTCGCCTGCCAATAGGCGGCGAGACGCACCCTTAATCCCCCTTTTTCTATGAAGAGAGGCCACCATGCCGCTTCTGTCCGCCAATAAAGCCTATAAGCCCTTCGAATATCCCTGGGCCTTCGAGTTCTGGAAGCGCCAGCAGCAGGTGCACTGGATGCCCGAAGAAGTGCCGCTGGGTGAAGATTGCCGCGATTGGGCGCGCAAGCTGACCGACCACGAGCGCAATCTGCTGACCCAGATTTTCCGCTTCTTCACGCAAGCCGACGTGGAAGTGCAGGATTGCTACCACGAGAAATACGGCCGGGTGTTTAAACCCACCGAAATCAAGATGATGCTGACGGCTTTCTCGAATATGGAAACCATCCATATCGCCGCCTATTCGCATCTCCTGGATACCATCGGCATGCCGGAAGCCGAGTACACCGCCTTCCTGCGCTATAAGGAAATGGCGGATAAGCACGATTACCTGCAACGGTTTGGCGTCGATACCGATGCAGATATCGCCCGCACGCTGGCGGTCTTCGGCGGCTTTACCGAAGGGCTTCAGCTTTTCGCCTCCTTCGCCATGCTGATGAACTTCCCGCGCTTCAATAAGATGAAGGGCATGGGGCAGATCGTTTCTTGGTCGGTGCGCGACGAGTCGCTGCACTGCGAAGGCATTATCAAGCTGTTCCATACGTTTGCGGCAGAAACCGGCTGCCTGACCGCGTCGGTGAAGGACGATATCGCCGACTGCTGCCAGACTGTGGTGCGGTTGGAAGATGCTTTCATCGACCTTGCCTTCGAAATGGGGCCGGTCGAAGGTATGACGCCGCGGGATGTGAAGCGCTATATCCGCTATATCGCCGACTGGCGCCTGCAACAGCTTGGCCTGAAGCCGATCTATCTGATCGACGAACACCCGCTGCCTTGGCTGCCCGCGCTGTTGAACGGCGTGGAGCATGCGAACTTCTTCGAAGCCCGCGCGACGGAATATTCTAAGGCCGCGACCCAAGGCGATTGGGAAAGCACCTGGACGATGTTCGACCAGCGCCGCAAGGCGCAGGTGCCGGGGAACTCGGATACGCCCGACCTCATCTCGGCGGCGGAGTAAGCAGGCAAACGGATTGAGAGAGAGGCTCCCTCTCTCTCAGTTTTCCGTCCTTAGCCGGTTTGCGTCTCGCGAGGGATCAACAAGTGTTAGACGCTCAATAATAGTACCTCGCCTTATTAATGCTCCAGGGGCTATAACGGAGTTTGCACCAACTCTAGAATTTTCACCAATCAATGCGCCAAATTTATTAACTTGTGTGTCTATGATTTTGCCGTCTATTTCGATCTGTATTGTGCTATCTTTTGGCGATTCGTTTCTATAATTTGCTATTATGCTTCCGGCCTCAAGATTTACATCTGCTCCCAGAATAGAATCACCAACAAAATTCAAATGTGCTATCCGGGCCTCTGGAAGCAATAGGCTCGATTTTATTTCTGATCCTGGCCCAATAATACATTTCTTTGACAGAAGAACACCACTTCTCAGATAAGAGCCTGCGGCTATTAAGCAGGCTTCATCAATAAATGTAAAATCTTTTATTGTAACGTTTCTTTCTATGACTGCTGTCTTGTGTATAATCGACTCATTTTCTATATAAAAATCTTCAATGCGCCCCTTTTCATTGAGATATTCTAATATTCTTTTAAAAAGAAATCCGATTTTTTGCGTAAAATCCCATGGAGGTGATTTTGCTAATTCTCTAACAAAAAAATCATCACTCATAGAAATATAGTCAGTGTAATCGAAATACATATGATTGTCCTCCGACGCTCCGTAACATGAAAAAGCGCGTAGGATATAATCCCTAACATATCCCGGCTTAACCAGGAGATGAGGCTTCTCTACCGCCCCGTCGTCGGGCTTGGCGCCTTATACACCCCGCCCTTGCTGCCGAAACGGCCGATATTCCCGAAGAGTTGCTCAAGGAAGCCCATCGAATGGCCGGTGGTCGGGGTGATTTCGGCGGTATGATCGATGAACTCAACCGTTTCGCCGCCACTCGCGGTCATTTTACTGACCAATCCGGCATCGTCGAAATGCACGGCCACAATCGTCTGTTCCCGCACGGCGGGCTTCATGAAGGCAACGGTTTCCTGCTTACGGCTGATATAATACCAGACCTTATCGTTGAACGTCCCCGCCGTGGTTGGCGAGCCGAGGATGCGCTGAACATCGGCGCGGCTGGAGCCGCCGATGACGATTTGGTCAACCGCATCCTGCGTCGGGAGATTGCCGCGATTATCGACAATCGGCGTGCAGGCAGGAAGAGCGCCGCCCAAAAGCAGAGCGAGGCCGAGGACGGCGGGGCGGGCGAGGGGGCGGAACTTCGTCATCATGGGAACGGTCGGTCTTCAACTCTCATCATCACAGCCGCAGGGCGGGCTTGACCCCGGCGGGGCGGGGCGCCACTTTCCCGCTGCGCCGTGATCGGCGGCGCGAGGCCCAGGGGCGGGACAGACACTCGCATTGCCCCCGAAGCCTGTCAATTGCAGCCTTGCGAGTTTGCGTGAAAGAGGCGCCGATGGTCTTTTCGCTTTCCTGGCCGTTCGGGGCCGCCGCCCAGGCCCGCCGCCAGGTTCGGGACCGGGCGGAAAGCCTGTACCGAAGCGCGGTGGATCAGGCCCGCCAGCCAAAGTTTTACCGCGACCTTGGGATTCTCGATACGCCGGAAGGCCGTTTCGAGATGGTAGCGCTGCACGTCTGGCTGCTGCTGCACCGGTTAAAGACAGTGCCGGAGGCGGCGGACCTTAGCCAAGCCCTGCACGATGTGATGATGCTGGATATGGACGTGTCGTTGCGCGAACTCGGCATCAGCGATGTGGTGATCGGCAAGCGGGTGAAGGCGGTCGCGAAGAATTTTTACGGGCGCCTTCAGGCCTATGATACCGGTCTTGCCGATCCGGCGGCCTTTGCCGTCGCCCTGCGCCGCAATGCCTATGGTCCGCGTGCCGAAGCCCCGACCGATGCTGCGGTAACGGCCCTGATCGGCTATTGTCAAACCCAGGTGGCGGCGCTGGCCGCCCAGGACGCCGCCGCCCTATTGGGTGGGCGCTGCGCGTTCGCCCCTATTCACGAGTAAAGCCATGCAGCCCGAATTCTCCCGCCCTCTCTCCGTTGACCGCATCGGCGCGATTGCCACTACCCAGAGCGTCGAGGCGACGCCGGAGGAGCGGGCGGCCCTGGCCAAACGTTTCGATCTGCAAGCGCTCGATCATCTGACCGCCAAGATCACCGTGCGGCGGGTGCGCGGCGGCCAATACGTCAGCGTGTCGGGCCATATCAGCGGTGCGGCGGTGCAGACCTGCGTCGTCAGCCTCGCGCCCGTGCCCGCGACGGTGGAGAGCGAGTTTGCGATCATCCTCGGCCCCATTGACGGCGCGCCGGAGCGCGGCGAGATCGATATCACCGAAGAAGACGATGATCTGGAACCCTGGCCGGAAGAGGGGATCGACCTGGGGGAGATCGCCGCACAATATTTCTCCCTAGCCCTTGATCCCTACCCACGCGCAGCAGGTGCGGAAGTGCCGGACGCATACCAGCCAAGCGAGTCGGAAGCGGAAGGGTATGATGATACCGCTAACGCCGAAACCAAGCCCAATCCCTTTGCTGCCCTGGCTGGATTGACCAAGAAAAGCTAAGATTCCGCGTCATTGTCTGACAGAATCGCTTGCGGGCGTTCCCGATATTGGCTACATAGGCCGTCGCTTTTCGGCGATGTCCGCTAACACGACGAGTTCAAGATTATGGCAGTTCCTAAGAAAAAGACCTCCAAGTCCCGCCGCAACATGCGTCGGTCGCACGACTTCATCGCGGCTCCGGCCTACAATGAATGCTCGAACTGCGGCGAACTGCATCGCCCGCATCACGTCTGCCCGGCGTGCGGCCATTACGATGGTCGTGAAGTGGTTGCCACGGCGGCTGCTTAAGCCGCTCGGCTTGTACGATCAGACTGATACGATAGGCACGCCGTGACCGCTCGGTTGACCATTGCCCTCGATGTGATGGGCGGCGACCGGGCCCCGGCGGTCGTGATCGACGGCGCGAACATCGCCCGCGAGCGTTTTCCGAACGTGGATTTTCTGATGGTGGGTGACGAGCAGCGGATTGCCCCGCTGCTCGCCCGCCTGCCGTTGCTTCAGAAAGTGTCCCAGATTCTCCATACCGATAAATCGGTATCGGCAGACGAAAAACCCTCGGTGGCGCTGCGCACCGGCCGGCAAAGCTCGATGCGCTTGGCGCTCGATGCGGTTGCTGATGGCCGGGCGGTTGCCGCGGTTTCGGCGGGCAATACGGGCGCGCTGATGGCGATGGCGAAACTATCGTTGCGTACAGTGCCGGGGATTGACCGGCCCGCGATTGCCTCCATTCTCCCTTCGCAGCGCGGTGAAACCGTGATGCTGGATTTGGGGGCGAATGTTGTCTGTGATGCCGAGAACCTCGTGCAATTTGCCATCATGGGCGACGCCTTTGCGCGCGCCGTGCTCGGCCTCGTCAATCCTTCTATCGGGCTGCTCAATATCGGCTCCGAAGAGATGAAGGGGCGGGAAGAGTTGCGGCAGGCTGCCGCGTTGCTGCGCGAGTCGCCGCTGGCGGCCCAGTTCAAGGGTTTCGTTGAAGGAAATAACCTTTCGTCCGGCACGGTCGATGTTGTGGTGACCGATGGGTTCACCGGCAATGTCGCCCTGAAAACGGCGGAAGGCACGGCGCAATTGATCGTCCATCTGCTGCGCGAAAGTTTCAAAAGCTCCATCTGGGCGCGGGTTGCTTATCTGCTGATGCGCCCGGCGCTGTCGCAGTTCCGCAATCGCGTCGATCCACGCCGGTACAATGGCGCGGTCTTCGTCGGCCTGAATGGGATCGCGGTCAAAAGCCACGGCGGGACCGACGGTCTTGGCTTCGCCAATGCTATCGGCGTCGCGGTCGATATGGCAATGCACGGGTTTCTCGATAAAATCCGGGGCCAGATCGCCGCGCTACAGGCGACGGCGGCTGAACCGGCTTCCGCTGTTAGCGTGGCACCATGAGTTTTTGGCGTTCCCGGATTATCGGCACCGGTTCCTACCTGCCGGCGCGCATCGTCACCAATGATGAATTGGCCCAGCGGGTCGATACGTCCGACGAATGGATCCAGCAGCGCAGCGGGATCCGACAGCGTCACGTGGCCGCCGAGGGGGAAACCACGGCGGATCTGGCCGAAGCCGCAGCGCGCCAAGCGCTGGAAGCGGCGGGGGTTGCCGCGTCCGAGCTTGATCTGATCATTCTGGCGACGACGACGCCGGACGATACTTTCCCCTCGACCGCCACCAAGGTGCAGGCGCGGTTGGGCATGGTGCGCGGCGCGGCGTTTGACGTGCAGGCGGTGTGCTCTGGCTTCGTCTATGCGCTGGCCGTGGCCGATAATTTCATAAAGGCCGGTCAGGCCAAGACCATTCTGGTGATCGGCGCCGAGACCTTTACCCGTATCCTTGATTGGGAAGATCGCACCACCTGCGTGCTCTTCGGGGATGGCGCCGGGGCCGTGGTACTGCGCGCCGAGGCGGGCACGGGCAGCGTTGACGATCACGGCATTCTCTCCACCCATCTGCATTCCGATGGGCGGGAACGCGATATTCTCTATGTTGATGGCGGGCCATCGAGCACCCGCACGGTCGGCCATGTCCGCATGCTGGGTAAGGAAGTCTTCCGTCACGCCGTAACCAATCTAGCGGCGGTTGTGACCGAAGCGCTGGAGGCCAACGGTCTGACCCCTGCCGCGATTGACTGGCTGGTTCCCCATCAGGCCAACCGCCGGATTCTCGATGCGACGGCCAAAAAGCTGGCGCTGCCGGTCGACCGCGTTGTCGTTACTCTCGACCGTCACGCCAATACCTCCGCCGCGTCGGTGCCGTTGGCGCTTGATGAAGCGGTGCGCGACGGGCGCATCAAGCCGGGCCATCTTATTCTGGTCGAAGCGATGGGCGGCGGGTTGACCTGGGGATCGGCGCTGATCCGTATGTAGCGCCTAGACTGCTGCGCGCCGTCCCGGCCCGCTCTGGGTAACGATCTGTTTGAACAATTTAAGACCGCGCTCGAGCTCCGCCAAGGGCGGCGGGCCGAGACAGACGCGCACCCCGGCCAAGGGGCTAGCCTCGGTCGGCAGGAAGGAGCGTGGCGGCAGCAGCAGCAGGCCGCGCGCTTGCGCGGCAAGGGCGATGCGGTCGGCCTCCGCCAGCGGGCAGGGCAGCCAGAGATGAAAGCCGCCGATACCGATCTGCGGCAGCCTATCGGCAAGAATCGCCCGGGCGAGCGCGCGCCGTTCGGTCGCTTCCTGCTTCAGCGTCGCCATTAGCGTATCGGCGGCGCCATCTTCCAGCCAGGTGACCAAGAGAAAGCTCGACAGCGGGGCGGCGGTGGTCGTGCTGGTCGCCAGAATGGCTTCCGCCGCCGCAACCAGGGCCGGTGGGGCCACCAGCCAGCCCATGCGCAGACCTGGGCTTACGATTTTCGAGAGGCCACCGACATAGAACACCCGCTCCGGCGCCCGCTGCACCATCGGTGGCAGGGCATCATCGGCCAAGGGCGCATAAACCTCGTCCTCGATGATCCAGGCGTCATAGCGGCGGCAGAGGGTGATCAGCGCTTCCCGGCGTTCCTCCGGTAGGCTGCGGGCGGTCGGATTATGCAGCGTCGGCATGAGATAAAGCGCGGCCTGCTGGCCCGCTGCCGCTAAGCGGTGTAGATGCCCGTCCAGCGCCGCGGGGTCCGGGCCATCGGCGTCGGTTGCCACCGGTACGAGCGGCACCCCATGACGGTGGCACAGGTCAATGATGCCGGGATAGGTCACCTCCTCAACCAAAAGGGCACGCCCCTGCTGTTGGGCAAGACCGATACACAGCGCCAGCGCCTGCTGGGCGCCGTTGGTCAGCAAGGTCGTCGCCCCCGTCGCGGGCACGCCGAACTGGCGCAGCCACCCGGCTTTCGCCGCCCGATGATCGGGCCGCCCCGCTGGGGGAACATAGGCGCCGAAACTGGCGGCATCGAGCCGCCGCGCCAGTTTGCGCAAGGAACTGGCGAGGAACTGGTCAGAAATCAGTTGCGGCGGCGCGTTGAGGCTAAGGTCGAGCGGCGGCGACAGGCTGGCGTCGGCGATCCGCACGAACATGCCGCGCCCCTGCTCGCTGGCGACCAACCCCCGCGCCTCCAGCGTCTGATAGGCCTTCGTAACGCTGCCGAGGCCGATGTTCAGCCGATAGGCAAGGTCACGGTGCGCGGGCAGGCGGGCGCCGCCGGGCAACAGACCGGCGTGAATATCTTCTTCCAGCGCAAAGGCCAGCCGGTCGGCGGGGCGGCCGTCGCGGTCGGCGAGGCGGGGGGACCAAGGGGAGGCGAGGCGCATCGCTTTTCCTAAAAAGTGTCACGGAACACTATAATGGTTTCCGCCAAAGTGTCACGTTTCTATGCTGAACCGTCTTCCGTTGAAAGGCGTGTTCCATGAGTATTGATCTTCTATTGGCGATTGCCGCCTATGCCTTTGTGACCACCATCACCCCCGGGCCGAACAACGCCATGTTGCTCGCGTCCGGCCTAACCTTCGGCTTCTGGCGCACGGGGCCGCATATTCTGGGCATCGCCATCGGCTTTGCCCTGATGGTTGCGGCGGTCGGGTTGGGGGCGGGGGAACTCTTTAAAGTGATCCCGCATTTGCACGAAATTTTGCGCGTCGTCGCAACGGTTTACCTGCTCTATCTCGCGTGGAAGATCGCAACGGCGACCCCGGTGGGGCTGTCGGATACGGCGACCGACCGGAAACCGTTCAGCTTCCTGCAAGCGGCGGCGTTTCAATGGGTAAACCCCAAGGCCTGGATCATGTCGATCGGCGCGGTCTCTACCTATACCGTGCCGGGGGCGTTTACGATCAGCGTGCTGGTGATCGCGCTGGCCTTCCTGTGTGTTGGGAGCCCGTGCATCGCCCTTTGGGCCGGGTTCGGCTCGGCGATGCGGCGGCTGATGAAGAACCCCCGCCGGGTGCGCCAGATCAATTGGGCGATGGCGGTCCTGCTCGCTGCCTCGGCGCTCTATCCGTTGCTTCAGACGGCAGCATAAGGTGTTTGCCTAAAATGCAAGCAAAATCCCTTAAAAGATTCTTAAGCGATCAAGTGCATAAACAGTTTTCTGAATCCAACGCTTCATCTAAAGTGTGATAAACCTGTGACACGGGGGCGGGAATATCGCATCGCCATACGATGGCGAGCTATGGCGGGTTCCAAGCCCTCTTGGACTCAGGCGAAGGTTCAGAAAGCCTATCCAATGCGTTGTTATCGAAACGCAATTGACGGATCGCCGTATGGGCGGTACGGTACGGGCTTATAGCAGGGGGGACTCGATGACCGAAGAGACAGTAACTCGCGCTCAGCTCAGCGAGGCGGTCTATCAGGAAGTTGGTTTGTCCCGGAACGAATCCGCCCAACTGGTGGAAACGGTCCTGCAAGAGATTGCCGACGCTTTGGCGGACGGTGAAATGGTTAAGATTTCTTCCTTCGGCAGTTTCTCGGTGCGGAAGAAGGGCGAACGCATTGGCCGCAACCCCAAAACAGGGGAAGAGGTGCCGATTATGCCCCGACAAGTTCTAGTCTTTCGGCCATCCCACGTTCTGAAGAACCGGATTAACGAAGGCATGCAGGCGCTTGAGAAGCGGGAGACGGGTGAATGAGCACCGCCGAAGTGACGGATCAGGGCGCGCGCCGCGTAACGAAATCGGCGAGCGCGTTCCGCACCATCAGCGAAGTGGCGTCCGATCTGGACGTTCCGCCGCATGTGCTGCGTTTTTGGGAAAGCAAGTTTCCGCAGATTAAGCCGCTGAAGCGCGGCGGCGGGCGCCGCTATTATCGCCCGGAAGATGTTGATTTGCTGCGCCGGATTCGCGAGCTTCTGTATCGCGACGGCTACACGATTAAGGGCGTTCAGAAGCTTCTGAAGACCCCTAACGCCAAGCTGACGGATGAAGACCGTCTGGCCCCCGGCCAAGCGCCGGAAATGCCGGGCGAGGATACCGATCTTGGCTTGGACGTCGTAGAAACCCCCGCAGCACCGCGCCTGCCGACCCTAGCGCTGTCGCGCGGGCCGATCCCAGCCCTGCCGATCGAAGCGCGGGCCGTGATTGAAGAAGCGATTGCGGAACTGGAAGCAGCCCACCGTGCGTTGGTGCGGGGTCTAGCACGCTAACCCTTCCGGCAAACAAATTGTGCAACGGGCGGTCTTACGGGCCGCCCGTTGTCGTTTAACCCTGATAAACCCTTGGCATGCCCATATAAGCCGATGCGCTGCCATCGCTTGCATGCCCGCGCCACCGCGTCTATAGTCCGCTCCTGCTGCGGCGCACGCCGGAGCAAACGGTCGGAGCGTAGCGCAGCCTGGTAGCGCATCAGACTGGGGGTCTGGGGGTCGCAGGTTCGAATCCTGTCGCTCCGACCATTTAATTTTCCCCCACATTTCCTTCATGAAAACGGTCGCTGTCGGCCAGCCAAGGTTCCGGCTGCAGGGTTTGCACGATCACGCCGATCAGGGTGATGGCGGCGGGGCTGCGTATCTCCGGTAGCCCGTCGAGGCCAAGCGGTGCAAGGGCAGGGGGTTCCGTCAGAACCAGCGGCTGTGCAAGCTCATCGACCAGCGCGCGTGACCAGAGCAGGCCTTGCCCATCGGGACTGGCGCCATATTCCCACGCCCCCAACGCCCAACCCGTCGCGCTGTCGTGCTGAAGAACCAGAACCCGGTCGCCTGGTTCCGGGGAGCGCCCGAGGGCGGGGTAGGGGGCGGCAATCAGCAGCGTGCCGCGCGGATAGAGACGGTCGAGGCCCGCCCCCGTTTGGGTAACGGCAAAGCGGGGCAGGGTGGAATGCAATGCCGGCAGCATCAAACGCTCTCCGCCCGGCAGCCACGGCAGACCGGAGGGATACCAGCGCCGGGCATCAGATTCCCCGATCACCGGCACCGCCCGCCGCGTCGGCTGTAGGGCGGCGAGGGAAGGGGGCACCCCGGGGGCTAGCGCTATCCCTGGTGCTATCCCGAGAAACGCGAGCAGTTTGGCCCTGGTCTCACCATTCGGCGTATGGCCCGCCCGTAGGCGCTTGATCGCCTGTTCACTCACCCCCGCTGCCCGGCACAGGGCGCGCTCGGACAAGCCCAGGGCCTCTTGGCGCTGTTGCAGCAGGGCAAGCAGGTCGGTCATCGCGGTCATGACGCAGGATAACTCAATTCAACGCACTGCGTCACGCCGAGATGCGATGGGTCATCGTGAGTTACGTGTAACTCAAGGCATGAAAAACCCCGCTCCAGGGTCATCCCAGAGCGGGGTGAGGCTGGGGGCACCCTATTCCGCCGGTTGAACGCGCGGTTGGGGGTGCCCCTGCGGCAGGTCGGCGGTGGTTTTATCCTCCTCCGGGTCGTCGCTGGGGCCGATAAAGCGGCTGAAGAAGCGCCAGAGGCCCTTCGCCACATCATCCATCAGGCAGAAGACGGCGGGGACGAAGACCAGCGAGAGCAGCGTCGAGACGATCAGCCCGCCAATCACGGCAATCGCCATCGGCGCGCGGAACTCGCCGCCGTCGCCGAAGGCCAGCGCGGACGGCACCATCCCTGCCGCCATGGCAATCGTCGTCATGATGATCGGGCGGGCGCGTTTCCGCCCGGCATCGACAATCGCTTCCCGACGCGGCACCCCGCGCGCGATTTCTTCGACGGCGAAATCGACCAGCATGATGGCGTTTTTCGTGACGATGCCCATCAGCATAAGGAACCCGATGACGACCGGCAGGGAAATCGGCTGCTGGGTGATGAAAAGGGCGAAGATCGCCCCACCGATGGAGAGCGGCAGCGAGAAGAGAATGGTTACCGGTTGCAGGAAGCTGCCGAACAGCAGCACCAGCACGGCATAGACCATCATAATCCCGGCGCCCATCGCCATCGCGAAGCCTTGGAAGACTTCAACCATCACTTCCGCATCGCCGGTTTCCTTAAGCTCCACTCCCGGCGGGAACGTCTTGACCACCGGAAGGGCGCGTACCGCCTCCGTCGCTTCACCCAGGGCAGTATTGCCCACCAGATCGGCTTCCACCGAAACCCGGCGGGCGCGGTCATAGCGGTTGATCGTTGCCGGGCCTTGACCGAAGGCAAGGCTGGCCACCGCCCCCAGCGGCACGGGAGTACCCGAATTGGTCGGCACGGTCAGCGTTTCCAGCAGGTCGATATTGCCGCGCTGGGCCGGGTCGAGCTGCACGCGGATCGGGACTTGACGGTCGCCGACGGTGAACTTTGGCAGGTTGGTCGAACTATCGCCGATGGTGGCGACGCGCACCACTTCCGACAGGGTTTCCGTCGAAATCCCTAAGCGGGCGGTGCGTTCGCGGTCAGGGACGATCCGCATTTCTGGCCGGTCGAGGGCGGCTGTCGAGATAACATTCTCAAGCTGCGGCAGGCTGCGCATTTCGGCAGCGAGGTCATCGGCCAAATCTTCGATCACATTGGTTTCGCCGCCGGTTACCAGGAGGGCGAAGGTGCGCTGCCCGTTTTCATTGATGAACCAGAAGCGCAGATCGGGAATATCGGCAACGATACCGCCGATGGCCGTTTGCAATTGGCTCTGGCTGCGGTTCCGCTGCCCTTTCGGAACGAAATTAACGATCAGCGAGGCTTTGCGGACCTCGTCGCCCTGGCCGAAGATGCGACCACCATCGACGAGGACGGAGCGGACTTCCGGCAGTTCCTTCAGCTTATGGGCGATAAGATCGGCGGTTGCCTCCGCCTCCGCCAGGGTGGTGCCCGGCGTCATCTCCAGCGCCAGGACCGAGCGAGCGGTATCTTCGGCGGGCAGAAAGCCGCTGGGCAGCAGGGTTGAGGAGAAGATCGACAGGCCGAAAATCCCTAGGCCCGCCAGCACCGTTACCCCGCGCCAGCGCACCGACCAGTCGACGAGGCGGGTATAGCGCCGCATCAGCCAGCCTTCGGGCTTTTCAAGATGGGGGGCGCCTTTCATCAGATAGGCCGCCAACATTGGGGTTATCAGGCGGGCAACCAAGAGTGAAAAGAGCACGGCAATCGCGACCGTAATGCCGAACTGCTTGAAGTATTGCCCAGCGATCCCGCCCATGAAACTAACCGGGGCGAAAACGGCGACAATGGTCATGGTAATGGCGATCACCGCCAGTCCGATTTCATCCGCCGCTTCCATCGCCGACCGATAGGGCGATTTACCCATATGGCGGTGCCGAACGATGTTTTCGATTTCCACGATGGCATCATCGACCAGAATCCCCGTCACCAGCGTTAGAGCCAGCAGGCTGACGAGGTTGAGTGAGAAGCCGAGGGCGTCCATGATCCAGAAGGTCGGCAACACCGAGAGCGGCAGCGCGAGACAGGTGATGATCGTCGCCCGCAGGTCGCGCAGGAAGACGAAGACGACCAGCACCGCCAGCACCGCGCCTTCGATCAGCGTGCTCATCGCCGAGTTATAATTGCCGACCGTATAGGTCACATAGCTGTCGATCAGGTCGAGGCTGACGTTCGGATATTTCGCCCCCAGGGACGCAATCTTGGCTTCGACGGCCTTCGCCACTTCGGCGTCACTGGCGCCTTTGCTGCGGTAGGTGCTGAAGGCCACCACCGGTTTACCGTCCAATCGGGCAAACTTGCGCGGTTCGGCAAAACTATCGGTGATCGTCGCGACATCCGATAGGCGCAGCAGCATACCGCTGTTCAGCATCAGCGGCGTTGCGGCCAGATCGGCCAGGGTTTTCGCCCCGCCGAGGGCGCGGATGGATTGCTCACGCGCCCCAACCTCGCTTCGCCCGCCGGCAAGATCGATATTCACGGCGCGCAGGGCGCGGGTAATATCGGCGGCGGTGACGCCCAGGGCGAGCATGCGGTCCGGGTTCAGGGTGACCTGGATTTCGCGGGTGACACCGCCGATCCGCTCGACCTGCCCAACGCCCTTAACACTTTGCAGTTCGCGCGCCACCACGTCATCGACGAACCACGACAGTTCTTCGGGCGTCATAGCGGGGGAGGCGGCGGCATAGGTGACAATCGGCAGGCCCACCACGTCGATCCGTTCGACAATCGGCTCGTCAATGGTGCGCGGCAGATCGGCGCGGATGCGGGCAATAGCGTCCTTCGTATCGTTCAAGGCGCGGTCGCTGTTCACTTCCAGGCGGAATTCGATGGTGGTGACCGAGCGGCCATCGGTGAGGGTCGAGACGATATGCTTGACGCCGGTGATGCCGGAAATCGAATCCTCGACCTTCTTCGTCACCTGGGTCTCCAGTTCCGACGGGGCGGCGCCGGTCTGGGTAATGGTGACGCTGATGACCGGAAAATCGATATTGGGAAAGCGGGTGATCGGCAGCTTCTGGAAGGAGACGATGCCGAGCACCATCAGCACCAGAAACAGCATCAGCGACGGGATAGGGCGGCGGATTGCCCAGCCGGAAATATTCATGGACATGCAGTTATTCCCCGATCGATCCGGCGTTCAGCACGGCTTCAAGCGCCACCGGCTGCGGGCGTACCCGGTCGCCCTGGCGTAAGAAGGTTCCGGCTTTGGCAATGATTTCATCGCCTTCGGCAAGGCCGCTCAAAATCTCGATCAATCCGCCGCCGCGAATGCCAGTCTGAACCGTGCGGGTTTCGATCTTACCGTCCTTGGCAATCTGTACCGTGACTTTCGGCCCGAATTGCAGGGCGGCAGCGGGGGCGACGAGGGCGGATTTTTCAGCGGTGATGACTGTGCCGCGCGCGAAATTCCCCAGCAGTGCCGGGGCACCGGAGGGCAGGGCGATACGAACGGCGCCCAGGCGCGTCGTGGCATTGACGGTGGGGGACAGTAAGCGCACCTGGCCTGCGACCCGCTGCCCATCCGGCAGTTCGATGTCGGCGCGTTGGCCGACGCGCAGTTGCAAGAAACGCGCTTCCGGCACATCCCCCGCCACATCCAGCGCCCCATCGGCGATAATGCGGAACAGCGGATCGGCGCCGTTTGAGGTTTGGGCGCCCAGTTTGGCGGTACGCTTGCTGACGACCCCGGCGGCGGGGGCTTTTACGTCGGTTCGGCCCAGGCGAATGCGCACTTCGCGGATCTGCGCTTCATTCTCGATCCGCTGTGCCTCGGCGATTCTGAGGCCCGCCTGGGTCGTGCGCGCCGTTGCCGTGCGCTGATCGAGCTGTTCTTGGGAAGCATTGCCGGTTTGGCGCAGGGCTTGGCTGCGCTTCAGCGCGGCTTCGGCCTCGGCCCGGCTGGCGTCGGCCTGATTGATCCCGGCGTTCAGGCGGCTTTGCGCGGCCTCCAGCCGGGCGAGTTCGGCTTGTAGCGTATCGCGCGACAGGCGGGCGAGCACTTGGCCTTTCTCCACCCGGTCGCCCTCTTCGACCAGGATTTCGACAATGCGCAGGTTTTCGATTTCGGGCGAGACCAGCACTTCTTCACGGGCAACGATGCTGCCCGTCACGGTGACGCGGGAGATGATGTCGCGCTTAGCCGCTGTGACGGTGCTGACCGTCGGCGGCTTTGGCCCAGCGTCCTGCGCCAGAGCACCAGCACTGAGCGAGAGGGCGAGCGCACCCGCCAAAGCGGTGCGCAGGGGGCGGGCGGAAAAAATCATGCGGGACATGCGAGGGGGGTATCCGTGGTCGAGGTCAGAAGCTGCTGGCGGACCAGCGCGAAAATCCGGCGGATGCTGTTCCGGTGGTCAAGATCGGGGCGGAGGGTCGCCCGCCAAAGAATGCCGTCGCCGAGGGCGGAGAGAAGGTCGAAGATCGTGTCGATATCGCCGTGCGGCTTGATACGCCCTGCGTCCACCGCGCCGACCACCGTGGCGCGGATCATCGCTGTGAAAGCATCGTCCGTCTCGGTCATCAGTTTGGCGATATCGGGGTTGCGCAGGGCTTCCGCCCCGATTTCGAACATCAGGGCGCGGCGTTCGTGCGGTTCGACGCAGGCGTAATGCACCAGCATATCCTCCAGCGCCTCCAGAATATTCGGCGCATTCTCGACCTCGATCAAGGCGGCTTTGATCTCATTACGGTCTCGTTCGCAGAGACCGGCGATCAAAGCAACCTTCGAGGGAAAATAGAGATAGAGCGTGCCGGGGCTGATACCAGCTTCCCGGCAGATATTCTGCATGCTCGTGCCGTGAAACCCGTCGCGGGCAAAGGCCCGTTCGGCGGCTTCCAAAATAGCTTGGCGGCGGCTTTCCAAGCGCTTAGGGGGGAGTTTAGGCATAAAACGAATATTCGTTCGTTTTTTGGCGTTGTCAAGCCCGCGCCAGAGATGGCGCTGGATATTGCCGCTTGCCTGGGGTATGACTCAGGAGAAATAACCCTTAGGGAGAATCCCGATGAGTGTATCGAGCATCGCCGGCGCCGCTGTGAGTTTGACCAAAGCGTCGCTCAATCTCGACATCGCGATTGAAACTTTCAAGATGCAGGCCGACGCCGAACGTTCCATCGTTGGGCTGATCGATGCTTCGATGCAGGCGGTGAAACAGGCGAATGCGTCTAACGGGCAGTTGGTCGATACGACCGCATAAGCGGACCGTTGCGGGTTAAGTCTGAAGACCGGAAAGCGGCCAGCCTTTTGGCCGCTTTTTTTATGTGACCTTTTGCGCCCTAGGCAAAATCGTCCTGCTAGCGGGGGGCTTGCACCTTTGCTAAGGTAAGCGCGAAGGCTTATCAGGGGGTTAGCGGGCGGTGGTCAGTTTTTACCTGAAAACCGGCATTTTCAAACAGGCCGCGGCGCTGGCGGTGCTGCTGATGGCTGCCGGAACCGCCCAGGCCCAGATCCCCAGTAATCAGATCCCACCGAAGGGCGTGAATAAGGTCGTGCGCACGCTGCTGCCGTCGTGGCAGGTCGGCGACGTTGACAAGAAGCTCAGCCGTTTATGTTCCTTCGGGCGCTTCAATCAGCGTGTGCCGTATAAATATTCCGGCCATTTTCAGGGGCCGAATGGCGCGGCCCTGGTTGGCGGTGCGAAGGGGGACGGGCTGAACCTTTTTGACCCGACCGGCGTGCGGCAGCGCGATCACGACTATTGGTTCTACCGCGACCGGACGAGCAACTGCATCGTCTATTCCGCCAAAGTAAAACCCGAACAATCCGCCATTCAGCCGCAACGTCCCTAGTCTATCGGTCTGCTGCGTTCTGACATCCCGGCCTTGGCATCGGGAAATGTTAAGAATAGGGGACAGAGGGGTTGCTTTGGGATATGGTTGTGGACATGTTCCGCCGCCACCACGCGCTCAGGGCGGAACCCCGGGGGGGACGGGCGAGGAGTGAACGTGCTGGGGCCGGACACAAACACAGTGGAACAGGCGCTTCCCGGGGGGCGCGAGCCGACGGGGGACGATATCCCGGTCACCAGTGTCGGCCATTTGCTGCCGGGACAGCGCATGTCCTGGCTGGGCAGCGCCTCGCTTCAGGTCAAACTCGCGCTGATCGTTGTGCCGGTGATGGTGCTAGCGCTCTGCATGCTGCTGATCGTCTTGATGACGTCGGCGGCGGAAGATGGGCTGAAGGCCCTCGGTACCCGCGCCACCGTGACGACCGATGTGCAGGTGCAGGCGCTAAGCCAACCGCTGTGGGAACTGAATTCGCCGCAGATTACCCGGATTGTCGATACGCTGTCGCAGGATCCCGATATCGTTGGGGCGCGGCTGCTGGATGAGACGGGGAAATTCGTCCACGGCTTCGGACGGCTGGACGGTACCGATGTTATTACCGTTACCCGCGTCGTGCCGCATCCGGTGGCGCGCGACGCCGTACCCTTAGGGCAGTTGACCGTTGCCGTCTCGCAGGTCTCGCTGAACGAAACTCTGCGTACGCAGCTTCTGTCCGCCGGGGCGGCGATTGCGGTCGGGGCGGTGCTGATGATCGGTGCCGTTTTTCTGTCGTTACAGCAATTGGTATTCCGTCCGCTGCGGCTGATGCTGCGCGCCATCGAGCGGATCGAGAACCGCGAATGGCCGACCGTACGATGGGAAAGCAACGATCAGCTCGGCGTCGTCGTCTCGGCCTTCAACCGCATGGTCAAGACCCTGCGGTCGAACGAGCGCGAGTTGCGCGAAGCCATGCACGCGGCCGAAGCGGCAGCCCGGGCGAAGGACGAGTTTCTCGCCAATGTTAGCCATGAGTTGCGCACGCCGTTGAATGCCATTCTTGGCTTTTCCGAAGTGCTGAAGTCGGAAATGTTCGGCCCGCTGGGGTCCGACCGCTACCGCGCCTATGCGGGGGACGTGTTTACGTCGGGCACCCATCTGCTTGAAATTATTAATGATATTCTGGATTTGTCGAAGGTCGCCGCCGGTAAGTTTGAGTTGATGGAGCAGGCGTTCGATATAGATCATGCCGTCGATTCGTGCGCGCAATTGATGCGCGACCGAGCAACGACCGCAAAACTCTCGCTGCATACCGATATTCCGTCGCACCTACCGCAACTCTATGGGGATGAGCTGCGGATAAAACAGATCATTATCAACCTGTTGGGCAACGCCATTAAGTTTACGCTGCCCGGCGGGCAAGTCTGGGTGGCGGCGAAGCTGCGGGAGGATAGCGGTCTCGACTTGATTGTTGGCGATACGGGGATCGGCATGCGGCCACAGGATATTCCGAAAGCCCTTTCGGCCTTCGGGCAGATCGAAAATGTCCTCAGCCGCTCCCACCAGGGCACGGGCTTGGGGCTGCCGCTGGTGCAGGCGTTTTGCGAAATGCATCAGGCCAAGCTGACCATCGATAGCTCCCCCGGCGTCGGCACCATCGTCACTGTCGCCTTTCCAGCCAATCGGGTGCGCCCACAATGACCCCGACCTTGACCGGTCTCGACCATCTGGTTTTGGCGGTGCGCGATATGGCGGCGAGCCTCGATTTTTATTGCCGTGTTCTGGGGTGCGCCGAGGTGACCTTCGGCGCTGGACGCAAGGCGGTCGCCTTCGGAACGCAGAAAATCAATCTCAAGGTCTGGACGCCGGATCTCGCGACAACCCCGTGCGAGGCGCGGGTGCCTACCGTGGGGGCGGGCGATCTTTGTTTTTTGACCGAAACCCCCCTCCCGGTCTGGATCGATCATCTAACCGCCCAGGGCGTTGCCATCGAACAGGGGCCGGTGGAGCGCACGGGGGCACAAGGGCCGATCCTATCGGTTTATTGCCGCGACCCGGATGGGACGCTGATTGAGATTGCCACACCCCTGTTAAGCAAGGCAGGTTAGGGCGGTCTTTTTTGGCGATTGAAGAGTTTTTTATGTCCGATCCTGCGCTCTCCGGGGCTATGCACTGCCCGCCCGGCACCCCGATTGCCGATTGCCCAACGGGGGCACCGGCGATCCGCGTGCTCGCCATGCCTGCCGATACCAACCCGGCGGGGGATATTTTTGGCGGGTGGCTGCTCTCCCAGATGGATATTGCCGGGGCGACCGTCGCCGTCGAGCGGTCGGGTGGGCGCGTCGTGACCATCGCCGTTGAAGGTATGAGCTTCCTGAAGCCCGTCCACGTCGGCGATCTCGTCAGCTTTTACGCGGCGATTGAGAAAGTCGGTCGCACCTCGATCCGCGTGCGGATTGATGCCTGGGCCAAACGCGGCCGCACCGGCACCGAAGAGCGGGTGACCGAAGGCGTCTATACCTATGTTGCGATTGATGAAAGCCGCAAATCCCGCCCGATTCCGGCCCGCTAACCCTTGGGCGGTTGCCGCTGGGCGCTGCCACCTCTATAGTCGCGGCCACTTTAGGTTTTCGGTCTTGGAAAGCGCGTAAGATATGCTGCAAGCGATGCGTGGCCGTGGCGCCACTTGGGTTGCCCGAATTCTCTTTTCCCTGCTGGCGCTCAGCTTTTTGGGATGGGGGATCACCGATTATCTGCGTCCGGCCACCCCTGGCACGCAAACGGTGCTGACGGTCGGCGACCGCAAGCTGAACGGGATGGAGGTCCAGCGCCTCCTTGGTCCGCAGCTCGACCAGTTACGCGCCATGTTCGGCGGCATTGACCGCGAGCAGGCCAAGCGCTTCGGCCTGGTCGATCAGGCGATGGATCAGCTTGTCGCCCGCCTGACTATCGATCAGGAAGCCGCCAAACTGGGGCTGCTGACTTCAGACGATGTGCTGCGCCAGACGATCCAGACCAACCCGGCCTTTGCCGCCGCCAATGGCCAGTTCGACCGGGCGCGGTTCGCGGCAGTGTTGGCGCAGGCGGGCTACACGGAAGCGGGCTTCCTGGCGCAGTTGCGGGGTGATCTGTCGCGCGCGGCGTTGACGATTGCCGTCGCCTCTGGGGCTGACGTGCCGGACGAGGTGATTTCCCGCCTGCTGACCTATCGGTTGGAAAAGCGTGCGGCGGAGTATGTTTACCTCGACCCGGCGGCTGCCCCGGTACCTGCGGCGCCGAGCGAAGAGGCATTAGCCACCTTCCATAAGGATAATCCCGCACTGTTCACCGCGCCGGAACGCCGGGGCGGCAAGCTGCTGGTGCTCGATACGGCGGCGGTTGTCGATCAGGTAAAGATCTCCGACAAGGATCTGCGCGATGCGTTCGAAACCCGGATCGAAGAGTTTCAGCAGCCGGAACGCCGCCTGATCGAACAAATGCTGGTGAATGACGAAGCCGCCGCGAAGGCCGCTGCCGAGAAGATCAACGGCGGTGCAGAGTTTGCCACGGTCGCCGTCGAAGCGGGCCAGTCTGCCGATAGCATTGCCCTGGGCGAAATCACGAAGGCCGATCTGCCCGATGCCGCCTTGGCCGATGCCGCCTTCGCCGTGCCGCAACCGGGTGTCACTGCGCCGGTGAAAACCGCTTTTGGCTGGCACCTGCTGCGGATCGTCTCGATCACGCCGGGCGTCGATGCCAATTTCGAGACGGCCAAGCCGATCTTGGAAGCGTCGATCCGACAGGACCGCGCGCTCGACCTGATCTTCGAGCGGTCGAATAAAATTGAAGACCTGCTGTCGGCGGGTGGATCGCTGGACGATGCGGCTGCGGCCACGGGCGCGCGCCTGACCGATCTACCGCCGGTGGATCGTCGCGGGCTGACCGCTGCCGGAACCCCGGGCCTTGCCGAGGAATTTCCGGGGCGTCCGCAGGTGCTGACCACGCTGTTTGCGACGGAAACCGGCAAGTCGAGCCGCCTCATTGAGGTGAAGGGCAATAATAGCTTCCTTGCCGTTCGCGTGGGCGAGATCGTTGCTGCCGCCGTGCAACCCTTCGACACCGTGCGCGATGCGGTGCTAACAGCCTGGACCGACGCCCAGAAGGATAAGGCCCTGGCCGATCAGGCTGAAACGCTGGCGAACGCCGTGCGCGGCGGGAAGGCGCTAGCCGATTTGGTTCCGGCGGCCCGCACCAGCGCCCCCTTTGACCGGCGCGGGTTGCTGGCGCCCGATCTGCCCCCGGCACCGACCGTGCAGACGGGGCTGTTCGACGCGCCTGCCGTTGGGGCGGTCGTGACGGGCAAAGCTGGGAGCGGCTATATCGTTGCTCGACTGGCGGCGATTACCCCGCCGAGCGCCGAGGAAGCCGAGGCGGCCCGCACCGCGCTGAAGGGCGAGTTGACCGAGCAGGCGCGCAACGATGCCATCGCCGCCGTCCGCCAGGCGCTACAAAACCGCTATAAGGTTAGCCAGGACCGCGCCGCGCTCGATAAGCTGTTCTAACCGCGATGCGGGCGGTCGCGCTTATCGTCGCCGGGGGGAGCGGCAGCCGCTTTGGGGGGCCGGTTCCGAAACAATATCGGCGGCTCGCTGGGGTTCCCGTCCTGCGGCGGACGGTGGAAACCTTCCTGACCCATCCGGCGGTTGGCCGGGTGCAGGTGGTCATCCGGGCCGAGGATGCGGCGCTTTATGCCGACGCCGTGGCGGGCCTTGACCTGCCGCCACCGGTCATCGGTGGGGCAGACCGGCAGGAGTCGGTGCGGCGGGGGCTGGAGGTCTTGGCTGGGGTGGACGTGGTCTTGATCCAAGACGCCGCGCGCCCCTGCGTTCCCGCGCCGGTGATTGATCGGGTGCTGGCAGCGGTGCAGCCGGGGGCGGGGGCGATTGCCGCACTCCCAGTAGCCGATACCTTGTGGCGCGGCCCCGATGCGGTCTGCGACACCCTGGTCGATCGGCAAAACCTATGGCGCGCCCAGACGCCGCAGGGCTTTATGCTCGCCGATATTCTGGGCGCCCACCGCGCCGCCCGAGGCCAGGGGCTGACCGACGATGCCGCCGTCGCCACGGCAGCAGGGCTTAAGGTTCATCTGGTCGAGGGCAGCCCAGTATCGGCAAAAATCACGACGGAGGCGGATTTGACCGAGGCCGAAACGCGGCTGCGCCAAAACCTGACCGATATTCGGGTTGGCACTGGTTTCGACGTCCATGCCTTTGCTGATGGCGATTCCGTCACCCTTTGTGGGCTGACAATTCCCCATACGTGCGGGCTTGCCGGGCATTCGGATGCCGATGTGGGCCTGCACGCCCTGACTGATGCGATCCTGGGGGCGCTAGCGGCGGGGGATATCGGCCAGCATTTCCCGCCCAGCGATCCGCGCTGGAAAGGCGCCGACTCGGCCCAGTTTCTTCGGCATGCCGCCAATCTTGTTGCCGCGCGCAGCGGGGTGATTGCCCATACCGATGTGACTTTGATTTGCGAACGCCCAAAAGTCGGCCCGCATCGGGCTGCGATGCAGGCGCGGGTGGCTGAGATTCTGGGCATTGCCTTGGATCGCGTGAGCATCAAGGCGACAACGACTGAAAAACTCGGTTTTACCGGGCGGGAAGAGGGGATTGCGGCGCAAGCCGTCGCCACCCTCCGCCTGCCAGAATAGGAGATTCCTGCCCGTGTCCTCCCGCCTGCCGCCGGGTATGCCCTGGTATCATCCTGTTGCTCTGCTCTCCACTTGGTTTGGATCGGGCCTTATCCCCTTTGTCTCCGGCACTTGGGGCTCGCTGGCGGCTTTGCCGTTCGCCGCCGCGATTGCTTGGTTTATCAGCCCCTTGGCCCTTATTCCGGCGTCGCTTCTAGTGTTTTTTATCGGGATTTGGTCCAGCAAGCGCTATGCCGAGGCGTTGGGGAAAGATGATCCGTCGCCAGTGGTGATCGACGAGGTGGCGGGCCAGTTCCTCACCCTCTCCATCGTTCCGCTTGATCCGGTTCTGTACCTGGTTGGGTTTTTGCTGTTTCGTCTCGCCGATATTGTGAAGCCGTTTCCCGCCAATTGGGCCGATCAGAAGCTGGAGGGCGGGCTTGGTATCATGCTCGATGATTTGATCGCCGGGGCCTACACGGCGGTTGCCCTATGGATGATCGACAAATGGGTGATTTGACCGGTCTGGCAACGCGGGTGCTGGCCGCGGCGCGGGCCAAGGGGCTACGGCTGGGGACGGTCGAAAGCTGCACGGGTGGCTTGATCGCCGGTGCGCTGACGGAGATTGCTGGATCAAGCGATGTGGTCGAAGGCGGCATCGTTACTTATTCCAATGATCTCAAGACGTTGTTGGTCGGCGTTCCGGCGGAAACCCTGGCGGCACACGGCGCGGTTTCGGCTCAGACGGCGGGGGCGATGGTCGGCGGGCTGCTGGCGCGCGTGCCGACGGTCGATCTTGCTGTTGCCGTCACGGGGATCGCCGGGCCGAGCGGCGGGTCGGCAGAGAAGCCGGTAGGGCTGGTCTATTTGGCCTGCCAACGCCGAGGGAACGCCGTCCAGGTGGAGCGCCAGATTTTCCCCGGTGACCGGGCCGAAATTCGCCGCGCAACGGTCAACCGCGCTTTGCAGATGCTGCTTGAACCGCTTGAAACCTAAGAAAAATTGAAAGGGGAACGCCGATGTCTGCCTTAAAGCCCTTGATCGCCGGAAACTGGAAGATGGTCGGTCTGCCCGCCGATCTTAAGTCTTTTGCCGACGCGATGCGTGCCTGGAGCGGCGGCAGCCGGGGCGGTCTGCTGATCTGCCCGCCCGCAACCCTGCTGGCGGCGGCGGTTCAAGCCTTCGATGGGCTACCGATTGCGGTCGGTGGGCAGGATTGCCATGCCAAAGCCTCCGGTGCCCATACCGGCGATATTGCTGCGCCGATGATCGCGGCGGCGGGCGGGACATTCGTGATCGTCGGCCATTCGGAACGCCGCGCCGATCATGGCGAAACCGATGCGCAGGTGAAAGCTAAGGCGGAAGCCGCGCTTGCGGCCGGGCTGACGCCGATTATCTGCATCGGCGAGTCGTTGGCGCAGCGGCAGGCCGGGGAAACCCTGGCCGTCGTTGAAGCCAGCCTGCGCGGCTCCTTGCCCAGTGGCGATCTTGCCCGCGTCGTCGTGGCTTATGAACCCGTTTGGGCGATTGGCACCGGACTAACGGCGAATGCCGACCAGATTGCCGAAGTACATGCCCATCTGCGCAAGGTGCTGCTGTCCATCGACGGGACGGGGGCAGCGGTGAAGCTGCTCTACGGCGGGTCGGTGAAGCCCGGCAATGCGGCGGAAATTCTGGCGACGCCGGATGTGAACGGCGTGCTGGTCGGCGGGGCCAGCCTTGTTGCGGCGGATTTTCAGGCTATCGCGTCGGCCTGTCCGGCGTAAGCGTCGAAACCGCGCATCAGAACTTCGACATTTGCCTCTGGTAAGCGGCGCCATCCGGCGCTAAATACCTCCCCATCCTAGCGGCACGGACGCGTGCCGCGCGCTTTTGGTTGAGACTGTTCATGCTACAAACCATTCTGCTGGTCATTCATCTCGTGCTTGCCGTGTTTCTGGTGGGGATCATTTTGATCCAACAGAGCGAGGGCGGCGGCTTGGGTATTGGCGGCGGGGGCGGCGGCGGTTTCATGACGGCGCGCGGCACGGCGAATTTCCTGACCCGGACGACCGGTATTTTGGCGGGTGCTTTCATGGTGACCAGTCTGGTGTTGGCGATCCTCGCCAGCAGCGGCGCCCCGGAGCGCAAGTCGATCCTGGATGTTCCGGCCGCCGCGCCGGTCGAAGCCCCGGCCCAGCCGAGCGTGCCGCTCGCCAAGTAAAGTTTCGGGTTCATCGATGGTTTTCATGGCCCCCTCGCGGCCCATAGCGGCGGGGGGCCTTTGATTTTGCGAGAAGGCAGGAGCGGGGAATGACGCGCTTTATCTTCATCACGGGCGGGGTGGTTTCTTCGCTGGGTAAGGGCATGGCCTCGGCGGCCTTAGGGGCGCTGCTGCAAGCGCGCGGCTTTAAGGTTCGCCTGCGCAAGCTCGATCCCTATTTGAACGTCGATCCGGGCACCATGTCGCCCTATCAGCACGGCGAAGTCTTTGTGACTGACGATGGGGCGGAAACCGACCTCGACCTCGGTCATTACGAACGCTTCACGGGCGTTTCGGCGCGCCGGTCGGATAATGTGACCACGGGCCGCATCTATTCGGACGTTTTGGCCAAGGAACGCCGGGGCGACTATCTGGGCGCGACCATTCAGGTCATTCCCCACGTGACGGACGGGATTAAGAATTTCATCCGCTCCGACCTGACTGACGAAGACTTCTGCCTCGTCGAAATCGGCGGCACGGTGGGGGATATCGAAAGCCTGCCGTTTATCGAAGCCATTCGCCAGTTTGCCAATGAAATCGGGCGCGAACGCTCGCTGTTCGTTCATCTGACGCTGGTGCCCTATATCGCGTCGGCGGGCGAGCATAAGACCAAGCCAACCCAGCATTCGGTGAAGGAGCTGCTGTCGGTCGGGATCCAGCCGGATATTCTGCTGGTGCGCTGCGACCGGGTGATTCCGCCCGATGCTCTGCGCAAAATGGCGCAGTTCTGTAACGTCAAACCGGGCCGCGTCATTCCGGCGATTGACGTGGATACCATCTATCAGGTTCCCATCGCCTACCATCAGGAAGGCTTTGACCGCGAGGTTCTGAGTTATTTCGGCCTCGAACATCGCTCGCAGCAGCCGGACCTGTCGAAGTGGCAGCATATCGTCAGCCGCATCCGCAACCCGGAAGGCCAGGTGACGATTGCCGTTGTCGGTAAATATACCGCGCTGATGGATAGTTATAAGTCTTTGGCGGAAGCGCTGACCCACGGCGGCATCGCCAATAACGTCAAGGTTAAGCTGCAGTGGGTCGATGCCGAAATTTTCGAGCATGAAAACCCGACCCCGAAGTTGGAAGGCGTCGATGGGATTCTCGTCCCCGGCGGGTTCGGCGAGCGCGGCAGCCAAGGCAAGGTCGAAGCCGTGCGCTTTGCGCGCGAGCATAAGATCCCCTATTTCGGCATCTGTTTCGGCCTGCAAATGGCGGTGATCGAAGGCGCGCGCAATGTTGCGGGGCTTGCCGATGCGTCCTCGACGGAATTTGGCGAAACCGCTCAGCCGGTCGTCGGTCTGATGACCGAATGGGTCAAGGGCAATAGTGTCGAAACCCGCGACGATAAGGGCGATTTGGGCGGCACCATGCGCCTTGGCGCTTATCCGTGTGTGCTGGCGAACGACAGTAAGGCCCGCGAAGCCTACGGCGTGCCGCTGATCCAGGAACGCCACCGTCATCGCTACGAGGTGAATATCACCTACCGCGACCAGTTGGAAAAAGTCGGCTATCGCTTTACCGGCATGTCACCGGATAACGAGTTGCCGGAAATCGTTGAATATCTCGATCATCCTTGGTTCGTTGGTGTGCAGTTCCACCCGGAACTCAAGTCGCGGCCTTTCGATCCGCACCCGCTATTTACCGCTTTCGTGAAGGCTGCGGTGCAGCAAAGCCGGATCGTGTAACGGAGACACCCCATGACCCATCGGATTGCCTTTAGCGGTTCAGCGCCCTTCGTGGTTGCCAATGATGCGCCATTGGCGCTGATCGCCGGACCCTGCCAGATCGAAAGCCGCCAGCACGCGCACGAAATAGCGGCGGCACTGGTGGAGATCACTGGACGGCTTGGGATGGGGCTGATCTATAAATCCTCCTTCGATAAGGCCAATCGCACTTCGGTCGCGGCCCAGCGCGGGGCGGGGATCGTGGACGGTCTCGATATTCTGGCGGATATCCGCCAGACCTTCGGTTGCCCGGTGTTGACCGATGTGCACGAGCGGGAGCAATGCGCGATTGCCGCCCAGGCCGTCGATGTCCTGCAAATTCCGGCCTTCCTGTGCCGCCAAACCAATCTTTTGGTCGCGGCGGGGGAAACCGGCAAGCCGGTCAACGTGAAGAAGGGCCAGTTCCTCGCCCCCTGGGATATGAAGAACGTCGTGGCGAAGATCGCCGCCACCGGCAATCCGCACGCGATGGTCTGCGAGCGCGGGGCGTCCTTCGGCTACAATACCCTGATTTCCGATATGCGCGGTCTGCCGGTGCTGGCGGAAACCGGGCAGCCGGTGGTGTTCGACGCGACCCATTCGGTGCAACAGCCCGGCGGGCAGGGTGCAACCTCCGGCGGGCAGCGGCAGTTCGTGCCGACCCTGGCGCGCGCGGCGATTGCCGTTGGGGTTGCGGCGGTTTTCATCGAAACCCATCAAGACCCGGACCGCGCCCCCTCCGACGGGCCGAACATGGTGCCGATCGATAAGCTGGAAGCGCTGCTGGCCGATCTTCAGGCCTTCGACCGGTTGGCCAAGGCCCGAGGGGTCATGGAGTACGGAATCAATTGACTACAGCGCGCAAACGGGGCCACAACGGCCCCGTTTTCGTGTCGGCTTAACGACCCGTTCCCAACGAAAGGAAGCGTCCGCAATGTCTGCCATTACCGACATCCACGCCCGCCAAATCGTCGATAGCCGCGGCAATCCGACGGTCGAAGTGGAAGTCTATCTGGAAACCGGCGCCTTTGGCCGCGCCGCCGTGCCCTCGGGCGCCTCGACCGGTACCCACGAAGCGGTGGAACTGCGCGACGGCGATAAGTCCGTCTACGGCGGCAAGGGCGTGCTGAAGGCCGTGGACGCCGTTAATACCGAAATTTACGACGCGCTGGTCGGCGAAGAAGCCGAAGAACAGATCGCCATCGACAATCTGCTGATCGATCTCGACGGCACGCCGAACAAGAGCCGCCTGGGCGGGAACGCTATCCTCGGCGTCAGCCTCGCGGTTGCCCATGCCGCGGCCGATGATAACGGCCTGCCGCTCTATCGCTACGTCGGCGGTGTTTTCGCGCGCACCCTGCCGGTGCCGCTGATGAACGTGCTGAACGGCGGCGCCCATGCCGATAATCCGCTCGATTTCCAGGAATTTATGATCGTCCCGGTCGGCGCCCCCAGCCTGTCGGACGCCGTGCGCATGGGCGCCGAAGTCTTCCACGCGCTGAAGAAGCAGTTGAAGGACAAGGGCTATGCCACCAACGTTGGCGATGAAGGCGGTTTTGCGCCGAACCTCGCCAATGCCGATGATAGCCTTGGGTTCATCATGAAGGCCATCGAAGCGGCGGGCTATAAGCCGGGCGACGATATTGCCCTGGCGCTCGACTCCGCCTCGTCGGAATTCTTCAAGGATGGCGCCTATAAGCTGGAAGGCGAAGGCAAGACCCTCGACGCCGCCGGGATGGTCGATTTCTACGCCGACCTCTGCGCCCGCTACCCGATTATCTCCATCGAAGATGGTATGGCCGAAGACGATTGGGCGGGCTGGAAGCTGCTGACCGACCGTTTGGGCGGTAAAGTGCAGTTGGTCGGCGACGATCTCTTCGTCACCAACCCGAAGCGCTTGGCCGAAGGCATCGACAAGGGCGTCGGCAATTCGATCCTGGTGAAGGTTAATCAGATCGGTACGCTGACCGAGACCCTGGAAGCCGTGGAAATGGCCCATCGCGCGGGCTATACCTCGATCCTCTCGCACCGTTCGGGCGAAACCGAGGATGCGACCATCGCCGACCTCGCGGTTGCCACCAACTGCGGCCAGATCAAGACCGGCTCGCTGTCGCGCTCGGATCGCATGGCGAAGTACAATCAACTGATCCGAATCGAAGAGCAGCTCGATAGCAGCGCCCGTTATCCGGGCCGCGCCGCGTTTAAGCAGCGCTAAAGAGTGAGGAGGGGGCTGACGTCAGGTCAGCCCCTTCTTTTCGAATATTTTATATCGACTCGATATATGAATTTTTGAGTCTGGACTCGTTTCTGAGATAATCCTGTTGACCCACTGACTCTCTTATGATTCTTTCGAGTCATGGCTGTCCTGACCATCCTGAAGCGCAAAGCGCATACCGTGGTCGCCCCGTTGCTCGGGGCCTCCTTCGTCGCTTATTTCGCCTATCATGCGGTGCATGGTGATCGGGGGTTGTTGGCCTATCTGCAAGTACAACAGGAAATCCGCAAGGCGGAGATTACCCGCGACCTCATTCATGCCGAACGTGAAACTTTGGAAAAGCGGGTCGCGCTGATGCGGCCGGATCAGCTCGATCCTGACCTTTTAGAAGAACGCGCGCGAGTCCTATTGAATTTTGGCCGGAAGGATGAAGTGCAGATCATGTTGCAGCGCCCGCAGAGCCTGCCCCCTGAAATCACAACGAATTAAGCCTTTGGCTTTTGCAACTGCGAAATAGACTGTTAACCACCTTCAAGATGACAATCGATTTCTCGTGAAATTACAAGACCTTGCGACGCTTGCAAGCGCGGTGGGACCGGGTTAGACAGGGAGCGATAGGGCGTTTTTTTGCCCCTTGATTGCGTCTCCCGACACCAGGAGGTCCATAGTATGACGACCGCCAAGCGCGCATCCAAAACAGCGGGAGGGGCGAACGCCGCCGCACCCGAGCCTTCGGCTGAAGTTTTGTTGAAATATTATAAGGACATGCTGCTGATCCGCCGCTTTGAAGAAAAGGCCGGGCAGCTTTATGGCATGGGCCTGATCGGCGGTTTCTGCCATCTCTACATCGGCCAGGAAGCGGTCGTGATTGGCATGCAGGCGGCGCTGACGCCGGAAGATGCGGTGATCACCTCCTACCGCGATCATGGCCATATGCTCGCCTGCGGGATGGACCCGCGCGGCGTGATGGCGGAACTGACTGGGCGCATCGGCGGCTATTCCAAGGGGAAGGGTGGCTCAATGCACATGTTCTCCAAGGAAAAGAATTTCTACGGCGGTCATGGTATCGTCGGCGCCCAGGTGCCGCTGGGCACCGGCATCGCCTTCGCGTTCAAGTACAAGGGCCAGAACAATGTCTGCGCCGCCTATATGGGCGATGGGGCGCTGAACCAGGGCCAGGTGTACGAAAGCTTCAACATGGCAGCGCTGTGGAAGCTGCCGGTGATCTACGTCATCGAAAACAATAAGTACGCGATGGGCACGTCGGTGCAGCGGTCGGCGGCAGGGCAGGAATTGTTCCGGCGCGGCGCGGCCTATGGGATCCCCGGCGAAGCCGTGGACGGCATGAGCGTCATCGCCGTGCAGGAAGCCTCGCAGCGCGCGGTCGAACACTGCAAGGCGGGCAACGGCCCCTATATCCTCGAAATGAACACCTACCGCTATCGCGGTCATTCCATGTCCGACCCGGCCAAGTATCGGACGAAGGAAGAGGTGAGCAAGATGCGCGAGCAGCATGATCCGATCGATCAGCTCCGTGCACTCATTCTGGACGGCGGCCATGCCGACGAAGCGGCGCTGAAGGAAATCGACCGGGAGATCAAGGACATCGTTACCGATGCCGCCGAATTCTCGCAGTCCAGCCCCGAGCCGGATCCGTCCGAACTCTACACCGATGTTCTGATCGAGGCCTAAATCATGGCAATTGATATTCTAATGCCGGCCCTGTCGCCGACCATGACCGAAGGCAAACTGTCGCGCTGGCTGAAAAAGGAAGGCGACAGCGTTAAGCCGGGCGATGTGCTGGCCGAGATCGAAACCGATAAGGCGACGATGGAAGTCGAAGCCGTCGATGAAGGCATTCTGGCCAAGATCACGGTGGCCGAGGGCACGGAAAATGTGGCGGTGAATACCATCATCGCCGTGCTGATCGAAGAGGGCGAAAGCCTGTCGGATGCGCCGAAGGCCGCCCCGGCCCCGGCAGCCGCCCCGGCGTCCGCGCCCGTTGCCGCCCCGGCAGTGATCTCCGCCGCGCCGGTGGCCCCGGTGGCCGCCGAACCGGAATGGTCCGGTCCGACCAAGACCCAGACCGTTCGCGAAGCCCTGCGCGACGCGATGGCCGAAGAAATGCGTGCTAACGACGCCGTCTACCTGATGGGCGAAGAAGTGGCAGAATATCAGGGGGCCTATAAGGTTTCCCAAAACCTGCTGCAGGAATTTGGCGCCCGCCGGGTGATCGATACGCCGATCACCGAGCATGGGTTCGCTGGGCTTGCCGTCGGCGCGGGCTTTATGGGCCTGAAGCCGATTGTCGAATTCATGACGTTCAATTTCGCCATGCAGGCGATTGACCAGATCATCAATTCGGCGGCGAAGACCCTCTACATGTCGGGCGGGCAGATGGGCTGTTCTATCGTCTTCCGCGGCCCGAACGGGGCGGCGTCGCGCGTCGGGGCCCAGCATAGCCAGTGCTATGCCTCTTGGTACGCCCATTGCCCCGGCCTGAAAGTTGTCGCGCCCTATAGCGCTGCCGATGCTAAGGGCCTGCTGAAGTCGGCGATCCGCGATCCGAACCCGGTCATTTTCCTTGAAAATGAAATCATGTACGGCGCCTCCTTCGAAGTGCCGGATACCGACGATTGGATCGTTCCCATCGGCAAGGCCAAGGTCGTGCGTCCGGGTAAGGATGTGACGATCACCGCCTTCTCGATCACCGTGCGCCATGCGCTGGCGGCGGCGGAAGCCCTGTCGGCCCAGGGGATCGAAGCGGAAGTCATCGATCTGCGCTCCATCCGCCCGCTCGATATGGACACGATCCTCGCCTCGGTCGCCAAGACCAACCGCTGCGTGACGGTGGAAGAAGGTTGGCCCTTCGCCGGGGTCGGCTCTGAAATCGGCATGCAGATCATGGAGCAGGGCTTCGACCTGCTGGATGCCCCGGTGGCGCGCGTAGCCGGCAAGGATATTCCGCTGCCCTATGCCGCCAATCTCGAAAAACTCGCCCTGCCGAGCGTGGACGATATCGTCCAGGCGGCGCGGGCGGTCTGCTACCGTTAACGGGGGCGCGCCATGCCAATTCAAATCCTGATGCCCGCCCTGTCGCCGACGATGACCGAGGGTAATCTCGCCCGCTGGCTCAAGAAGGAAGGCGACGCGGTGAAAGCGGGCGACGTGCTCGCCGAGATCGAAACCGATAAGGCGACGATGGAAGTCGAAGCCGTCGATGAAGGCACTTTGGGCAAGATTCTGGTCGCCGAAGGCAGCCAGGGCGTGAAGGTGAATGAACCCATCGCCCTGCTGCTGGAAGAGGGCGAGTCGGCCTCTGCCCTATCGGCGCCGGTTGCAGCGGCTCCGGCCCCTGCGGCTGCCCCGGCTGCGGCAGCGCCTGCTTCGGCTCCTGCGGCGGCGGCTCCTGCCGCCGCCGCGGTGTCGCACGGCGCGCGCACGATCGCCAGCCCGCTGGCCAAGCGTTTGGCCGAACAGGCCGGGATCGACCTGGCGACCGTTAAGGGCACCGGCCCCAACGGGCGGATCGTCAAGGCCGATGTGGAAGCCGCTAAGGCGCGCGGTCCGGTTGCGGCGGCGGCCCCAGTCGCGGCGGCCGCCCCGGCCCCGGCGGCAGCCCCCGCAGCGGCCCCGAAAGCCGCGCCCGCCCCGGTGCAGACCTTCGGGCTGCCGGCCTTCGATCTGGTGCCGCATTCCTCGATGCGCAAAACCATCGCGCGCCGCCTGACCGAAGCGAAGCAGAATGTGCCGCATTTCTACCTGACGGTGGACGTGGGCCTCGATGCGCTGCTGAAGCTGCGTACCGACCTGAATGTGCGCGGCGAAAAGTCTGGGGTGAAACTGTCGGTCAACGACATGATCATCCGCGCCTCCGCCCTCGCCTTGAAGAAGGTTCCGGGCGCGAATGCCGCCTGGTCGGACGAAGGGTTGATGCAGTTCAAGGGCGTCGATATCGCGGTTGCGGTGTCGATCCCGGGTGGGCTGATCACGCCGATCATCCGCGATGCCGATAAGAAAGGCCTCGCCGAAATCTCTGCGGAGATCAAGGATCTGGCCGCGCGGGCGAAAGCCGGGAAGCTGAAGCCGGAAGAGTTCACCGGCGGCACCTTCTCCATCTCCAACCTCGGCATGTTCGGGATTCGCGAGTTTGCGGCAATCATCAACCCGCCGCAGTCCTGCATCCTCGCCGTTGGCGCGGGCGAACAGCGGCCGGTGGTGCGCAATGGCGCGCTGGCGGTGGAAACCCAGATGAGCTGTACCCTGTCGGTCGATCACCGCGTGGTCGATGGTGCGCTGGGGGCGGAATGGCTGCAAGCCTTCAAGGGTCTGGTCGAAGATCCGCTGTCGATGATGTTGTAAGGGGACGATCATGGCTGACACCAAATTCGATCTGATCGTCGTCGGCGGCGGACCGGGCGGCTATGTCGCCGCGATCCGCGCCTCGCAGCTTGGTATGAAGGTTGCGCTGGTCGAGCGCGAGCATCTGGGCGGCATCTGCCTCAATTGGGGCTGTATTCCGACCAAGGCGCTGCTGCGGTCGTCGGAAATCTTCAACTTCATCAAGCACGCCAAGGACTTTGGGCTTGAAGTGAAGGGCGAAGTTTCCGCCGTTCTGCCGAAGATTGTGGAACGCAGCCGCAAGGTTGCAGGCCAGCTTTCCGGCGGCGTGAAGGGCCTGTTGAAGAAGAACAAGGTTACCGTCTTCGATGCCTTCGGCAAGCTGGCGGGCAAGGCCGGGGCCGACCGCAAGGTGGCGCTGGTCGGCAAGGATGGGGCAGCGACGGGCGAGATCACCGCGCCGCACGTCATCCTCGCCACCGGGGCACGGGCGCGCGTGCTGCCGGGGTTAGAGCCGGATGGCAAGTTCATCTGGACCTATAAGGAAGCCCTGGTTCCCGATGTGATGCCGAAGTCCTTGCTGGTCGTTGGGTCCGGCGCCATCGGCATCGAATTCGCCAGTTTCTTCCGCACCTTGGGCGCCGAAGTGACCGTGGTGGAGATGGTGGACCGGATTCTTCCGGCGGAAGACGAAGAGATTTCGGCCTTCGCTAAGAAGAGCTTCGAGAAGCAGGGGATGAAGATCCTCACCGGCGCGGTGACCAAGGGCGTGACCAAAGGCGCGACGAACGTCACCGTGACGGTGGAGCAGGGCGGCAAAACCCAGCAGATCACCGTCGATCGCGTCATCGTCGCCGCCGGGATCGTCGGCAATGTCGAGAATATCGGCCTTGAAGGCACGGCGGTGAAGGTCGAGAAGACCCATGTGGTCATCGACGATCATTGCCGCACCGGGGAGCCGGGCGTCTATGCCATCGGCGATCTCGCGGGGCCGCCGTGGCTGGCCCATAAGGCGAGCCATGAAGGCGTGATCTGCGTCGAAGCGATTGCTGGTAAGCATGTGCATCCGCTCGATACCAGCAATATCCCAGGCTGCACCTATTGCACGCCGCAGGTGGCTTCGGTCGGTCTGACCGAAGCCAAAGCCAAGGCGGCGGGCTATCAGGTGAAGGTTGGGCGCTTCCCCTTCATCGGCAACGGCAAGGCGATTGCCTTGGGCGAGCCGGAGGGCATGGTGAAGACCGTCTTCGACGCCAAGACCGGCGAGCTTTTGGGCGCGCATATGGTCGGGGCGGAAGTGACGGAAATGATCCAGGGCTATACGATTGCCCGGACGCTCGAGTCGACGGAAGCGGAACTGATGCACACCGTCTTCCCGCATCCGACTTTATCGGAAATGATGCACGAGTCGGTACTGGACGCCTACGGTCGGGTGATCCATTTCTAAAGCGTGTGAGGAACACGGCAGGCATGACGGTGGGGCGCTTGCCCTACCGTCATCCAGCCGTTAAGACGCGGGCATCGCACCGCGAGGGGATATGATATGACCGATAAGGCTGCCGCCGCCGCGCTTCGCCATCCCGAAAAGGCGCATAAGCCGGATAATCCGATCCAGCGCAAGCCGGACTGGATCCGTGTGAAAGCCCCGGTCTCTCAAGAATATAACCAGACCCGCACGATGATGCGGGATCTGAAGCTGAACACGGTTTGCGAGGAAGCGGCCTGCCCGAATATCGGCGAGTGCTGGGCCAAGAAGCACGCGACCGTGATGATTTTGGGCAATGTCTGCACCCGCGCCTGCGCTTTCTGCAATGTTGCGACGGGCCGCCCCGATAAGCTTGACCCGCACGAGCCGGAGCATGTGGCCGAAGCCGTGTCGCGTATGGGCCTATCGCACGTGGTCATCACGTCGGTCGACCGCGACGATCTCGACGATGGCGGCGCCGATCATTTCGCCCGCGTTATCCGCGCTGTTCGCTTAGGATCACCGACGACGACCATCGAAGTGCTAACCCCGGATTTCATGCGCAAAGACGGCGCGATTGAAACCGTGGTCGAAGCCCGACCCGATGTGTTCAACCATAATCTCGAAACCGTGCCGCGCCTTTATCCCAGCATCCGCCCCGGCGCGCGCTACTTCCATTCGCTGCGTCTGCTGTCGGAAGTGAAGCGGCTCGACCCGTCGATCTTCACCAAGTCCGGCATTATGGTCGGCCTTGGGGAGAGCCGAGAAGAGATTTTGCAGGTGATGGACGATCTGCGCGCGGCGGAAGTTGATTTTCTCACCATCGGCCAATACCTCCAGCCAACGCCGAAGCACGCGGCGGTGGACCGGTTCGTGACGCCCGACGAGTTCGCGAGCTACAAAACCCTCGCCTACGGCAAGGGCTTCCTGATGGTCGCATCCTCGCCGCTCACCCGGTCCTCCTACCATGCGGGTGAGGATTTCGAGCAGATGCGGGCCGCGCGGGACGTGCAATTGGCGAAGGCATCGGCGTAATCCCCGATGCCCACCCACGCCGAACGGCGCGTGCTGCCGTATACGCAGCAGCAGCTTTACGATTTGGTTGCGGATGTGGCGAAGTACCCGGAGTTTCTACCCTGGTGCCTCGCTGCCCGCATCCGCGAAAAGACCGACGCCCATATCCGCGCCGATTTGATCATCGGCTATAAGCTGGTGCGCGAACGCTTTACCAGTAATGTGGCGCTAAACCCGGGCGCCTTCCGCATCGATGTGGCCTATGCGGAAGGGCCGTTTAAATATCTCAACAATCATTGGATGTTCCACCCCGTTCCCGAAACGCCGGGCGCGACGGAGTTGGATTTTTTCGTGGACTTCGAGTTCCACAATAGAATGCTGCAAAAGATTATCGAGACTTTGTTTAACGAAGCCGTGAAACGCATGGTGGCGGCCTTCGAGGGTCGGGCGCGGGCGCTGTATGGCTGAAAGAGGGGAGAAGGCGGAAACCTCCCCCCCTATAACCGTTACGGCGTCGCCTTGATTGTGGCGTTCGAGAATATAAACGAGAAGCTTGATAGATAATCCCCCTGCGGGATCGTAGCTTGCGGGCTGGTACCCGGCGGCGGGGTCGGGACTGACGCAAAGGGCGTGACAGAGAAAAAGCGGTTACCGATCTTCTTCCGAACCAGGGTGGCCTGAAGGCTATTGCTGCCGGGGGTAAGCGCGGAAATCCCAGCGCTGGCATGGCAATCCATGCAGGTGCCCGTGGCAGAGCCTGCCCCGGCCTGGACATAGGTTTCCATCGTCGTATTCGCAATCACCCGGGTATTGGGATCATTGACGTAGAGGTTCGGTACCATATTCGTGGGATAGGGAACCGTGGTCGATCCGACCTGAACCCCTGCGGTTAGCGCCCCGGAGAGCAAGGGCGGCTGCGGATTATTCGGCCATTGCACGTCGATCAGCCGATAATATTGGAAGACCGAATTTTGCGGGATTTGCGACCAAATCCAGGCGTTGATGCCATCTGCGCGGAACTCCAATGGCGTGGTCCGACCGACTTGTTGGGGCGCTGAATAGGGATAGCAGGTTGGATCGGTGCTGGTCCGCCCCGCGCTCGTCGGGCAGGGGGCGCCCGGTTGGGCATTCACAACGCACTGATAGACCGTGTCCTTGCTGGGATCGCAGGCGGCATTGAAATAAGTATAGCTGCTGCGGGCGTTGCGCGGGGCGCCGGTGGCCGTGCGGGGATCGGACGCGGTTTTCGTCGTCAGATTATAGTCCGGCGAATTATCCACCTGCTCGAAGGTGGACCAGAGCATCTGGCTGGCCCCGGGAAGGCGGCGGATGATATGCAGACCGACGAGGCCAACCGTTTGCTGTGTGGTAACGCCGAAGGGATCGGTCACTTGTGCTTGGGCCGTCAAATAGCGGCTATTGTTCGGGTCGCCTGCGGTCAGAACCAGCCAAGCGGCCTTTAACTCGATCGTGCCGGTATCATCACCATAGGTCGCTGGTGTGCCGTTGCAGTCGGTATCATTCTTATACCCCATTGGCAGCCGGAAGCCGCCCGTGGTTTGCCCGGCAGGAACCGCGTTCACGCAGGCCAACTGGGCCGAAGCGGTATTCAGCGGGCCTGCCGAAACCGTTGAGATATAGGCGACTTCGTTCGGGTTGGACCGAACATCATAATAGGTCAGATTCTGATTCTGGCCCGTTAGCCAGACCGGGCCGCTGGCCTGATCAATCCCGCTGATCGTGATATTACCGTACTTGGAAATCGCCTTCAGCATCAGCGGCGGCGGCGTTTGCCGCTCTGCCGGGCTAACCGGTTGAAATAAGCTGTTCGACGGAACATAGCTCTGCCAAACCGTTGCTGCCCCCGCTGGAAGAATCCCGAATTGGCTCGCCGGGACCGCCGGGTCCGGGACGGTTTGGCCGCTTGCGGCCTGCCAATTCAGGTAGACGAACTGCTGCCAAGCGGCGCAATCAGCGGTGATTTGGACATCGACGGCACCGCTCACAACGAACTGCGAGGGGAGCGACGGGCTTGCAAGACTAAACGGGCAAGCAATTGTATTTTGTGCGAGGGCTACGCTGGGCGCTACAAGGGGCGTAGAAAAAAAGACAGCAGCAATCGCTAGGGTATATTTTAGGCGCATAAAGCTTCCTCCCACGGCATGAGTGCGCTTCCGATCATGCCATAGGTATCCTAATCAGGCGAATGCTATCTAAAATTCATAAGCTTTTTAAAAATACGGACTTAAAATTGAGCACATTGAGGCAGATGCCTCAATTCGGCTTCTCCGGCGTGCCATAGCGTTCCCTGAAAATCGCTAGCACGGCCTGGGCCTTGCCCTTTTCTTCTTCGGTGAACGGCTCATCACTTTCGGGCAGAATGATCCCTTCGCGTTCGCGCACGGCAGGCGTTGTCGTTTCTTTTTTGCCGAGTTCCCAGAACATCAGATCATCGAAACTTTGTTTAACAAAGCCTTGAGACACATGGTGGCAGCCTTCGAGGGCTGGGCGCGGGCGCTGTATGGCTAGGCTTATCTTGAGATCGAAGTATAGAAATGGGGGGTTACATTTGAAGGTTCAGAATTAAGGTTTTCTGATGAATTCCATGTCGTTTTCGTAAAAATAGTAGGTCTTTATTTAAATTTTTAAAAGTTCGAAATTATATTCCAGACAAAATTCGCCTCGAAACTCTACTTCCTTCGAAAATTTGAATTTGAAACCTAGGCGATTTAGGAGGGAAGTGCTTTTTATGTTTCTGCTATCCGTAATTGCGGTAATTTTCTCGATCGACGTAGTCTCAAGCAAAAATTTTATCGCTTCTTGGACGGCTGCGTAAGCAATTCCTTTTCCTTGATTTTCGGAAGATAACGTAAATCCAATCTCAGCGCTCAAAGAGTCATCTGAAATGTAGATACCTATATCACCAATCAAAGAATCAGTCTCAAGGTTTGAAATCCCAATCTGTGTCCAAGTGCCATTTTGAAATAGAGGGCATAACTCCATTTCATTCAGAAAATCCAGTGCTTTATCTGATGGCATAGGTTCCCAGCCTTGAAACCTACCAACAACCGGATCGTTTCTGTAAAGTTGGAATTGCTCGAGATCAGACTTTTTAAGCCGTCTGAGGCGACCAACTGAAAACTCACGACTCAGCATTGATCCCGATCTCGTATCTGGAATAAAATCATTCTTGTTAGTCATTTTAGTAGTTCTTTGTTTGGGAGATTTGCTGGAACGAGTCTCCCTTGGTAAAGAAGACCCGCTCAAGAGTGTCTAATTGAATTAGTCAAAATGGCGCTGAATTATCTATTCCATGAGACTTATTTAATTTGTCTTGTCCGGCGTACCATAGCGTTCCTTGAAAATCGCCAGAACCGCCTGGGCCTTGCGCTTTTCTTCCTCGGTGAACGGCTTATCGCTTTCGGGCAGAACAATCCCCTCGCGCTCGCGCACTGCGGCCGTCGTGGTTTCTTTTTTGCCGCGTCCCCAGAACATCGCCATTTTCGACGGTTCCTTGACCGGTGCGGTTTCTACCGGTTTAGGTTTGCCGCCGAGCAGCAGGGCCGGATCGATGTTCAGGCGTTTCAGGGTTTCCTGCGCCTTGGCTTCGACTTCCGGGGTGATGAAACGCTTGCGGAGGGCCCGGGCGATGGCGCGGGCTTCTTCGGGCGGGCGGGGCGTTTTTCTAACCATTTGTTAGGAGTTTATCGCGCCCTTGCGGCAAATACCAGCCTTGCGCGTCAGAAGTCTTTCGCCGCGCCTAAGGCATAGAGAAACCAGCGCGGATCGTTGTGCCGCAGCCCTTCGAGGGCCCATTGCAGTTCATAGGTCCGGGCGAGGCGGCGGGCGCGCGGCAAAAGGTCGGCAAGACCGGGATAGTCGAGCGCACGCAGGGTTGCCTGCCCCCAGTTATAGAGTAGCCCTGCCAGATCAACGGCGGCATCGCCGCGCCCGCTGCGCCCGAAGTCGAGAAGCCCGGTGAGCGCCCCCGTGGCCGGATCGTGCAGAATATGGGCCGGGTGCAAATCATCATGAATCAGGGCCGGGCCATTCATCGCTAAGGGACTGGCGCCAATCTCCGCCAGCGCCGCGCGCAGATCGGCGGCGAGCGCGGGGGATAGGAGCGGGAAGAGCCGCGCTTCCGCTTCCGCCCGAACGGCGGCCCATTGGTCGGGGGAATGGGGGGTGGCGGCGGCATAATCCCCCTCTGGCGACGTATGAACGCCAGCCAAAAGGGTGCTGAAACCATTGAAAAACCGTCCTCGCGCTTGGGGAGAGAGGGCGGCGAGGCTCTGCCGACTGCTCGGCACGCCCGGCAGGTGACGGCAGAGGTGCCAACCGGGGCCGCTGACTTTGGGAACCGGTAACAAGGCGGCGAGGGCGGGCGGCAGACGCGCGGCTAACCGCGTCAGCAAGGCGGTTTCCCGGTCGAAGGCGGCGGCATCCTGGCGCGCTTGGCGCAAGACCCAAGTCCCATTGATGTGCAGGACATCGGCGGCGGTGCCATCCGTATTCGCCCGTAGCTCGTCCCACGGGCCGGTTATCGCAATGACAGCCGCCTGATCGGCGGGGGATAGTCTCGATACTGGCATGGCCGCAGCCTGCCGGAAACCCAGGGGAACGGCAAGCAGTCGGCGGGGCATAGGGGCGCGTCAAACCGGGGTTGCCCGCCCGATGGGCGCTGGGTGATCAAAAAATAATCGAATCGCCTAATTTGGAGCCAAGCCCCTGAAAAAAGACGAAAAAATTGGCAAGAACTATAAAAAGCTCTTGCCTTGCTGCACTGCAGAATGTATTTTTTTCTTATGACAACAGCTTATGCTGTTTGTCTCCGCCTGGTGGCGATTCCTCCCTAAACTCGGGCTGCGCGGCCTTTGTCGCGCAGTCTTTTTATTTGTTGAAGGGAGTATACGCACGCAACATTCGCTCTGTCACCCATTTTTTCGTCAAAATGTGATGCTTGTGTAAGCTCTGGCAATATAGGAATCCTAATTCGGAGTCCGGGGCAAAAAGAGATGATGAACCAGTCGGTTACAAAGCCTATGCCGGGTAGATTTTACCGTCTGGGGTTCTTTTCTGGAATCTGCTACACTATGACGATGAAAAAACGCTCAGAAAATAGGCGCTTACCGGCGTTTTTGGCGACAACCCTTCTGGCTTTGGCGGTCGGCGCTGGGGCAGGCGGTGTTTCGGCCCAGGCACCCCGGTTTCAAATGAATATTGGTGGCACCAGTCCAAGCCTGCTCGCTGCCCCGGACCCGGAAATCTGCCGTCAGGCTTTGGCGACATTGTCGCCGTCGGAGTCGCCGGATTACCAGCCGGGGGTTACCGCCTCTGGCGGCAGCGTCGCCGGGGCTGATCTGCCGGGCGGATCGCTGTTTGGCGGCGGGCTGGCCGGGGGACTGAGTCCGTCCACCCGGCTCTATGTCGATCCCAATGCCTATGGCGGGCGTCTGCGGGGGCCGCTGCAGGGGGAGACGACGCTCGGCACGGTCCAGATAGCGCCCGATGGCTCCAGCCTGCTCAACGGTCGCCCGCTGAGCGGCGGCAATGACGAGTTAATCGAACGCTGCCGCGCGGCGGGCTACCGCTAATCCTGATTTTTCACGGCGGCTTCGGCGTGGACAAGCCTGTCTGCGCCGCCTAAAGTCGCGCCCGGCCATTCCTATAAGCATTGAGACGTTTCATGCGCCTGTCCCAGTTTTTCCTGCCCACCCTGAAAGAAAACCCCGCCGAAGCGCAGATCGCCTCGCATCGGTTGATGCTGCGCGCCGGGATGATCCGCCAGCAGAGCGCCGGGATTTACACCTGGCTGCCGCTGGGCCTGCGCGTGCTGCGCAAGGTGGAAGCCATTGTGCGGGAGGAGCAAAACCGCGCGGGCGTGGTCGAACTGCTGATGCCGACCATTCAATCGGCGGACCTGTGGCGCGAAAGCGGCCGGTATGATGATTACGGTAAGGAAATGCTGCGCATTACCGACCGGCACGAGCGCGAGTTGCTGTACGGACCCACGAACGAAGAAATGCTGACGGATATCGTCCGCACCTTTGTTAAGTCCTACAAGCAGTTACCGCTTAATCTCTATCATATTCAGTGGAAGTTCCGCGACGAGGTGCGCCCGCGCTTTGGCGTGATGCGGGGCCGCGAGTTTTTGATGAAGGATGCTTATTCCTTCGATCTCGACGAAGCCTCCGCCCGCGTCAGCTATAATAAACAGTTCTTGGCCTATCTGCGCACCTATGCCCGCTTGGGGCTGAAGGCCATTCCGATGAAGGCCGATACCGGCCCGATCGGCGGCGACCTGTCGCACGAGTTTATCATTCTGGCCGAGACCGGCGAAAGCCAGGTGTTCTGCGATAAGGATTGGCTCGACCTCGACGTGCTGGATAAGGCACCCAAGAGCGCGGAAGAACTGCAATCCTTCGTCGATTGGGCGACCGGTTTCTATGCCGCGACCGAAGAAAAGCACGATCCCAACGCCGTGCCGATCCCGGCGGACCGGCTGCATTCGGCACGCGGTATCGAAGTGGGACATATCTTCTACTTCGGCGAAAAATATTCAAAACCGATGAATGCCACCATCACCCTGGCCGATGGCTCCACGACCCCGATGCATATGGGGTCTTACGGGGTGGGCGTCTCGCGCCTGCTGGGGGCGATTATCGAAGCCAGCCATGATGAGGCCGGGATTATTTGGCCGGAAGCGGTTGCCCCCTATCACGTCGGCATCATCACTATGAAAGCGGGCGATGCCGCGTCGGACGCGAAGGCGCAGGAAATCTATGCGGCGCTGACCGCCAAGGGGATCGACGTACTGTACGACGACCGCGACGAACGGGCGGGCGTGAAATTCGCCGACCTCGATCTGATCGGTCTGCCCTGGCAGATCATCATCGGCCCGCGCGGGCTGGAAAAAGGCGTCGTCGAAGTGAAGAACCGCCGCACCGGCCAGCGCGACGAACTCTCCGTCACCGACGCTTTAGCGCGGGTGGGGGCATAAGCGATTTATCAGGGGCTTGCCGCTGAACCCAAGCCAAGGGGTCTCCCCCTTGGCGCTCCCACCTTCATAGAAATGCCTGAATTTGCTTGCAAAGACAGGGCCGTCGAACGGGATGCGTAAGGGGCATAGGGGGCGATCCCTTGATCGATTTGTAGACAGCGGGGCGGAATAAATGTTCTCGGCGTTTGAACGGCTTGTCGCCTTTCGCTACCTCCGGGCCCGGCGGCAGGAAGGGTTTATTTCCGTCATCGCGTGGTTCTCGCTGCTCGGCATCGCGCTGGGCGTGGCGACGCTGATTATCGTTATGGCGGTGATGAACGGTTTCCGGGCGGAACTTCTGGGGCGGATTTTGGGGCTGAATGGCCACATCACCATCAGCGCCCCGGCGGGGCAGGCTATTCCCGACGCCGATAAGCTGGTCGCGCGGTTGCGCGGAATGGACGGGGTAGTCTTTGCCGCGCCGATGGTCGAGGGCCAGGTGATGGTCAGCGCCAATGGTGTAGCGGGCGGGGCCCTGGTGCGCGGCATGAGCACCGACGATCTGCGCGCCCGCCGCCTGATCGCCGATGCGGTGCGCCAGGGCAGTATCGATGAGATGGGCGAGGATGGGGTGCTGATCGGCAGCCGCATGGCCTATCGCCTGGGGCTGCGCCTCGGCGATCCGATTACGGTTCTCAGCCCGCGTGGGGAAAGCACCGCTTTTGGTTCCGTGCCGCGTATCAAGACCTACCGGGTGGCGGGTGTGTTTGAAGTCGGCATGTACGAGTATGATAACACCTATGTTTATGCGCCGCTGAGCGCCGCGCAGGTGTTCTTCCGGCTGCCGCAGGCGGTATCGGGCATCGAGATTATGCTGACCGATCCGAACCGGGCGGCGACCATGACCTATTTGCTCTCCGGCCTCGTGCCGCCGGGGGTGCGGGCGGTGGATTGGCAGCAGGCAAATTCCAGCTTTTTCAATGCGATCCAGGTCGAACGCAATGTGATGTTTCTGATCCTGACGTTGATCATCCTGGTGGCGGCCTTCAACATCATTTCCTCGATGATCATGATGGTGAAGGATAAGGGCCGCGACATCGCCGTGCTGCGGACGATGGGGGCGACGCGCGGGATGATCCTGCGCATCTTCCTACTGTCGGGCGCCAGCATCGGCATTATTGGCACGGCGGCAGGGCTGCTGATTGGCGTGCTGTTCTGCGAGAATATCGAAAGCATCCGCCAGTTCCTGCAAAACCTGACCGGCACACAGCTTTTCCAGGCGGAAATCTATTTCCTCTCGCGCCTGCCCGCCAAGATGGACCCAGCGGAGGTGCTGCAAGTCGTGGTTATGGCCTTCAGTCTGAGTTTGCTGGCGACGATCTATCCGGCGCTGCGCGCGGCCCGGCTGAACCCGGTGGAGGCGTTGCGCTATGAGTAAGCCGGTTCTCGTCCTACGCGGGGTCGAGCGTTCCTATGGCGCGCTGACCGTCCTGAAGGGCGTCGATTTCACCCTGAATGCCGGGGAAATGGTTGGGCTGATCGCCCCCTCCGGCGCCGGGAAATCGACCCTGCTGCATATGGCGGGGCTGCTGGATAGCCCGACCGCCGGGGAAATTGAAATCGACGGGCAGGCGAGCGCCAAGCTGAACGACGCTGGGCGGACGGAGCTGCGCCGCCGCACCATCGGCTTCGTCTATCAGTTCCACCAACTGCTGCCAGAGTTTTCGGCGCTGGAAAATGTCGTGCTGCCGCAGATGATTGGCGGCGTCGGGCGGAAGGCGGCGGCGGCGCGGGCGACGGAGCTTCTGTCGATCGTTGGTCTGAAGGAGCGGCTGCACCATCGCCCCGGCAAGCTGTCGGGCGGGGAGCAGCAGCGCGTCGCCATCGTCCGCGCCATCGCCAATCAGCCAAAGCTGCTGCTGGCCGACGAGCCGACTGGCAATCTCGACCCCGGTACGGCGGAAGGGGTTTTCGCCGAACTCTTGCGCCTCGTGCGTACCACCGGCCTTGCCGCGCTGATCGCGACCCACAATCTCGATCTGGCGCGGCGGATGGACCGGGTGGTTACGCTGCGGGATGGGGCTGTCGTCCCAGCTTGAGGTTCGGCGACAGGATCGTCAGCGCCAACCCGGCGAAGACCAGCGCGCAGGCGGCGAGGGTCATCGCGTCGAGATGCTCGCCCAAGAAGGCGGCGCCCGACAGTAGGCCGAAGATCGGCACGGCTAGGGCAAAGGGCGTGACCTTGGCGGCGGAATATTTCTGCAGCAGCCAGCTCCATACCGCAAAGGCCAGGATCGTGGACGGCCCGGCGACATAGAGCAACGCGCCGACGGTCAGCGGCGTTGCCTCCGTCACGGCGGCGCTGATCGCCTGCGGCCCTTCGATGAAATAGGATAAGACGAGCAGCGGCAGCGGCGGCACGAGGCTGACCCAGGAAATCAGTCGGAAAGCATCTTGGCTGCCCGATTGTTTGGTCAGGATATTCGACACGGCCCAGCACATTGCGGCCAGAATGACCATGCCGAAGCCGATCAGGCTGGTGCCGAGCGGCAAATCCATCGCCAGGACGGCAAGACCACCCGCCGAGATCAGCATGCCCAGCAGCGCCACCGGCTTCACCTTCTCGCCCAGCAGGAAGGCTGCCGCCAGGATGGTAAAGAACACTTGGCTTTGCATCAGCAGCGACGCGAGACCGGCGCCCATCCCAATCTTAATGGCGGTGAACAGCAGACCGAATTTCACGACGCCGAGGGCAACGCCGATACCGATCACATAGCGCCACGCCACCGGCGGCCCGCCACGCAGAAACAGCAGCGGCAGGGCGGCAATGGCAAAACGCACGCCGCAGAAAAACAGCGGCGGCATGCCATTCAGGCCAACCTTGATGGCGACGAAGTTAAACCCCCAGACGGCAGCAACGAATAGGGCGAGGGCGGAATGGGCGAAGGGCATGATCGGCCTCGGATGGCGACACGATAGATAACGCCCTTAACCCAAGCGCCCTAAGTTCCACCTGTCCAGCGGGGAATTGTCCCCGAGGCAATATAGGGGCAGCGCCCCGCAGCCTCACTCGTTGAAACTTCGCACGAGGCTGCCTGCGACCAGATACCAGCCGTCGACCAGCACGAAGAAGATCAGCTTGAATGGCAGCGAGATGATCACCGGCGGCAGCATCATCATCCCCATCGCCATCAGGATGGAGGCAACGACCATGTCGATGACCAGGAAGGGGATGAACAGCAGGAAGCCGATTTCAAAGGCGCGGCGCAACTCGCTGATCATAAAGGCCGGAATTAGCACGCGCAGTGGCGTTTGCGCGGCGGCGGCGGGCGGTTCGACGCGGGCGAGGTCGAAAAACAACCGCAGGTCTTTTTCGCGCACATGGCGGATCATGAACCCATGAAGCGGTTCGATGGTCCGGTCGAGTGCCTGGGTTTCGGTAATTTCCTCGGCGATCAGCGGGCGTAGCCCCTGATTGTACGCCTGCTCCAGCGTCGGTTGCATGATGAAGCCGGTCAGAAACACGGCCAGCGCCACCATGACGGAATTCGGCGGCGACTGCGGCACGCCGAGGGCGTTTCGCAGCAGCGACAAAACAATCACAATGCGGGTGAAGGAGGTGACCATCATCAGAATCGACGGGGCGAGGCTGATGACCGTCATCACCGCCAGGGTCTGAATGATGCGGCCCGTGGTGCTGCCGCCGCCGTCGCCGAGGTCGAGCGTTAGGGCTTGCGCCATCGCCGGGTCGGTCCACAGCATGACAATGAGGGTGACAAGGCTGACCAGACCGTAAATCGCGCTCCATTTGGCGGCGATCTTTAGCAGGGACGCGGGCGGGACGCGCATGGCTCAGGCCTCCCGGTCGGCAGATAAGAACGGGGCCTTGCGCGCAGGCTCGCTGGGCGGCGGCGCGGAGGGCGTGGCCGTTGCGGGCGTGGCCGGGGCGGCGGTGGAAGCGAGCAGCATTTCATGCGTGGCCCCCAGCAGCAGCAAATGATCGGTCTCGTCGTGGCGGATCAGCACCAGCTTACGCTTCTGGTCGAGTGGCATCACTTCCAGCAGCGACAGGCGACGGCCCTTGGCGCGGAAGCCGGTGGCGGTGCCAAGGCCGAGCCGCTTGGCCCCCCAGACCGCGACGATAATCATCGCAATCACCGCAACCAGCCCGAAGATGAACCGCAAATAGCCTTCGTTCAAAACATCGGCCCCCATACTCAGCCCTCGCCCTGTTCGGGTTTACGATAGGCGGAGGAGGCCGCCCGATGCTTGGCTTTCGCCTCAACCTGATCTTGCGCGCTGGTCTCCGCCATGCGGTCGCGCAATTCCAGGCTTAGTTTTTCGAGAATATCGGTCATGGCCCCCATGCGGGCCAAGACCGGTTCGGCGCTGGGGCCGGTTAGTTTCATCGTCGCGCGGCACAGGCGTTCGATTTCATCGTCAAGCCCGGCAAGATCGACCGCTCCCTCAGAATGCAAGGTGGCCAGCGAGGCTTCGAGCGCCAAGATCACGCGGTTAAACCCCTCGATCAACGCTTTCGGATCGGGGGCCGCGTTGCGGGGTTTTGTGGGCTTCGGGGCGGGGGGACGGGGCGGGGGATTGGTCACTTTGCTTCTCTAATCCAGTTACCCGGCACTGGCGGCTTACCGTTGATCCGGGGAAACCCCGGTTTCGGCAACGGGCGCGCCACCCAACCGCGCATTGGCTTGATAAAGATATCTTAGAATCTCCGCAACTGCCTCGAAACAATTGACGGGGATTGGACAATTTAGCTCGACGGCGGACAGCAACTCCGCAAGGTCGCGGTCTTCACGCACTTTCACGCCGTTGGCGAAGGCGATTTCCAGAATTTTTTCTGCAATCGCGCCGCGCCCTGCGGCAACCACCTTCGGCAGATCGCCGCGCTGATAGTTGAGCGCAACGGCGACCGGGCGCTTTTTGCCCTCGGCAGAAACTTCCTGCCCGGCCTTATCCTGTCCGCTCATGGCTGCCTATCCTTCACACGTTGAGTCAGCTTTCGACTCTAAAATACTGTAGACAAACGCTTTGACCAAGCATAAAGCTAATCTCGAAAGCTGGCGTGGGCTTTGCTTGCTTCGGGCCGGTGCCTGGGGCAGAGTCCGCTTAGGCTTCGATAGGGATGGTGGCCGATGAGTGACGATAAAATCAACCTGATGCAGCTGATGTCCAAGCGCATGGACTATCTGGCCGAACGGCATAAGGTGATTTCGCAGAATGTCGCCAATGCCGATACGCCGAACTATCGGGCGCGCGATCTGCGCCAGCAGAATTTTACGCAGGCGCTGAAGGATGCGAACAATCGGCAGCCGCTTGCGATGACCCAGCCTAACCATCTGGCGCCGGTCAGCCCGCAAACCAAGTTTGCGGTGGATAAGGACAAGAAGCCTTACGAAACCTCGTTGGATAAAAACAGCGTGGTGCTGGAAGAGCAGATGATGAAAATGTCGCAGAATCAAAGCGACTATACGCTGAACGCCGAACTGTATAACCGCTACACCTCGATGGCCAAAATGGCCCTGTCGCGCGGCGGGCAATAACCGCCCCACGGGCTTTCGATCTGGATGAGGATAAAGGGGTAAGGCAATGAATCTGAAAGACGCAATGCAGATTTCCGCCGCCGGGATGAAGGCTCAGGGCCAGCGTCTCCGGGTGATTTCGGAAAACCTTGCGAACGCCGATTCGACGGCGCAGACCCCCGGGGGGGAGCCGTACCGCCGTAAGATTCTAACGTTCAAGAACGTCCTGAACCGGTCGATCGGTGCCGATATGGTGCAAGTCAATAAGATCATGCCGGACAGCAAGGATTTTGAGCTGAAGTATGATCCCAGCCATCCGGCGGCGAACGCCGAGGGCTATGTGCTGCGGCCGAACGTAAATTCGCTGCTCGAACTATCGGATATGCGCCAGGCCCAGCGGTCCTACGAAGCCAATCTGTCGGTCATCGAAACCTCTAAAGCCATGCTCTCGCGGACCATTGGTCTGCTGCGCAGCGCTTAATCTCGCTTTTTTGAAGAGGGCTTATTATGAGCACCAATCCCGCCTCCGCCGCCGCCGCCTACGGCACTACGGTTCGTGCGCTGCCCAGCCTCGAAAGCGCCGCCCGTCCGATGGGGCCGAACTTCTCGGAACTGGTCGAGAAGGCGGGGCGCTCGGCACTCGATACCATGTATAAGGCCGAAGGCCAGACCGCCAAGGCGGCAGCCGGTCAGGCGCCGGACATTACCGAAGTGGTGACGGCCGTTGCGAATGCCGAAGTGACCTTGCAGACCGTCGTCGCGATCCGTGACCGCGTGGTGCAGGCCTATAACGAAATCATGCGTATGCCCATCTAACGGGGTGTTTTCTCCCGTTTGGTTTTGCTTTAAGGTCGCAGCACGATGAATGAGGCCACTACGCTCGAAGTCGCGCGCGAAGCCGTGCTCGTGCTGCTGCAAGTATCGGGACCGATCATGGTGATTTCACTGTTGGTTGGTCTCATTATCTCGCTGTTCCAGGCACTCACCCAGATTCAGGAAATGACGCTGACCTTCGTGCCGAAGATCATCGTCGTTTTCATTTCGTTGCTGCTGCTGTTCCCCTTCATGTTGGCAACGATGAAGGGGTTTATGGAACGGCTGGTTGACCGCATTATCTCGCTCGGCTGAGCGCGGGGATGCGGCTTTTCGAAAATATGCTGCTGAGCGAGCTGTTTGCGCTCGTTCTGGTCTTTGCGCGGATCGGGGCAGCCTTGATGGTTCTGCCGCTGTTCGGCGAGCAAAGCATCCCGGCGCGGGCGCGTTTGATGTTCGCCTTGGCTGTGACCATCACCGTCACCCCCTTCTTAATTCCCTCCTTACCCAGCATGCCTCAGTCGGCCATTGCCCTGACCATACTGTTGGTCGGGGAGATTATGATCGGCATATTTTTGGCCCTCTTGGTCCGAATTCTCTTCATATCGCTTGAGGTCGCCGGAACTTCCATCGTCACGCAAATTGGTTTATCGAGCGCGACGATTTTTAACCCAATGATTTCCGAACAAACCTCGGCAGTGGCCACCTTCTTTGGTCTGATTGCTCTGGTGATCATGATGCAGACCGATATGCATCATATGCTCTTGCGCGGTATTCTGGACAGCTATGGCCTGTTTGCGCCGGGGCAGGGGCTAATTATGGGCGATGCGTCCGAGTCGATCACGCGGGTCGTCAGTCAGGCTTTCCGGGTTGGTATTCAGATGACCGGGCCGTTTTTTATCGCCATGATGATGATCAACGTGGCGCTTGGGCTCTTGTCTCGTTTGATGCCGCAGTTACAGGTGTTTTTCTTAGCGCAGCCGGTTCAGATTATCCTCGGCTTCATTCTGCTGATCGTCACCCTAACGGCGATGATGTATGTTTTCGTTGAGACGATTGGTGTTGCAATCCAGGGCATGCTTGCGCCGGGGGGAGGACCATGAGCGAAGAAGACGAGTCCTCTAAAACAGAAGAACCGACACCGAAAAAACTGCAAGAAGCGCGCGACCAAGGGAATGTCATCCAGTCTCGCGACGTCGTTAATTTTGCCATGCTGGGGGCTTCGGCGCTGGTTCTAACGGCCTTCGGCGCAATGATGAGCCATAAGATCACCCTCATCGCCCGGGCATTTATCGAGCGTGCCTGGGATATTCGCGTCGATGATACGAATTTTACCGTCATTATTGGCGAACTCCTGCTGGGAATTGCCGTTAGCCTGCTTGTGCCGATGGGGATTTTGGCAATTGCCGCTTTTGCGGCCTTCTACCTACAGTTCGGCCTGCTCTTTGCGCCAAAGTCGATTGAACCCAAACTCGATAAAATCGATCCGATTAAGGGTTTCGGGCGACTTTTCTCGATGCGCAATATAGTCGAATTCCTAAAAGGGGTCGCCAAGATCATCGTTGTTGGGGCCGCCGCGATCTTTCTGCTTTGGCCGGAAATGAGCAGCATCGACCGGTTCGTCTTCACCGATGTTGCCGATACGCTTGGTGAAATCAACCGCTTAGCCCTGAGTGTCGTGTTTCTGGTCGTTGCCATTGTCGCCGTGGTCGCCGGGGCGGATTATCTCTATCAGCGCTTTGCCTTCATGAAGCAGATGCGCATGTCGAAGCATGACCTGAAGGAAGAGTTTAAAAACCAGGAAGGGGATCCCCACGTTAAAGCCAAACTGCGCCAGATTCGGATGGAGAAGGCGAAACAGCGCATGATGGCGGCCGTCCCTCAGGCAACGGTGGTTGTGACGAACCCCACCCATTATGCCGTAGCCTTGAAGTATGAAGATATGATGCCCGCCCCGAAGGTCGTGGCGAAGGGGGTTGATGCCGTGGCGCTGCGCATTCGCGAGTTGGCGAAAGAGAGCAATGTGCCGGTCGTCGAAAATCCGCCGCTGGCGCGGACGCTCTATGCCTTGGTCGAGCTTGATAAGGAAATTCCGCCCGATACCTATAAGGCGGTTGCCGAGGTTATCTCCTTCGTGATGCGGCGCAACCAACGCAGTGGCGGCCCGTCGAAGCCGCTTGCTGCCGGGATTATGGCGGCAACCTCGGTCGGCAGCACAGTGCCGGCGGATGATGCCACCCCGCCCGCGTTTGGCCAGTAGTTAGGGCAGGGCGGCGATGATCCGATCTTGGTGGAAACCCCGTCCGACCGTTGTTCAACCGCACGCAATCGCTCTGCCGCCACTGCCATTGCCAACGGTTTTCGCGGTCGATGGGGTCATTCGCAGCGCCAACCCGGCCTTTCGTCGGTTGCTTGGTGTGAATGACCCGATTGATCGACCGCTATTTTCTTTCATTGCCGATGGGCAGGAAGCCGTCGCGCAGGCTTTGGCCGGGGCGCAGACGGTTCCGGCGCCGGTCGAAGTCGATCTGATCGCCGAACCCGGGCGGGAAACGCGCTGCGCCGCGCGGCTTTACTTCGAACGCTGGGCGGCGGATGCCGGGCCATCGGGCTGGTTGATCCAGGCGGTTGATATTTCCGACCAGAAGGAGTTGGAAAACCGTATCGTTCAGTCGCAAAAAATGCAGGCCGTCGGGCAACTTGCGGGCGGGATCGCCCATGATTTCAATAATCTGCTGACTGCGATGATCGGTTATTGCGACCTCTTACTGCAACGGCATCGGGCTGGCGATGCCTCCTTTGCCGATATCATGCAGATCAAGCAGAACGGCAATCGGGCGGCGGCGCTGGTACGGCAACTGCTGGCGTTTTCCCGTCAGCAGAAACTGGAGGTTTCGCAGGTCGATATTTCCGACGTGCTGGCCGAACTCTCGCACCTGTTGCGGCGTTTGATCGGCCAGGGCATCGAGTTGGAACTGCATCATGGCCGTGACCTCGGGTTGGTCCGCGTCGATGCCGGGCAGTTGGAGCAGGTGATCATCAATTTGGCCGTCAACGCGCGCGACGCGATGCCCAATGGTGGGCGGTTGACGATTGCCACTATGATCGAAACGGTAAAATTCGCCCGCCGGATGGGGCATGAAACGATGGCCCCCGGCGATTACGTGGTGATCTCGGTGACCGATACCGGTTCCGGCATGCCGCCGGATGTGCAGGCGCGGATTTTCGAACCCTTCTTCACGACAAAGCCGGTCGGCTCCGGTACCGGCTTAGGCCTCTCGACGGTCTATGGCATCGTTCGGCAGACGGGTGGGTTCATTAAGGTCGATAGCACGATTGGCGTGGGCACGACCTTTACGATTTATCTGCCGCGCGTCGCCCCGCTCGAGGAACCGCAGGCCGTTCCGGTCAGCCGGGAGAAGGCGCCGACCGAGATGGCCGCCCCCGACGCGGCGGGCGGTGGACGCGGGGCGATCCTGTTGGTGGAGGATGAAGACCCGGTGCGCGCCTTTGCCGCCCGCACGCTGCGCAGCAAAGGGTATCACGTCACCGAAGCGCAATCGGCGGAAGCCGCGCTAGATCTTGTGCGGGGCGGGCTGACGCGGCCCGACCTCCTGATTACCGATGTGGTGATGCCGGGGATGGATGGCCCGAGTATGGTGCGCGAAATTTGGCACAGTTTTCCAGGGTTGCCGGTGATTTGCGTTTCCGGCCACGCCGATGGCGACCTGCGTGAACAATTAACGGCGCTCGGGGATATCGCTTTCTTGCAAAAACCTTTCAGCCTCAAGCAGTTAGCGGCGAAAGTAGCAGAACGGATGCCCGGGCAGGGATAAGCGTTTGTTCTGAGAACGTTCTTGAAACTCCCGTTTGTTCTCTTTATAGTCCGGTCTTGGGCATCCCCTGGCCGTTGAAGCCTTGGCCTGGCCCGCGTTGCATCGCCGTGAGGGCTGTGGAATAACCGGGAGGCATTCATCATGACCGTCGCGCAACTGCGCCTTATCGATAAAGACATCATGGACAAGAACAAGGCTTTGGAAGCCGCCCTCGGGCAAATCGAACGCGCCTTCGGCAAAGGCTCGATCATGAAACTGGGCCAGCGCGAGCAGGCGGTGGACACGGAAGTGATCTCCACCGGCTCCCTGGGGCTGGATATTGCCCTGGGCATCGGCGGCTTGCCGCGCGGGCGCATCATCGAAATCTACGGGCCGGAAAGCTCGGGTAAGACGACGCTGGCGCTGCACGTCATCGCCGAAGCCCAGAAGGCAGGCGGCACCTGCGCGTTCGTCGATGCCGAGCATGCACTCGACCCGACCTATGCTCGCAAGCTCGGCGTGAATATCGACGAGCTGCTGATCTCGCAGCCGGATGCCGGGGAACAGGCGCTGGAAATCACCGATACGCTTGTGCGTTCTGGCGCCATCGACGTGCTGGTGGTCGATAGCGTCGCGGCCCTGGTGCCGCGCGCCGAACTTGAAGGCGAAATGGGCGACTCGCACGTCGGTCTCCAGGCACGGTTGATGAGCCAGGCCCTGCGTAAGCTCACCGGCACGATTTCCAAATCGCGCTGCATGGTGATCTTCATCAATCAGATTCGCCAGAAGATCGGCGTGATGTTCGGGAACCCGGAAACCACGACGGGCGGCAATGCGCTGAAGTTCTATGCCTCGATCCGTCTCGACATCCGCCGCATCGGCGCGATCAAGGACCGCGATACGGTGGTCGGCAATCAAACCCGCGTGAAAGTGGTGAAGAATAAGATGGCGCCGCCGTTCCGCGTCGTCGAGTTCGATATCATGTATGGCGAAGGCGTTTCGAAGGTCGGTGAACTTATCGATCTCGGGGTTAAGGCCGGGATTGTGGAGAAGTCGGGCGCTTGGTTCTCCCACGATGGTCAGCGCATCGGCCAGGGGCGGGAAAACGCCAAAACTTTCCTGCGGGAGAATGGCAGCGTCGCCGATACCATCGAACAGGCGATCCGCGCCAATGCCTCGGGGGTTGCCGATGCGATGATGGGGGCGCCGGATACTTCGGGCGATTAGGCGTCGGGCGGGGGCGTTCCGCATTGGAACGCCTCTCGCCGTTAGCGGCATGGACAAGCCCGCCTTGCCCGCGCTACAAGGCAAGACCTGCGTGTGAGTGAGAGCGGGCGGCGTGCGCGCCGGATCGCCAACGGGAAGGCCATGCAAACTACCAACGACGTTCGCGCTAAATTCCTTTCGTATTTCGGCAGCCAGGGCCATGCGGTCGTGGAGTCGAGCCCGCTCGTGCCCCGGAACGATCCAACGCTGCTCTTTACCAGTGCTGGGATGGTGCAGTTCAAGAATCTGTTCACCGGTACGGAAAAGCGCGATTACGTGCGCGCCACCACGTCGCAGAAATGTCTGCGCGCGGGCGGTAAGCATAATGATCTCGAGAACGTTGGCTATACGGCCCGCCATCATACGTTCTTCGAAATGCTCGGTAATTTCTCGTTCGGCGATTATTTCAAAGAACGGGCCATCGAACTCGCGTGGACGACGGTCACGCGCGAGTTTGGCCTTGATCCGAAGCGCTTGCTGGTCACCGTCTATCATGACGATGACGAAGCGCATGGGCTGTGGAAGAAGATTGCCGGGCTGACCGACGATAAAATCATTCGGATCGCCACCAGCGATAACTTCTGGTCGGCGGGCGATACCGGCCCCTGCGGTCCATGCTCGGAAATCTTTTTCGATCACGGCGCTAAAGTGTGGGGCGGCCCGCCGGGTAGCGCCGAACAGGATGGCGACCGGTTCATCGAAATCTGGAACCTTGTGTTCATGCAGTTCGAGCAGCAGGCGGATGGATCGCGTTTGCCGTTGCCGCGCCCGTCGATTGATACCGGCATGGGGCTGGAGCGCGTGACGGCGGTGCTGCAAGGCAAGCACGATAATTACGATATCGACCTGATGCGGGCGCTGATCGAAGCCTCGGCCCAGGCGGCGAGTTCCGACCCCGATGGGCCGCATAAAGTGTCGCACCGCGTGATCGCCGATCATCTGCGCGCCTCCTGCTTCCTGATGGCCGATGGCGTGCTGCCGTCGAACGAGGGTCGGGGGTATGTGCTGCGGCGCATCATGCGCCGCGCCATGCGCCACGCGCATCTGATCGGGTGCCGCGATCCGCACCTGTGGCGGTTGGTTCCGGCCCTGCAAAAGCAAATGGGCGATCATTACCCCGAGCTGAACCGTGCCGGGGCGCTGATGACCGAAACCTTGAAGCTGGAAGAAACCCGCTTCAAGGCAATGCTGGATCGGGGGCTGAAGCTGCTGGAAGATGAAACCAGCAAGCTCGGCGATGGTCAGGCCCTGGCGGGCGATGTCGCCTTTACCCTCTATGATACCTATGGCTTCCCGCTCGACCTGACGCAGGATGTGCTGCGCGGTCAGGGACGGACGGTCGATACCCTTGGTTTCGAACAAGCGATGCAGGCCCAGCGTGAGAAGGCGCGGGCGGCCTGGTCCGGCTCTGGGGAAGCGGCAACCGATAAGCTCTGGTTCGATCTCCGCCATCAGCATGGGGCAACCGACTTCCTCGGCTATGCCACCGATAGTGCCGAGGCCCAGGTGCTGGCGATTGTCGCCGATGGTGCCCCGGTGACAACGGCGGCGGCGGGTACCCAAGTCGCGGTGATCGTCAATCAAACGCCGTTCTATGGCGAATCGGGCGGTCAGCAGGGCGACCAGGGGATGATCCAGACGCTCGCAGGCGGTCTCGTCCGCGTTACCGATACGCAAAAGCGCGTCGGTGATCTATGGGTCCATCTCGGCGTGGTGGCGGCGGGTAGCCTTGCGGTTGGCGATGGGGTGACGGCGACGGTCGATGCCGCGCGCCGCAACCAGATCCGCGCCAATCACTCGGCCACCCATTTGCTGCATGAAGCGTTGCGTCGCCGCCTGGGCGACCATGTGACGCAGAAGGGGTCGCTGGTCGCGGCAGAGCGCTTGCGCTTCGACATCAGCCACCCGAAGCCGCTGACGGCGGACGAGGTGCAGGATGTGGAGCGGGAGGTGAACGCCCGCATCCGCCTCAATACCCCCGTTGGCACCCGCCTGATGACGCCGGACGATGCTATCGCCGAGGGGGCGATGGCGCTGTTTGGTGAAAAATATGGCGATGAAGTCCGCGTGGTGACGATGGGCGGGGACAGTACGCGCTTCTCGGTCGAACTCTGCGGCGGCACGCATGTGCGCAGCACGGGGGATATCGGCGCGTTCAAGATCCTTGGCGAAAGCGCGGTTGCGGCAGGGGTGCGCCGCCTCGAAGCCATCACCGGCCAAGCCGTGCTCGACTATCTCGCGCAGCAGGAAGCGACCCTATCGGCGGCGGCGGGCACGTTAAAGACCACCGTGGCCGAGGTTCCGGCGCGCGTTGCGGCGCTGGTCGAGGAGCGTCGCCGGTTGGAGCGGGAGTTGCTCGATGCCCGCAAGGCTTTGGCGACGGGTGGCAGCCAGGGCGCGGCCGCTGTCGAAACCCTGGCCGGGGTGAGCTTTATTGCCCGCCGGGCTGATGGCGTCCCGGCCCGCGAACTCAAAGGCATGGTCGACCAGTTGAAGCAAGATCTGACCGATGGGATCGTGGTGGTTGCGGCGGCGGATGAGGCGGGAAAAGTCTCGCTGGTCATCGGCGTGACCGAGGCCCTGTCACAGCGGGTGAGTGCGGTCGATCTCGTGCGCGTCGGGGCGGAAGCCCTGGGGGGTAAGGGCGGCGGCGGTCGTCCCGATATGGCCCAAGCGGGCGGGGCGGATGCCGCCTTGATCGATGCCGCCTTCGCAGCGGTTCGGGAGAAGGTCGGGGCGTTGGCGACGGCCTAGCACCATAGAAAACGGGGGAAGAGATGATCTTCCCCCGTTGTCGTTTTGAAGCGGCTGAAGCGATGGTTAGCCTTCGGCCGAAAGCTCCCGAATAGCTTGCAACTGGTTGAAAATCTGCGAGACGGGGAGGGCGCTCAGGCTGTTGGACAGATTATTAAGGCTGGAGGCGAGATTGCGCGTTTCTTCCTCCATCCGGGCCGACGCTTCCCGTAGACGCGCCGCCCCTTGCCGCATCGCCTGAGTCGAGGCTGCCGATGCGGCGGCGGAAGCGCGTAGACGGGCGATTGTGGCTGATAGGTTGACCTTTTTGACGCGGTTCGGATCAATATTATCGTTTGCGACAATGCGCTTCAGTTTAAAATTCACCTGAACAATGTCAGCGCTCATGATCTAAATCCCATATCGTCAAAAGCCGCCAAAACCCTGCGGAAATTTCACTTTAAGGATCGCTGCAAATGCGAAGCAGAGCAAGTGAAAAATTTACCATTCATTTATCATAATTGAAACTCCTTTAAATTCAGCGGATAATCGGGCGCTTTTCTGGGGAAAAGTGAAGAAAGGCTACTTAGCATCTGCAGCATTTTGGTTTTTTGGCAGGTGCCTATCTATCGAGTGAATAAAATCAGGGAGGGGAAAATGTTCAGCCTTATGACACCGCAGCTCGTTGTGATGGGCGGGGGTTCCCGCCACGAGACGGTAACGGTTCTGCAGCGCTTGGGAATTACGCGCCCATTGATTGTAACCGATGGGTTTTTAGTGAAGACCGGGGTTGTGGGTGAGATAGAAGCACTCCTTCATAAAGGCGGAATGGCGCCGGGGCGGTTTGACGAAACCGTGCCCGATCCAACGGTGGCTGTTGTGGAAGCAGGCGTTACCCGTCTGCAGGAGGGGGCCTACGATGGTTTGTTGGCCATCGGCGGCGGCAGCCCGATGGATACGGCCAAGGCAATGGCGGTGCTCGCGGCGGGCGGCGGCGCCATGCGTGACTATAAGGTGCCCGCCAGCGCCGATAAGGCCGATCTGCCCATCGTGTGTATCCCGACCACAGCGGGCACGGGGTCGGAGGTAACCCGCTTTGCCGTGATCACCGACGAGGCGACCGACGAGAAAATGCTCATCATGGGCCTCGCCTGTTTGCCGCGCGCCGCTATTGTCGATTACGAACTAACGCTGACCAAGCCGCTGCGCCTGACCGCCGATACGGGTATCGACGCGCTGACCCATGCAATCGAAGCCTTTGTTAGCAAGAAGGCAACGCCGCTCAGCGATGTTTATGCGCTGGAAGCCATGCGCTTGATCTATCCGAACCTGCGTACCGCGTGCTTCGAGCCGGGCAATCATGCCGCGCGTGAGGCGATGATGCGCGGGGCGACGCTGGCGGGCCTCGCTTTTTCCAACGCCTCGGTCGCGCTGGTCCACGGTATGAGCCGCCCTATCGGCGCCTTCTTCCATGTGCCGCACGGCCTGTCGAACGCGATGTTGCTGCCGGTGGTCACGGCCTTTTCCGCTCCGGCGGCGCTGGACCGCTATGCGACGGTTGCCCGCACGCTCGGTCTGGCAACGGCGGCGGAGGGCGATCAGGCCGCCGTTTCGGCTTTGCTTGAGGCCTTAACCGCGCTCAACCGCGATCTAACGGTGCCCAGCCCGGCGGCCTATGGCATTGACGAGGCGCGCTACCGCGATCTCATGCCGCGCATGGCTGAACAGGCCCTGGCCTCCGGGTCGCCCGGCAATAACCCGCGTGTGCCGACGGCGGCGGAAATCGTCACGCTCTATGACGCCGCCTATCGGGGGTAAGCTCGGGGGATTGGGGGCTGCTCGGCCCCTGATCCCGCCTCCGTTTCACGACCGCGCGAACGTCTCAATGGCTTCCCGCGTCGCATAGCTGGGCTGGGCGCCCTGGGTCAGGCAGGCGAGACTCCCGGCGGCGAGGGCGAAGCGCAGGGCGTCGGGCGCGGCGACTCCCCGGCTGAGCGCGGCGAGCAGGGCGCCGACGGTCGCATCGCCCGCGCCGGTCGTATCGACGGGGGTGATGCGCTTAGCCGGGGCGCGAATTATCTGGCCGGAAAAGCGGGCGACCGCCCCCGCCGCGCCGAGGGTGATGACAACGTCGCCCGGCCAAGCAGCGAGCGCCGCGTCCGGGGGGGCGTGCCCGGTCAGGGCTTCAGCCTCCCCTTCATTTACGATCAGCAGATCGACGCGGGCGTCGAGATCGCCGGGCAGGTCCTGGGGGGGAACCGGGGCGAGATTCCAAACTACTTTCGCCCCGGCGGCGCGGGCAATGTCGGCGGCGGCGAGGGTTTCGCCAAGGTCGAGTTCGCCTTGCAGCAGCAGCCAATCTTGTGGGCCGAGCGGCGGGAGGTCGCGCGCCTGCACAGCGGCATTGGCGCCGGAGGCGACGAGAATCTGATTTTCTGCCGTCGCTTCTTCCACGGCAATCAAAGCAACGCCGGTTGAAGCCCCGGAGAGCGTCCGCACGCCGCTGAGATCGACCCCGCCGTCTTTCAGCAAGGCCAGGGCTGGCGCGGCGAAACTATCGGCGCCAACGGCCCCGATCAGGCGAACCTCGGCCCCGGCCCGGCGGGCGGCGAGGGCTTGATTCGCCCCTTTACCGCCGGGATGGGCGGCGAAGGCGCCCCCGAGCACGGTTTCACCCGGCTGCGGCAGATGCGCGGCACGCACGACAAGATCGAGATTGATGGAGCCGAAAACCGTGATCATCGTCAGGAATACCGCAGTAAACGGTCGCACAGGCGGGCGAAGAAGGCATCGGCGTCGATATCCAGCAACACCTTTGCTTGCGGCAGCGGCGGCTTGGCGACACCCCACCAATCGGCGGTCAGGCGCCCCTCGTTAGGGCCGGGCAGCACATCGACCGAAACGCCGCCGGTTTTGCCGGTCATCAGGTCCGGCCACAGGATATGGCCGATAACGCAGGGATCGTGCAGCGGCGGGCCATCGCTATCGACATGGCGACCGCGACGGCCATAGGCGGCCATCATCGACAGGGTGGTCTGGGCGATGGCGGTTTGAACGCCGGTCAAGGGCGCGAGGCGGGCGGGGCTGGCCTCCGCCTGCCAAGTCAGATCGAGCGGGATAATCTCGAGGGGTGCGCCACTGCGGCAAACGATGTCCGCCGCATGGGGATCGGTCAGAAAGTTGAACTCGGCGGCGGGGGTGGCGTTGCCCTGCGCCACGCCGCCCCCCATCACGACGATGCGGGCGATGCGCGGCGCGATATCCGGTGCCTGGATCAAGGCGGCAGCGAGATTGGTCAGCGGCCCCGTGCAGGCCAGGATGATTTCGCCGGGGGCATGGGTGCGCAGCAGACGGATGATCGCCTGCACGGCATGCTCGTCCGAAACCGGGGCCTGCGGCGGCGGCAGATGCTCTGCCCCGCGCATACCGCTATCGCCGTGGATATGGGCCGCCGTTTCCAACCGGCGGAACAGCGGCGCCGGGCAACCGGGGTGGATTGGCACAGAAACGCCCGCCAGATCAACCAGTTGACGGGTGTTGGTCACCGTCCGCTCTAACCCAACGTTGCCCGCCGCGACGGTAATGGCCAGCACATCGAGTTCCGGGCTAGCAAAGGCCAGCAGCAGGGCGATGGCGTCGTCAAGACCGGGATCGCAGTCGATGATGAGCTTGTGCGCGGGCATTAAGCGGCCTCCGTCAGGAAGAAATCTTCGAAGAGATCGGCGACGATATCGGGTTGTTCCAAGCTTGCGAGATGGCCGCAGTTTTCCAGAATGACCAGTTTGGCGTTCGGCAGACCGGCAGCGATTTCCTCCGCCCGTTCCGGCGGGGTCAGCGCGTCCTGCCGCCCGACAATGACAAGGGCAGGGCAGGTGAAGCCCGGCAGATCGGGCACCGAGTCGGCCCGGGTTAAAATCGCGTTCTGTTGGCGCAGAAAACCCTCCCGGCCAATGCGTTGTGCCATGCCAATAATGGTTTCGACCAGCGCCGCATCCTCCATCCGATCCGGGTGGATCAGCAGCGGCAGCAGGCGGGGCGTTACGCCTTTAAAGCGGCCCACCTGGGCCATGCGCATCAGGGCGCGGCGGCGTTCCTGCTGCTCTTCGGTATCCGGGCGGGCGGAAGTGTCGAGCAGGGCTACGCGGGTCACGCGCTCCCTGGCTTGGCGCAAGACTTCGAGGGCCAGATAGCCGCCCATCGACAGCCCGGCGAGGGCGAAGCGCGGCGGCGCATCGGCCAGCAACCGGGCCGCCATTCCCGCAATCGTATCGTCCTTCGTCGTATCCGCCACGCGCATTGCCAGACGCCCGCCCAAAGCGGTCGCTTGCGGGCGCCACAGGGCTTCGTCACACAGCAGCCCCGGGCAAAAAATCAATTCAGGCAGGTCGGACACGGGCGCCTCGTTTCTGAAAACAGCGGCGCGCACCCTAGCGAAAGCAGTGGCGCCTGCCAATCTTCGGACAAACACGCCTGTTAGGCGGCCCAAACCAGCGCTTTTATTTGACTTGCCGGTGCGGGAAGCGATAATGCGCCTCAGACAATCCCCCGCCGTTTTTTCGGTTTCTTTGACGAAGGCAGATTTCCGCCGCATGTCGTTTGTTGACCTTGGCCTTAGCCCGGAAGTCGTCCAGGCTGTCACCGATACGGGGTATACCACCCCAACCCCCATCCAAGCCCAGGCGATCCCGCAGGTTTTGATGGGCCGGGACATTTTGGGCTGCGCCCAGACCGGGACCGGTAAAACGGCTGGTTTCACCCTGCCGATGATCGATATCTTGGCCAATGGCCGGGCCCGGGCGCGCATGCCGCGCTCGCTGATCCTAGAGCCGACGCGCGAACTTGCCGCACAAGTTTCCGAGAATTTCGAAAAATACGGTAAATACAGCAAACTCAGTATGGCGCTGTTGATCGGCGGCGTTGCGTTCGGCGATCAGGAAAAGGCGCTGGACCGCGGCGTCGATGTGCTGATCGCCACGCCCGGTCGCTTGCTCGATCATTTCGAGCGCGGGCGCATTCTGCTGAACGATGTGAAGATCCTGGTGATCGACGAAGCCGATCGTATGCTGGACATGGGCTTCATCCCGGATGTCGAGAAAATCGTGTCGCTGCTGCCGCCATTGCGCCAGACGCTGTTTTTCTCCGCCACCATGCCGCCCGAAATTAAACGGCTGGCCGATGCGTTTCTGCAAAACCCGAAGGAAATCACCGTCGCCCGGCAATCGACGACGGCGGAAACGGTGGAACAGGGGCTGATTGTCGTTGAAGATGAAGATAAGCGCCCGGCGCTGCGGCAGTTGCTGCGGTCGGAAGAGGTGCGCAACGCGATCATCTTCTGCAATCGCAAGCGCGATGTCGATATTGTCGGCAAATCCTTGAAGAAGCACGGTTTCAACGCTGGGGTGCTGCATGGCGACATGACCCAGAGCGCCCGGACGGAGATGCTGGAAAAATTCAAGGCGGGCGAGGTGACAATCCTCGTGGCGTCCGACGTTGCGGCGCGCGGGATCGACGTGGCTATGCTCAGCCATGTCTTTAATTTCGACGTGCCGATCCATGCCGAAGATTATGTTCACCGCATCGGTCGCACCGGGCGCGCGGGCAATCTGGGCAAGGCTTTCACCTTCGCTAAGCCCGACGATACCAAGTTCGTGGCGGCGATTGAGGGCATCATCAATAAGCCAATCCCGCGCTTGACGCTGGAGGGGACCGAGACGCTCGAACTGCTCAGCGACGAAGAAGTGGCTGCGGAGCGCAAGCGCCGTCGCCGTGCCCCGAAGCGCGATGACGCTCGCGGTACCAGCAAGCCCGACGCTGGCGGTCAGCCGCAACCCTTCCACGGCACCAAGGCCGCTGTGCATCGCCGCGATGTTGCGCCGTCCGAAGCGGTGGAACGGCCCGAACGCCCGTCCCGCGACCGTTTCGAGCGTCCGCGCCGGGAGCGGGAACCGAGCTTCCGCGACCGTGACACCGACCGCCCGCGCCGCGACCGCCGCGACGACCTCGGCCCATCCGTTCTAGGCTTCGGCGACCATGTGCCCGCCTTCATGCTGCGGGTGCCGCCAGCGGCGTGACACGCATTTGGGGGCCTCGTGCCCCCAGCGTTGCCTTGATGTGCTGGTGCTTTTCGAGATCCCGCTCTCTGGTAGAGGCGGGATTTTTTTATTTATCTCAATAGAATAGAGGTGATCGCTAAGGGCCTAAGCCCTTAGCTTGGGGTTGTTAGGGGCGAATAGCCCCTAACCTTGCACCCTCACACCAGCGGATTAAACGCCGCCAACTCCCGCCATCTCCGGCACGCCACCTGATGATCCGCCGTCACGGGTTCGACCGTCGGGCGGTCGCCCGCGCAGGCGTCTTGCGCGTCTGGGCAGCGGGTGCGGAAGGTGCAGCCGCTGGGCGGGTTGAGCGGCGAGGGTAGGTCGCCGGTCAGCACGATGCGCTTGCGGGCGCGTTCCTTCTCCGGGTCCGGCATCGGCACGGCGGAGATAAGGGCGCGGGTATAGGGGTGGCGCGGGGCGGTGAACACCTCCTCCGCTGGCCCCATTTCCACAAGTCGGCCCAAATACAGAACCGCGATCCGGTGGCTGATATGCTTCACCACCGATAGATTGTGCGAGATGAAGATCAGCGACAGGCCGAGTTCCTTTTGCAGATCGATCAAAAGATTGATGATCTGTGATTGGATCGACACGTCGAGCGCCGACACCGGCTCGTCGCACACCACCAGCTTCGGGCGCAGGATCATCGCCCGGGCGATGCCGATACGCTGGCACTGCCCGCCCGAGAATTCATGCGGATAGCGGTTGACGTGCTGGGGCGACAGACCGACGCGGCTCATGATCTCGCGCACCCGGCGGCGGATTTCGTCCTTGCCGAGTGATTTGTGGAAGGTGACCAACGGTTCGGCGATGATTTGTTCCACGGTCATGCGCGGGTCAAGCGCCGCCAGCGGATCTTGGAAAATGATCGTCATATCCTTGCGCACGTCGCGCAGGGCTTTCGATCCCAAGGCCTGCATATCCTGCCCGAGCCACAGGGCCTTGCCGCCCGTCGGCTCGATCAGGCGCAGCACGGCCCGGCCCAGGGTGGATTTTCCGCAGCCACTTTCGCCGACGACGCCCAGGGTTTCCCCCGGCTGGAGGTCGAAGCTGATGCCATCGACGGCCTTCAGGCTGCGCGGATCGCTGAACAGGCCGCCGCCGGGCAGGGTGAATTCCACGCGCAAATCGCGCACGGACAGCAGGGGAGCGGTGCTCATGCCGCAGTCTCCGTCAGGAAGCAGGTGCAGCCGCGCTGCCCGCCGAGATCCTTGTAAGTCGGACGGTCGGTGTGGCAGCGGTCGAAGGCCTGCGGGCAACGCGGGGCGAAGGCGCAGCCTTTCGGCAGGTTTTGCAGATTGGGCGGCTGGCCGGTAATGGTCGGCAGGGCCGAGCGCGGCACCGTGTCGAAGCTCGGCATCGCCCCCAGCAGCCCTTGCGTATAGGGGTGCTTCGGCGCGTAGAAAATCTCGTTCACCGGCCCCTGTTCGACGATCCGCCCGCCGTACATGACGATCACCCGATCGCAGAGACCGGCGATAACGCCGAGATCGTGGGTGATCATGCACAGGGCGGTTTTCTGATTGTCTTTCTGAAGATCGACAAACAGATCGAGAATTTGCGCCTGCACGGTCACGTCCAGCGCAGTCGTCGGCTCGTCGGCGATCAACAGATCGGGGGAGCAGAGCAGCGCCATCGCAATCATCACCCGCTGGCGCATCCCGCCCGAAAATTCGTGCGGGTACATATCAAAGCGCCGATCAACGTCGGCGATGCCGACGCGCTGGAGCATGCCGCGCGCTTTCTCGCGGGCCGCCACTTCCGACAGGCCCTGGTGCTGCACCAGAACTTCGGTAAGCTGGCGGGAGACGCGCAGATAGGGGTTCAGGCAGGTCATGGGATCTTGGAAGATCATGGCCATTTCCTTGCCCCGGATGCGGTTCAACTCATCTGGCGGCAGGTTCAGCACCTCCCGCCCGTTGAGCTTGACCGAGCCGGTGGACCGCCCGTTCAGCGCCAGCAACCCCATGATCGACATGAAGGTCTGGGATTTGCCCGAACCGCTCTCGCCGACAATACCGACGCGCTCGCCCGGCCCAACCGAAAAGCTGACCGAATTGACCGCTGAAACCTCGCCATCGGGCGTGGCAAAGCGGGTGGTGAGGTCTTTAACCTCCAGAACAGCGTTGCTCATATCAACGATCCTTGGGATCGAGCGCGTCGCGCAGCCCGTCGCCGATGAAGTTGAGCGCAAACAGCGTCGCGGCTAGGAAGACGGCGGGGAAGATCAGAATCCAGGATTGATCCTCCATCACCTTCGTGCCTTCGGAAATCAGCACGCCCCAGCTTGTCATCGGTTCTTGCACCCCGAGGCCGAGGAACGACAGGAAGCTCTCGATCAAGATAACGCGCGGCACGGTCAGCGTCGCATAGACGATAACGGGGCCGAGGGCGTTGGGGATAATGTGGCGCCGGATGATCGTGGCATCGCTGACGCCGACGGCGCGGGCCGCTTCCACAAACTCCCGGCGCTTCAGGCTTAGGGTCTGACCGCGCACGATGCGGGCCATGTCCAGCCATTCGACGGCGCCGATGGCAAGGAAAATCAGTACGATATTCCGGCCAAAGAAGACGAACAGCAGAATGACGAAGAACATGAACGGCAGTGAATAGAGAATATCCACCGCACGCATCATCACATTATCGATCCGCCCACCGACATAGCCCGCGATGGCGCCATAGGTAACGCCGATCAAGAGGCTGACCAGGGTGGCGACGATACCGACCAGCAGCGAGATGCGGGCGCCGTACAGGGTGCGCACAAACATATCGCGCCCGTTCACATCGGTGCCGAACAGGTGCCAAGTCGCAAGCGACGGCGGGGCGCCCATCTGGTCCCAATAGACCGTATCGTAATTATGCGGCGACAGATTCGGCCCAACGATAGCCAGAATCGTGATGAAGCCGAGGATGAACAGCCCGGCCAGCGCGGCATGATTGCGGCGCAGGCGGCGCCACGCATCTTGCCACAGGCTGCGCCCGGCGATTTCGGTTTCGGGGGAGGTGATGCTGGTCATTCGAACCGCACCTTCGGATCGAGCAGCCCGTAGAGCAGGTCCACAAGCAAATTGAAGAGAAGGATGAGGGCGGCGTACAGCACGACCATACCCATCACCAGCGTATAATCGCGGTTCAGCGCTCCCAGCACGAAATAGCGCCCGATGCCGGGGATACCGAAGATCGATTCGATCACCACCGCGCTGACGATGGCCGACGCCGTTGCCGGGCCAAGGTAGGAGACGACCGGCATCAGCGACGCCTTCAGCGCATGCCGCGCCAGAATCAGCCGGTTTGGTAGACCCTTGGAGCGGGCCGTGCGGATGAAATTAGACCGCAGCACTTCGATGGTCGAGGCGCGGGTCAGGCGCGCAACATAGGCAATCTTCGGCAGCGCGAGGGCGAACAGCGGCAGGATCACCTGCTCCGGCTTGCCCCAACCGCCAACGGGCAGCCAACCGAGATGGACGCCGAGCAGCAGGGTCAGCAAGGGCGCCATGACAAAATTCGGAATGGCAATCCCCGCCATTGCCCCAGCCATCGCCACGTGATCAATGCGTGAATTTTGCCGGAACGCGGCGATCATCCCGATGAGGATGCCCGCCGTTGTCGCGATCAGCACCGACCCTAGGGCGAGCGATAGGGAAATCGGTAAGCCCTTCATGATCAACTGACCGACCGTGAAGTCTTGATATTTGAAAGAGGGGCCGAAATCCCCCTGCGCGAGCCCGACCAGATAGCGGCCAAACTGCATATAGAGGGGTTCGTCGAGATGGTAGGCTTTGCGCAGATTCGCTTCGATGGCGGGCGCAAGCTGGCGGTCGCTGTCGAACGGGCCGCCCGGGGCGACGCGCATCATAAAAAAGGCGATGGCGATCGCAATAAAAAGGGTCGGCACCGCACTGAACAGGCGGTTCAACACAAAACGGCTCATAAGGGTATCCCCCGCGAAGGAGTGCGGCTCTAAAACTGGAGAGCGGCCGGACCTAGCGTCCAGCCGCTCCCAATCCAGAGGTCGGCGTCGCCGTTAGTTGGCGACAATCTCCATCCAGCGGCTGCGATGAATGTCCTTCGTGTTCGACACGAAGCCCTTCAGCTTCTGCGACACGAGGTTCTTCGAGACGTAGAAGTAGATCGGCATCAGGGCATCCTGATCGATCCCAATACGCTCGGCCTTCGCCATGATTTCGGCGCGCTTCTTCAGGTCCACCGTCGTGCCGGCTTCCAGCATCAGCTTGTCGTAATCGGCATTGGAAAACTTGCCGTAGTTGTTGGAACCGGTACGGGTTTCCAGCAGGTATAGGAAGTTCTGCGGATCGTTATAGTCGGCAATCCAACCCGCACGACCGACTTGGAAGTTGCCGTCGCGCAGCGTGTTATAGTGGACTTTCACGTCGCGGTTAACCAGTTCCGCTTCGACGCCCAGTTCTTGCTTCCACATGCTCTGCACGGCGATAGCAATATTCTTATGACCTTCGGACGTGTTGTAGCTGAGTTCCAGCTTCAGCGGCTTGCCCGGGCCGTAACCGGCTTCTTCCATCAGCTTCTTGGCCATGGCCACCCGTTCGGCCTTGGGCTTATCGGCCCAATCGGTCTTCAAGGCCTGACCATAGTTCGAGATGCCCGGCGGCACGATCCCGAAGGCGGGGATTTCACCAGCCTTGGAGACCTTCTGGGTGATGATATCGCGGTCGACGACCATCGACAGGGCCTTACGGACCTTCGGGTCTTTCGTCGGGCCGTTGGCCGAGTTGAACGTATAGTAGTAAAGCCCGAGGTAGGGGGCGATCTTCAGTTCGTTCGGCAGTTCGCGCGTCAGTGTATCGATACGGGCCGGGTTAATATCGGTAACAAGATCCATTTCACCGGCCCGGAAACGCTTTTCCATTTCGGTGCGGTCTTCGTTCCCCGTGAAGATGACTTTTTCGATCTTCACGTTTTTGGCGTCGTAGAACTTCGGATTCTTGACCAGTTCCACCTTATCGTTCGGCGTATAGGCCGACAGCATATAGGCGCCATTGGTCACCATCGTGCCCGGCTTCACCCAATCATTACCGGCCTTTTCCACCACATGCTTCGGCAGCGGGAAGGAGGTGTAATGGGTCAGAAGTTCGAGGAAATAGGGGGTCGGTTCTTTAAGGGTGATTTCCAGCGTTTTGGCGTCGATGGCCTTGGCGCCGATCTTGGTGAAATCGGTTTCCTTGCCGGAATTAACTTCCTCCGTCCCCTTGATCGGGTACAGCAGCGAGGCGTATTTGGCGGCGCGCTTCGGGTCCATGATACGGCGATAGGCGAAAACGAAATCTTCGGCCGTCACCGGCGTGCCATCGGACCAAGTGGCATCAGCGCGCAGCTTGAACGTATAGACGGTGCCGTCAGCACTGATCGACCAGCTTTCAGCGGTCCCCGGAATAACCGTGCCATCGGCGGCTTCGGTCGTCAGGCCGAGGAACAGATCGCCCGCGATGCGGTTTTCCCACGTGCCCGACATGTTCTGCGGATCCAGCGTATCCGGCTCGCCCATATTGGCGACGCGCAACGTCATCTGCGCTTGGGCAAAACCGGAAACCAACGCCGTGGACAGACCAAGGGCCAAGGCGAGCGAACGGAACTTAACCATATAAAACATCCCCCAGAGGTGTGAACGAAAAGGCCCCGGCTATTATCGGTCTTATCGCCAGGACGGGGCCATTGAGCAGCAGGAATCCCTTAGGATTTCACTGCACGCAGCACGACAATAAGCAGCTTTTCGTTACGCGCGCAATAAGCTGTGAGATGAAAATATAGGCGGAATTTTATGATATTTGCAGATGCGGAAGCAATAATTTAGAAATATTAGAGCTGAGTGGTGCGATGACTCCATTTGGCGATTCGCAAAGCGGGCCAAACCCATAGAATGCCGAAAATCAGATAGTAAATCAGATCAAGCCAAAGGCTGTGCGGCAGCAAAAATCGCAGGTTCACGACCGCGACGACATATAGGAATAGAAAGATAAGGATGCCCAAGGCCCCAAGAAGACGGCGGAGGGAAGCGGGCATGACAGCGGCGGCCTTTGCTGGTTCGAACCGGGGGCGGTTCTAGCGCAAAACCGCCCGCATCGCCAGACCGCGCTGCGCCATAAGCCGGGAAATGCGGTCTTTGATCTGGAGTTTCTGGCTTTTGAGCCGACGCAGCTTCCCATCATCCGGGAACGGGCGTTGGGCCTCTTCCTGAACTTCCAGATCAAGCTGGTTATGGACCATACGCAGGGCCTCGACCTGCGCGTAGCGGCTCATCATTGTGAACTCACCCAGTGCAGCGCAATAAAAATGTAATATAGCGACTCAGGACCGGTTTGTATAGCCCTTGGCCCGCATACAATCGGCTAAAGCTTTGCTTTCCCGGCGTCGTTCCGTAGATGCATCTAAATCGCCGCGCAGACTATCATAGGCGCTGCTGCGCCCGCTGCTGATTTCCCCCCGCGCTGCGGCAATTCGGGCATCGCGGCGGCGGGCTTCGTCGCTCGTATAGCGGATTTCCTGACGGCAGGCGGCAAGATCCTTTTCCCGCGTTTCGGGGCCAATGCCCGCTTTCTCCCACGCAGGAGCCGCCGTGCAGCCCAGGAGGGTAAATAGGGAAAGTAAGCTGACGTATCGACGCATTATAGCTCGATCGCCATGCCTTCGCGCGCGATTGTTACCCGGTCCCACACCGCGCGGGCCTGCCGTTCGATGGCGGCCATTTTATCGTCGGTATTGTCGGGATCGTGGTGGAAGATATAGACGCGCCCAACATTGGCATCCTGCCCGATGCGGATCGCTTCTTCCCAGGTTGAATGCCCCCAGCCCACGCGCCCGCGCGCATATTCGTCGTCGGAATAGGTCGAGTCGTAGATCATCACATCGGCGTCGCGCACCAGATCCATGACGTTCGGATCGCGGCGCCCCGGGTAATGTTCGGTATCGGTGACATAGCAAACGCTGCGCCCGCCCGCCGAAATCCGGTAGCCGGTCGCCCCGTTCGGGTGATTAAGCCGTGCGGTCTTTACATGCACGCTATTGCCGACAACGAGATCGTCCCCCGCCTCGAAGTCGTGGAAACTCATATTCGCGGCCATATGGGATAGCGAAACCGGGAAAATCGGGTCGCGCATCTGTTCGGCGAAAACCGACCGAACGCCGCCATTATCGCGCAGATGCCCCGCGAAAATATCGAGATGGAACGAGCCGATCCAAGCTGGGGCGAAGAAGGGGAAGCCGATAATATGGTCGGTATGGGTGTGCGACATCAGCATTGTCGCCCCCTGGACCCCATTGGCGACCAGATACTTGCCGAGCTGCCAGAGCCCAGTGCCTGCATCCAGGATAATAACCTCGCCACCTGCCTCCACCGAGACGCAGGACGTATTGCCACCGTACAGCATGTGCTGCGGTGTGGCACAGGGGAAGCTCCCTCGAACGCCCCAAAAGGTGACTTTAAGTTCCATCCGATCCGGCTTCTTCGCGGGAAAACCAATTTCTTAATAGCATCATAGCCGACGCCCTGAAACCCGGATATTACGCTATCGACCCGATATTAAAAGAGATTAGCGTTAATTTTTTGTGCCGGTATTTTGTGCTACCCTCTGCCCCACGCCGGTCTAAAGGCCGACCAGCCCGGAAGAGTTGTAGCTTAAAGGTTGGATAGGATTATGAATTCCAAAGAGTTAGCGCCTGTCCTGCATATCCGCTGTGGCTCCGATCTAGCGCAACCCCTGCGGGTATCGGGGATCGGCGGCGATTTCCTCGCCTGGGTCGATCCAGTGTGCGACGGGCCGACGCCGGAAGGTTTGACCGAAGAAACCTATCGGGCAACCCGTGCCCGCTTTCTGGCCGACCGCTACGGCGAGATTCTGGCCGCCGTGCTGGGGCAGTTGATCGATCAGGATAAGGCGATTGCCCGTGCCGACGATTACCCGGAAGTGGTGATCTGGGTGGAGCATGATCTCTTTGACCAATCGATCCTGATGCGGCTGCTCGCCTGGTTCGCCGATCATCCGCACCGGGCCTTATCGTTGGTGCAGGCCGATGATTTTCTGGGGCATCAGTCGCCGGATGCGCTGGCGCATCTATTCGCCGCTCGCCGCCGGGTGACGGTGCCGGAACTCAAACTGGCAAGCTATCTGTGGGAACTGTGGTGCGCGCCCGATCCACGCCCGCTGGAGGCTTTGGCGATCATTCTCGAGGATCCCGACCGTAAGCCGGAAGGGGTTGCGCTGCCGCATTTATCGGCGGCCATTCGCCGTCATCTAGCCAATTTACCTGGTTTGCGCGACGGGCTGAGCCAGACCGAACGCCTTGCCTTGCGCGCGGTTGTGAATGGAGCTGAGACGGAGCGGGCGATTTTCGCCTCGGTCTGCGCCCAGGAAGATGCCGCTTGGCTGGGCGATATGATGTTTTTTCCCGTCCTGCGCGATCTCTGCCGTCCCCCCATTAGTCTGCTGGAACAGTCGGATGGGCGCCACCGTCTCACCGCCCGGGGTGGGGCGGTCGTGATGGGCCAAATGGATGCTTTGCAGTTCGGTAGTCGGCCCCGCTGGGTGGGCGGATGCCTGCTGGAAACCCCGCCGCAGTTTCGCTGGGATGAGGCGGAGGAACGGGTGGTCGCGGTTTAGAATTTCGCGTAAACTTCCCCTAACTATAACGTAAGGGGGAGGCAACAAATGCTGGGAGCCATGATGAACCGCCCGCTGCTAATCGCGCCGCTGATGGCGCATGCGGCGCGGTGGAACGGCCAGCAGGAAATCGTAAGCCGTCGGTGCGAAGGCGATATTCACCGATATACCTATGCCGACGCTTACGCCCGGGTTGGGCAATTGGCCCATGCGCTGACCGGCTGCGGTCTCAAGCTCGGCGACCGGGTCGGAACGCTGGCGTGGAACACCTACCGGCATCTCGAACTTTATTTCGGCATCTCCGGGATCGGCGCCGTCTGCCACACGATCAATCCGCGTCTGTTTCCCGATCAGATCGCCTATATCATCAATCATGCCCAGGACCGCATTCTCTGCCTTGATCTGACCTTCGTGCCGCTGATGGAAAAACTGGCGGCCCATTGCCCAAAGATCGAAGCCTATGTGATCCTAACCGACCGCGCCCATATGCCGGAGACCAGCCTGCCAAACGCGATTTGCTATGACGAGTGGATCGCCGGGCAGCCGAGCATCTTCGATTGGCTGGAGTTCCCGGAAACCACGGCCTCCAGCCTCTGCTATACTTCCGGCACCACGGGCAATCCCAAGGGTGTGCTCTATACCCATCGCTCCAGCCTGCTGCATTCTTATGCGATTGCCATGCCGGATGTGTTCAACGTGTCGCGGTCGTCGGTGATTTTGCCCGCCGTGCCGATGTTCCACGTCAATGCCTGGGGCGTGCCGTATATGGCGCCGCTGATCGGCGCGAAGCTGGTGCTGCCGGGGCCGGGTCTCGCCGGGCCGCTGATGGCCGAACTGATTGCCGCCGAAAACGTAACGCTGATGGCTGGGGTTCCGACCATTTGGCGCATGCTGCTCGATCATCTCAAGGCCAGCGGTCAGCGGCTGGATGGGGTTGACCGGGTGGTGATCGGCGGCGCGGCCTGCCCGGCTGGCATGATTCAGGAGTTTGCCGATCTCGGCACCTATGTTCTGCACGCTTGGGGCATGACCGAGACCAGCCCGCTCGGCACTGCCAATAATCTCACGCCCGAGGAACAGGCCCTGCCGCCGCAGGAGAGAGTGGCGCGGCAGGTGAAGCAGGGGCGCGTCGTCTCCGGCGTCGATCTGCGCATCACCGGTGCCGATGGCGAATCGCTGCCGCACGATGGCAAAGCCTTCGGCGATTTGTGGATTCAGGGCCATTGGATCGCCAGCGGCTATTTTGGGGTGGAGGCCGATCCGGCTTTCCGCGATGGCTGGTTTATGACCGGCGATGTCGCCACCATCGATCCTGATGGCCGCATGCAGATCGTTGATCGCAGCAAGGATGTGATCAAATCGGGCGGCGAATGGATCAGCACCATCGAGCTTGAGAATATCGCCGCCAGCCTACCGGGGATCGCCGAGGCCGCTGCCGTTGGGCTTAAGCACCCGAAATGGGACGAGCGGCCCTTGCTGATCTGTGTCCGCAAGCCCGACAGCAGCCTGACGCGGGACGAGGTGCTGGCCGCCTTCGACGGTAAGATCGCCAAATGGTGGCTGCCGGACGATGTGGTCTTCGTGACCGAACTGCCGCATACGGCGACGGGCAAGCTGCTGAAGACGAAACTGCGCGAAGACTTCGCCCAGCATTATTTCGCGGCGGCGACGGCCTGATTACTGAAGACCAATCGCCACGAGGATCATGCAGAGGGCGAAAGCGCCATTCTGCACGATCCTCGCCCGGCGCGAGGTAAAGCGCCGCAGGATCGCTTGCCCCGCGAAGAGCCATAGAAAGTGGCAGGGGATGCTGATGGCGGTGAACAGTAGCCCGATCAGCACGGTCTGGCCGACCAACGGTGCCTGCGGATCGAGGAATTGCGCCATCATGACCGCGATCATCGAATGGATTTTCGGGTTGATCAGAACGCTGGCGATGCCGCGCGTCAGCGTGAACGGAATGGCGGTCGCCTCCGCCATCGCATCTCGGGCCAAGGCCGCCCGGGCGAACCCCCAAGCGAGATACAGCAAATAGGCGGTTCCGGCCCATTTTAGGGCTAGGTGGACGCCGGGGGCGCCGTGTAACAGCGTACCGAAGCCTAGGCCGTACAGTAGACAGAGCAGCAGATTGCCGATCTCAAAGCCGATCCAGAAGCGCGCCGCGCCGGAAACCCCTAAACGTGCCCCGGCGCTGGTCAATAATGTATTGCCGGGGCCGGGGCTGACGATCAGCGGCGCGGCATAACCGGTCAGCAGGGCGGCGGTTTCAAGGCCAAGCATGGGGATCATCCATTCGTAAAAAGGGGCGGGGATAGCCCCACTAAAGGCCGGTTCCGCCGTTTCGCAAAACGGGTTATTTTAAGTCTCTCGATAAGGAATATTAGGGGAAGATCCATGCGCCGCTTGCCGCCGATGGGCGCTTTGCGGGCCTTCGAGGCCGGGGCGCGGCATTTGAATTTTACGCTTGCGGCCCAGGAGCTTCATGTAACCCAGGCGGCGATCAGCCATCAGGTTCGCCAGCTCGAAACCGCGCTCGGTGCCCCTCTCTTCGAACGGCGGGGCCATGCGTTAACCCTAACGGCGGCGGGGCGGCGCTACCGGGACCGGATCGCCGACGCGCTGGATCTGATCGGCGCGGCGACGGCCGAGGTCCGCGCCCCAGAGGCAGGCCCGCTGCATCTCACCGTGCTGCCGTCGCTGGCAGCCTGCTGGTTGCTGCCGCGCCTGCCGCGCTTCTATGCAGCGGTGCCGGGGGTCGATGTGCGCGTGACCTCGGCGGTGGCCTTGTGGGATTTTACCGACGACCGCTTCGATCTCGCCCTGCGCTCCGGCCTTGGGGGCTGGCCGGGGGCCGAGGCAGTTCGGTTGGGGGGCGAAAGCCTAGTTCCGGCTTGCACGCCCGCTGTTGCGGCCACGCTTCAGACGCCCGCCGACCTTACGCGGGTTCGGCTGGTGTCCGACACCCCAAAGCAGAATTGGCGCCGCTGGTTCGCGGTGGCTGGGCAGACGATACCGAGCCTGTCGCCCACGGTCTATGACGATGCGGCCTTGGTGATCCAAGACGCAGTGCAGGGCGGCTGCGTCGCCCTGGTTCGCCGCAGTCTTGCTGCCGATGCGCTGGCCGACGGGCGGCTGGTGACGCCCTTCATCCCCGATCTGCCAAGCGACTATAGCTATTGGTTGGTGTGGAAGGCGCGCGCCCGCGAGCACCCGAGCGCCCCGCTGTTTCGGGACTGGCTCCTTGCCGAGGCGCGCAGCAGTTTCGGGTCTTAACCAGCCAGTGCCGCCAGGATTTCCCCGTGCAGCGCGGCGGTGGCGGCGACGGCGATGCGGCCATCGCTATGGATGGTCAGCGGCTTTCCGGTCCAATCGCTGATCTTGCCGCCCGCCTGCTCGATCACCGGCGCCAGGGCACAGTAATCATAGGGTTGCAGCGAGGTTTCGACCATCGCATCGATATGGCCGCCCGCGATCAACCCGGCGGCAAAGCAATCGAGACCGTAGCGGCGTTCCTTGGCGCGGCTGGTGAGCCGGGTGAAGCTATCGGCGTCGGCGCCCTTGAACATATCCGGGCTGGTCGCGAACAGATAGGCGTCGGCCAAGCGCGTGCAGGCGCGGGTCTGGCACGGTTCGCCGTTCCAGGTGGTCGGCAGACCCGTGCCGCCGACCCAGCGTTCGCCGAGGGCCGGGTGATCGACGACCCCGAGGATCGGCTGCCCCCGATAGCACAGCGCGATCAGCGTTCCGAAGGTCGGCACCCCGCAGATGAATGCGCGGGTACCGTCGATGGGATCGAGCACCCAGACGAAATCGGCATCGGTGCGGTCCGGCCCATGTTCTTCCCCCAGAATACCGTGATCCGGGTGGGCTTTGGCCAGAATCTCCCGCATTACCGCTTCGATCTGCTGGTCGGCAATGGTGACCGGCGATTGATCGGCCTTGCTGTTCACCGACAGGCGCGAGCGGAAATAATGGTTGGCAATCGGGCGGGCAGCATCGGCCAACGCAACAGCGGTTTCAAGCCAGGCGGGTAGAACGGCGGGCAGGGACATGGAATCCTCGGAACGATGCTTAGAATAAAACAAGAACGTCGATCCCGCAAGCCTGCTCATCAGATGTGCAATCCCTGCATCAACAAGCGGCTTTTGATGATTGACGCTGCAACCAATCGCAGCGCACGATACACGCATCATGGTTGGGAAAAAGCAGAAAATCGGCGCCTAGGGCACCCCCTGCGGCACTTTTGCTCTCCTCCTCTTTCACACGGAATGGTGCGGTATGACCCAGGCGCTTTCGGCGCAATCGTCGCGCGAGGCGGTATTAACCGGCATTGCCTGCATGTGCGGGGCGGCGGGGCTGTTCACCATTATGGATTTTCTGATCAAAGTGATGGCGACCTCGGGCTATCACACGTTTCAGATTCTGTTTGCCCGCAGTCTTTTTGCCCTGATCCCGGTTTTATGGATTTTGCAGCGCGCTGGGGGGTTCCGCATTCTGCGCACCCGTAACCCGAAGCTGCATGTGCTGCGCTGCCTGTTTGGCACGATTTCGATGATCTGCTTCTTCACCGCCTACAAATATTTGCCGGTCTCGGGCGTCGTCGCGCTCGGCTTTTCCGCACCGCTCTTTATGACGGCGCTATCAGGGGTTTTGGGCGGGGATAAGGTGCGGCTTGTCCATTGGTTGGCCGTTTCTGCAGGCTTTGCCGGGGTGCTCTATATCGTCCAGCCGGGCGGCGATAGTTTTACGCTCTGGTCGCTGCTGCCCGTTATTGGCGCTTTTACCTATGCGATCGTCAGCGTCTTGATCCGGCGGATCGGCAATAGCGAGCCGTCGGTGGTAACGGTTTTCTATTTTACCAGCTTCACGACCCTGCTTGGCGCGGCGTCCCTGCCGTTTATCGGAATTTGGCCGACCAGTTTTCACGATGTCGCCGTGATGGTCGGCGTTGGGCTCATTGGCGGGGTCGCGCAGGTTTTGATGACGCGGGCTTTTACGTTAGCCCCGGTTTCGGTTGTTGGCCCGTTCGATTATACGGCGATGCTATGGGCCGTGGGGATCGAGGCGGTCGTTTTGGGCGTTCTGCCGACCCAAGCGGTGGTGACGGGCAGCGCGATCGTTATTGCCAGCGGACTCTATATCTTGTATCGCGAAGCCCGGGTGGCCAAATAAGGCCACTCCTACGGTGGATTGAGAAGCGATGAACCAAGGCGTGTCCAAGAATTCGGCGGCCAGCAAAAGCGGCGGCTGGTGGGATGTTATCCGTCAGGTGACGATTGCCGTGGTGATCGCCCTTGGGATTCGCTCCTTTCTGGCGGAACCGTTCAATATCCCGTCCGGCTCGATGATCCCAACGCTGCTGGTCGGCGATTATGTGTTCGTCACCAAATATTCTTATGGCTATAGCCGCCATTCTTTCCCGCTTAGCCCGCCGATTTTCTCCGGCCGCACGTCCGACACGCTGCCCGCGCGTGGCGATGTTGCCGTCTTCAAGACGCCGCAGGACAATAAGACCGATTATATCAAGCGTGTGATCGGCTTGCCCGGCGATAAGATTCAGATGCGCGAAGGGCGGCTGTATATCAACGATAAGGTGGTCGAGCGCCGCTATCTCGATGATTACGTCTACCGCACCGAATCCGGCTATACCGTCCGCACCCGCCGGTACGAAGAAACCCTGCCGGGCACCGGGACGAAGCACATCATCATCGAACAGTCGGACAATGGTCCGATGGATAATACCCGCGTTTTCGAAGTTCCGGCGGGTCATCTCTTTATGATGGGCGACAATCGCGACGGGTCGGAAGATAGTCGCGCGTCGGTCGGCTATGTCCCGGTCGAAAATCTCGTCGGCAAGGCGCAGATCATTTGGCTGTCGGTCGATGGGTCGCTGTTCCGCTTCTGGGAACTGCCGTGGACCCTGCGCTTCGGTCGCATCGGGCAGGGGATGGACTAAGCCTTCATGACGTCCCGCGCCCGGATGACCGCCCCCAATCTGCCGCAAACGCGGCTGATGGAGGCGATTGGCTATCGTTTTCAGAACCCGGAGTTTTTGGCGCAGGCGCTGATTCACGCCTCGGCGGTCGGCCGCAATGACCGGGGGAATGAGCGGCTGGAGTTCTTGGGCGACCGGGTGCTCGGCCTGATCATCGCCGAAACCCTGTTCCATGCCCGCAACGAGGCGGAAGGCGATCTCGCCCGTCGCCTCGCCCATCTGGTTAAGCGCGACGCGCTGGCGGACATCGCCAAGAAACTGAGCTTGGGCGATTATATCGTTTTCGCTAAGAACGATCAGAAAGATAACCATCGGCTGAACGCCAATATTCTCGCCGATGCGATGGAGGCGGTGATTGCCGCGCTCTATCTTGACGGCGGGCTTCCGGCGGCGCGCGGGTTCATTCAACATTTCTGGCAGGATTTGCTGACCGTTCGGTCGGCGCCGCCGACCGATAATAAAACCAAACTTCAGGAATGGGCGCTGGGGCGCGGTTTGCCGTTGCCCGCCTATGATGTTGTCGCCCAGGATGGGCCGCCCCATGCCCCCGTCTTCGACGTTGCTGTGCGCATTGAAGGCCACGGCACGGCCACCGGGCGCGGACCGTCGAAGAAAGTTGCCGAACAAGGAGCCGCCGCGGCCATGCTGAGTAAAGTTTCGAAATGACCGATGTGCCGCCGCTGACCACCGGGGATACCGGCCCCGAAAATGCCCGCTGCGGGTTCGTCTCGCTCGTCGGGTCGCCGAACGCCGGGAAATCGACGCTACTGAATGCTCTGGTCGGCGCTAAAATCTCCATCGTCACGCCGAAAGCGCAAACTACGCGCGCCCGCACCCTGGGGATTGCCATGTCGGGCGAGGCGCAGATCGTGCTGGTCGATACGCCGGGCATTTTCTCCGGCGCCAAGCGGCGGCTGGAACGGTCGATGATCTCGGCGGCGTGGGATAGCACGCAGGATGTCGATGCGATCCTTTATCTCATCGACGCGCGCAAGGGCCTCAACGCCGAACAGGAAGCGATCCTCGAGGGACTGTCGAAAGCCAAGGCGCCGCTGCTGCTGGTGCTGAACAAGGTCGATCTGGTTGAGCGCCCGAAACTGCTCGACCTCGCAAAAATGATTAACGAGCGGGTGCATTTTGCCGCGACCTTCATGGTCTCGGCCCTGTCGGGGTCGGGCGTTAAGGATCTGTTGCAAGACTTGGCCAAGCGCGTGCCCGCCGGGCCGTGGCATTATCCCGAAGATCAGCTTGCCGATACGTCGCTGCGCCTGATCGCGGCGGAGCTGACGCGCGAACAATTGTTCCTGCAATTGCAGGACGAGCTGCCTTACGCGTTGGTGGTGCAGACCGATCAGTGGCAGGAACGCCCCGATGGGTCAGTGCGCATCGAACAGACGATCACGCTGGAGCGGCCCGGCCAGAAAATGATCGTCATCGGCGCCAATGGACAGAAGATCAAAGCCATCGGCCAAGCTGCCCGGCGCGAGATGATGAAGCATTTCGAGCGCACGGTGCATCTGTTCCTGCACGTGAAAGTGCGGGAAAATTGGACCGAAGACCGGTCGATCTATTCTGCCATCGGCCTGAACTTCAAAGCCTGAGGCCCGGGCGATGCGCTGGCGCGATGAGGGGATTATCCTATCGCTCCGGCCCCAGGGCGAGTCCGGCGTCGTGCTGAGCGTGCTGACCGATGGATATGGGCGGCACCTCGGTTTTCATCGCGGGTCGGGGGCGAAGGCACCTTGGCGCCAGCCGGGAACCCGGGTGATTGCCGGATGGAATAGCCGCAGCGAGGGCGGTCTTGGCTATTGGGCGCTGGAGCCTGCCGAAGCCCCGGCCTTGCGCCATTTCGGCGCGCCGCCGAAACTGCTGGCGATTTCCGCCGCGACGGCCTTGCTCGATGGTCTGCTGCCCGAACGCATGCCCGTGCCGGAGGTTTATGAAGCGGCGCTACTGTTCATCGACGGGCTGGGCGGCAATGAATGGCTGGAACATTATGGGCGGCTTGAAGAGTGTCTGCTGCGCGAAACCGGCCTGCATCCCGGCGGGGACTTCGGCGAAGGGCTTGACCGGCTCAATCGCATCGGCCCGGCGCTGACCGAGGCCGCCAAAAGCCTCGGCAAACCGCTACCGGTGGCGCGCACGCTGCTGATCAGCGCCTTGCAGCCGCGCTTGCGCTAGGCAAACACTGCCTCTCCAAGCCTGTGATACACCGCGCTACACTCGCCGCGAGATTGCTCTTCGGGGGAGGCTTTTATGCGGTTCACCCAATTGTTGGCTGGCGTCGTTTTGGGGCTGGCGGCGGGCACGGCGCAGGCGCAGACCTGTAGTCCCAGCACGCTCGGCGCCCGCGCCTGTCAGGCGGAAACCACCTGTACCTGCGAATATTCGGCGGGCGGGACGATGACCGGCAAACCGCCGGGGTATTTCTGGAACTGTTCAATCCTAGCGGCGAAATGCGCGGGAACCCCTGCCATGTCGCTGATCAATACCCCCGGGGCGATGCCGGGCGGCGGCGGCCAGACGGTTGCGGTGGTCCCTTCGGTCCGTCAATTGCAGTCGGCCTTGAAGGCGCGTGGTTTTGATCCCGGGCCGCTGGATGGCAAGATGGGCAGCAAGACGCGGCGGGCAGTGGAAGCCTGGCAATCCTCGGTCGGGGCACCGGCTACTGGCAAAGTGACGGCGGACCAATGGCAACGCCTGCAATCCTAGTGGCGCTGGCGCTCGCACTGATGGCAGGCTGTGCCCCGGCGGCCGTTTCGCCGGAGACGGTAGAAGGCTTCCCCGAAATTGTCGGCGCGGCGACCGTGCGGATTGGGGTGGAGACGATCCGCCTGCATGGGATCGCGACGGCACCGCTCGGCAGCCCAGTCGAAATTGAAGCGCGCGGCTGGTTGCACCGCCGCATCGCGGCGCGCCGGGTCTATTGCCACTTTGATCCGACTGCTGAGAAGCAGGAGAACGCCCGCCCCGGCGTCTGCGAGATCGAGGGGCTAGACGTTTCAGCCTTGTTGGTGGAGGCGGGAATGGCCATTGATTGCCCCGCCCGCAGCAAAGGCCGCTATCAGGTGCAGCAGCAGCGGGCGGAGGCGGCGGGGTTCAAAATGGCCGAACGGGTGCCTGTGCCTGCGTCGTGCGGATCAGTCCCGAAGAAAGCCACAAAAAAGGGCTAAAAAGCTTAGCTGCCCGTGCGCAGGAACAGCGGGCGGCGAAAATCATCGTCGCCCGGGGTATGCAGCGGCAACAGCGCATTGGCCATGCCGCTGATCAGGTTGGCAGCGCGCTCCCCTGTTATACCCGCTGGATCGATCACATCGCCAACGGTCGAGGAGAGGGCCGACGGTCCCCGGCAATAGGCGGCTGCCACCTGGATTGGCGTGCTGGCCGAGGGGGGCGTCAGGGTGAGGCGCGGCGCCAGGCCGCACAGGCGGTCCGGCGGGAAAATCGGTTCGGCCCCGAAGGCGAAAACCAGCCGGGTGCCAGCGTCGTTGGCCGTAGCGGGGCGCCAGGTGAGACCCGCAACATAATAGCGCGGTAGGGCGGCCAGCAGTGCCGCTTCTGCCTTGCTTTGATCGGTGGCAGGAATGGTTCCGCTGAAAATCACCGGCACGGGACCACGGGCCGCCGCGACCGACAGATCGGTGCGGGTATAGGCGCTGCTAATATCGGTCTGACTGACGCGCGACATGCCCGAGGGGGCACAACTCGGCAGCAGCAGAAGTGCTGCGGCGAGGGCCGGGATCAGTTTCTTCTTGCTTATCATGATGGTACCCATATGGCCATCCAGCGGCCCGGCTGCAAGCGAAACTGCTCAACCTTTGGCGCGGGTCTGCCATTCCGCCGTCAGCCCCTCGCGGTAGGTGGGGAAGCGCAGGCTAACGCCTAATTCCGCCTTAATTTTCGCGTTTTTTAAACGCTTGTTTTCCGCATAGAAGCTGCGCGCCATCGGCGAGAGTTGCGCCGCTTCAAAGGGCACTAGCGGCGGTAGGGGCACCCCAGCAAGGTCACAGGCGAAAGCGATCACATCCTGCGGCGGGGCGGGTTCATCGTCTGCGAGATTATAGGCGCACCCCGGATTGGGTTTTTCCCAAGAAACCCAAAGGGTTGTCGCAATATCCTCGACATGGATGCGATTAAACACTTGCCCAGGTTTGTCGATCCGTTGCGCCCGGCCTGACAGCACGGTTTGTAGGGCCGAGCGGCCCGGCCCATAAATGCCGCTAAGGCGGAACAGGTGTACCGGCAGCCCGTGGTCGTGGTGCAGGGCCAGCCAACTATCTTCTGCCTGCACGCGGCGGCGGCCCCGGTCGGTCGTTGGCGCGCGCGGGGCGGTTTCATCGATCCAACCGCCCTCCGCCTCGCCATAGACGCCGGTGGTGGAGAGATAGCCGATCCAGCGCGCCGCACTCGCGGCCAGCACGCTGCCATAACGCGCCAGCACCGGGTCGCTGCCATCGTCCAACGGCGCGACAGAGGAGAGTATGGCCCCAGCCGTTAGCAGGCTATCGGCGGGCACCGTATCGAACAACAGGGCTTCGATATTCTCCGCCCGCATCGCCTTCAGCTTGCTGGCGTCGCGCGTTGTACCGATGACCCGGCCCCCCCGGCTTTGCCATAAACGCGCGGCAGCCTGGGCAGAAAAGCCGTAGCCAAAACAGAAAAGCGGGGGCAAAGCATCTTGAGCCTCGGTCATGAGGCCTATATAGGCTGCGATGGTTCAAATCCCAAGGAAGCAATCGTGCATTTTGCGGCGAAAGTCTCTCTCGGCCTTCTTCTGCTGGCAGCGGGCGCCCAGGCGGCAACGCAGAAGCCCGCGCAACGGCCCTTGGCGCTGGGGGGGGCGGAGGCGGCGCGCTATGAAAATTGCCTGCGCACGACCGCCAGCGATCCGCTGCAAGCCCATGAAATAGCGCGTACTTGGGCCGAACAGGGCGGCGGTTTGGCGGCCCGGCATTGCGCCGCTGTCGCGATGATCCGCTATGGCCGCCCGGACTATGCCGCCCCCGATCTCGAAGCTTTGGCCCATGAGGCGGCCGCGCGGCGGGCCGATCTGGCGCCCGATCTCTATGCCCAGGCGGCGCAGGCATGGCTGCTGGCGCGCGATCCGAACCGCGCGCTGTCCTTGCAGACCGAGGCCTTGAAACGCCGCCCCCGTGATGCCGATTTCTTGATCGACCGGGCGATGGTCCGTCTGGATTTGAAACAGCCGTGGGAAGCGGTGGACGATCTTAATCTGGCGCTCGAGGTTGCCCCCCGGCGCAGCGAGGCGCTGGTTTTTCGTGCTGCTGCCTACCGCCAAATCGGTACGGCAGACTTGGCGGAAGAAGATATCGCTCGCGCGCTCACGCTGCGGCCCGATGCGCCCGACGCGCTGGCGGAACGCGGGGCGGTGAAGGCGATGAAGGGCGATAAGCCGGGGGCGCGCGCCGATTGGCTGCGCGTGCTGGCGCTGGCGCCCGAGAGCGCCGCCGGGGATCAAGCCCGCGCCGGGCTGGAACAAATCGACGTGAAGAAGCCGTAGGAACTAACTGAAATGACGCATCTTCTGCCAATTTCTGAGGCGCAGGCCGAACTGATCGAAACCTTCGAGGCGCTGCCCGATTGGCAGGAGCGCTATCAATATATCATCGAGCTTGGGCAGGGTTTGCCGCCGTTGCCGTCCGAGTTTCAGACCGAGGCCCATAAGGTGCGCGGTTGCCAAAGCCAAGTCTGGATCGTTCCCGATGTCCGCGACGGGCGGCTGCATTTTCAGGCGGGCAGTGATGCGGTGATTACCGCCGGTCTGATTGCCGTGCTGCTGTCGGTCTATAACGACCG